>NZ_JAGHQY010000019.1:0-10649 GCF_017744035.1 Shimia sp. R11_0 | reverse complement strand
GCCAAGGGCTGACCAAAACCTCCGCATCGCCCCTTTTGTTACCGGGGCGGGTGGGTGGGCGGTGACAAAAGGGGCGACGCGGTTCCCGATTGGGGCGCACGCAGGCGGAAAATAGAGATGGCTTTCCCCGTATACGGCGTGCAAAACTCAACGTCGACGCCCAAGGTTGCAGGCCGGCTTAACACGCATCCGATTTCCTCCCGCCCTCAGCGGGCCCCGAAAGGACAGACACCATGGCCACCAAAGCAGAGCTGGAAGCCGAACTGGCAGACCTGCGCAAACAGCTTGATGAGAGCCGCACCACAGCCGCGCGCTCCGAGGATGCAGAGACGTCTTCAACGGAGGCGAACACTGGGGCCCCTTCTTCCGAAGACAGTCAGCCGTGGGAAGATAACCTATCCGACCTGCTCGAAGAGCTTGATCAGATTCCACATAAAAATGCACTTCTGCTGGGGCTGGGCATCTTTGCCGTCGGCTTCCTGCTCGGCCGCAGCAAATAAGGAGCGCCACAATGAACCGCCTGTCGCGTAACATCTCCATCATCCTGCGCTCAGAACGCCTGATCGCACAGCGTCACCTCGCTGTACTGCGACGCCAAACCGGCCTGATGGCAGCGGCAGGCATCGCCGCTGCGGTGGGTCTGATCATGCTCAATCTTGCCGCCTATTTCGCCCTTTCCACATCCCTTTCGCCCGCCGCCTCCGCTCTGATTGTGGCGCTGGTCAACCTCGCACTCACAGCGCTCCTCATTGGCCTTGCCGCAAAATCCACTGTCGGCGAAGAAACGACAGCAGTGGCTGAAGTGCGCGACATGGCCATCGAAGATATCGAAGCGGAGTTGCGTGTGGCCGTCGAAGAGGCCAAAGCCGCGTCTGAAGCGTTAAAAAGCATGGCACGCGACCCATTTGGCGCGCTGGCACCAGCCATGGTGGGCCCCATCGCAAAAGCCGTGGTCAAAGCCATGACAAAATAGACCCAGCACACCATAGAGCTCAAAAAATCTATTAAAAATGTGCCTTTGGTCGCTTTTGGCCTAGACCGTAAGCGCCGCAGGCGACATCAGGTGTTTATGACCAATCGCATTCCTCTTGGCCCGCTCTCTGCCCTGATCGCCGTCTTCTTTTTTGCGATCAATGATGCGGCCATCAAGTTCCTGTCCGGCGATTATGCCCTGCATCAGATTGTGCTGATCCGCTCTCTGGTGGGTTTGGCCATTCTCTTGGTGGTAATCGTACCATTTCAAGGTGGCCTGTCCGCCCTGCGCACCCAACGTCTGGGCATGCACCTGCTGCGCGGATGCTGCGTTGTCTTTGCCAATACCACCTTCTTTCTGGGCCTTGCGGTCCTGCCGCTGGCCGATGCCATGGCGGTCTTCTTTGTGGCGCCGCTTTTGATCACCGCCTTTGGCGCATTACTGCTGGGAGAAACCATCGGCCCGCGTCGTCAGGCTGCGGTCGGTGTGGGGATGTTCGGCGTCTTGGTCATGATCCGCCCCGGCGCCGATGGCTTCAACCTCGCCCTGCTGCTGCCACTGGTGGCAGCTGTGGCCTATGCCCTGCTGCATGTGCTGACCCGTAAAATCGGCAACACCGAAAGCGCGGCCACCATGTCGATTTTCATTCAGATCACCTTCATTCTGGTCTCCAGCACCGTTGGCCTGTTTCTGGGACATGGTCGATGGGCGGACAGTGGCGGCGAAATGCTGCAATTCCTGCTGCGCCCCTGGCATATGCCTGCGCTTGGCGATTGGCCTGTTCTGATCCTGATCGGCACCTCCATTGCCTTTGGCGGCTTCTTCATATCTCAGGCCTACCGCCTGTCAGAGGCCAGCCTGCTTGCGCCACTGGAATATGCCGCCATGCCCATGGCTGTGGTGTTTGGCGTTGTCTTGTTTGACGAATGGCCCAGCGCCACCACATGGGTGGGCATCACATTGATCATCGGCTCCGGTCTTTTTGTCTTCTGGCGCGAGGCACGCTCTCCAAACCCCGGTGAGGTGCAGCGCCCCGGCGCACGGCGCTAGACCCGCTTTTGCGGCAGTGCAGCAAAAATCGGTTTGCCTCTCATCGCCAGCACAGTAGGCTCTCCATACAGCCCCCCAAGGGGCAAAACAGGGACAATCAGGGGCGCGACATGAGCCAGATAGACGTGGTCATCTTTGACATCGGCAATGTGCTGATCAAATGGCAGCCAGAAGATTTCTATGACCGCACCGTGGGCGAGGCGCGGCGGCGCGCTTTCTTTGCCGACACCAATATCCATGCCCATCACGAGAAGATCGACGCAGGTGCCTCCCTGCCGGAAATGATTGACAGCCTCATCCCTCAATATCCTGAATATGCCGCTGAACTGCGCATGTGGAATGACAATTGGAACGATCTCGCCGCCCCAGCCATTCCCCACAGCGTACATCTGCTCAACGCGCTGGCCGACAAGGGGGTGCCCCTCTTCACGCTCACCAATTTTGGTCATGACAACTTCCCGCTGTCACAGGCGGTCTACCCGTTCCTCACGCGGTTTGACCGTGAATATGTCTCCGGGCGGCTGAAACTGATCAAGCCGGATCCGGCGATCTATGCTCATGTGGAGGCGGACAGCGGCATCGCCCCTGAGCGCCTGCTTTTTGCCGATGACCGGGCAGACAATATTGCCGCCGCTGCCGCACGTGGCTGGCAGACCCACCATTTCACCACGCCACGGGGCTGGGCAGATCGCTTGGTGGCCGAGGGTCTCCTGACCGAAGCAGAAGCCGCCTGGCCAGCAGAGTCTTAAGCCGCCACAGCTGCCGGTGCGCGCTTTTCCGTGATTGGTAGATGCACAATCGCACTGAATGCGCCCACGGCCACGCCAACCCACCAGACGGCCGTGTAATCGCCATATTGGTCATACATCCGCCCGCCGAGCCATACGCCGAGGAAGCTGCCCAATTGGTGGGAGAAAAACACGATCCCATAAAGCGTGCCCATGTAACGCAGACCATAGAGGTGGGCCACAAGACCCGATGTCAGCGGCACCGTGGCCAGCCACAAAGAGCCCATCACCACAGAGAAAACAATCACAGTGGTCGGTGTGATCGGCATCAGAATGAACACTGCCGCCGCCAAGGTCCGCCCAGTATAAATCCCCGTGAGCAGATACTTCTTGGGAAAGTGATTGCCAGCCCACCCCGCCAGCAGCGTGCCACCGATATTGGCCAACCCGATCAGTGAAATCGCCACCGCTCCCAGCGCCGAAGTGGAAGTAATCCCCAAAGAGGCCAACGCCCCCCCCGGCGCAATCGGCCCGCACATCTCAGTGATCATCGCGGGAAAATGTGCAGTAACAAATGCTAACTGATAACCACAGCTGAAAAACCCCAGAAAGATCAGCGTGTAAGAAGGGTCGCGAAAGGCCCGCTTCAAAATCGTGCCCATGCTCTCCTGCAGCTCTGCTTTGGACGCCGCAACAGGGGCTCGCATCAGGGGCAACAACAGCAGCAAAGACAAAATCGCCACAGCAAATACCACAAAAGTCTGCTGCCAGCTCATGAAAGACAGCATCCATTCGGCCATCGGCGCACCAAAGACCTGCCCGGCAGAACCTGCTGCTGTGGCAATCGCCAGCGACATCGAGCGATTTTCATCAGAGCTGGCCCGCCCCACCACCGCCAGAATGACACCAAACCCCGTGCCAGCGATGCCAAAACCTACAAGGATCTCCAGCATCTGATGGGCCTCGGGCGTCACAGCAAAGGACGAGAGTACAAGCCCCGCCGCATAGGTCAGCGCCCCCAACACAATCGCTTTGCGGTCACCTACCTTTTCAGCGATGGCTCCGAAAATCGGCTGACCAATCCCCCAGGCAAGGTTCTGGATGGCAATCGCAAGAGAAAATTCACTGCGCAGCCAGCCAAATTCCGCAGCAATGGGGATCTGAAACACCCCAAAACTGGCCCTGACGGCAAAGCTCACCAAAATAATGACACAGCCCACAATCAAAACCGGGGTCATCAACGGTGTTCTCACCTGAACATTCTGGGCCATCATCTCTCTCCTGTCGCGGCACCGCGCATACTGAACAAATGCACAACTTCGCGTCAATTCACCATTTGTCCCCCCCGTCATCACAACCCGTAATATCCCTTCACACGCCTCTTTTCCTTACGCCTGCAATTGGCTAAGCACTCAGCTATGAGCACGCTGCCCGAGATTTACGCCGCCAAGGTTGCCGATGGCAGCCTCACCGCAGATGACGCCCAAGTGGCGGTTCTGCCCCATTTGGAACGCATCCGCGCAGAGCTGGCGCAGCCGGTTAAGAAAACCTGGTTTCGCAAGGCAACGCCACCCACGGTAAAAGGTCTCTATCTCTGGGGCGGTGTGGGGCGCGGCAAGTCCATGTTGATGGATCTCTTTGTGGATCATCTCTCCGTGCCTGTGCGCCGCGTGCATTTTCATGCCTTCATGCAGGAAATCCATGAGGCCATGCATAAGGCGCGCGGCGACGGCATCGAAGATGCCATTCTTCCAGTCGCGCAAAGCGTCGCTCAAAGCGTGCGTGTGCTGGCTTTTGACGAAATGCAGATCACCGACATCACCGATGCAATGATTGTTGGCCGCCTGTTCGAACAGCTCTTTGCCGCTGGGGTGGTGGTGGTCACCACCTCCAACCGCGTGCCGGATGATCTCTACAAGAATGGGCTCAACCGCCAACTTTTCCTCCCTTTCATTGCCATCATAAAAGAGCAGTTACAGGTTTGGGAGCTGGTTAGCCCCAACGACCACCGCCAAAATCGTTTAGCAGGTAGCCAAGTGTACTTTGTGCAAGCCGGCACAGAGGCCCGCGCCCAGATGCGCGCCATCTGGGAAGATCTCACAGGCGGCGAAACCGCGCCGCTGGTGCTCACCGTCAAGGGACGCGAAGTCACCCTGCCCGCCTATCGAAATGGGGTGGCACGCGCATCTTTCTTTGATCTCTGCGGCAAAATGCTGGGCCCCGGCGACTATCTTGCCATCGCCAATGCGGTGAAAGTGCTGGTGCTCGAAGACATTCCGGCCCTCAGCCGCAACAACTTCAACGAGGCCAAGCGGTTTGTTACGCTGATCGATGCGCTCTATGAGGCCAATGTGCGCCTGATCTGCTCCGCCGCGGCAGAGCCCGAAATGCTCTATCTCGAAGGGGAAGGCACCTTTGAATTTGAGCGCACGGCATCACGGTTGCGCGAAATGCAGGATGCGGACTGGGGCAAGGATCCCAACGCACCTTAGTGTCGCAACCTCCATTGGTGTTTTCACGCCGGAGCAGAAACCTATTAGGCTCGACGTCTAACTTTTCGGCAGTTTCTGAACATAGGTCTGCACCAACAAGGCGGATTGCATCCACGGCACCTGCACCCCCTGCGTCTGGCTCAAAACATCGCGCCGGATTTGGCGCACCAACGCGGGCAAATCAGGCGATATAGGCGTCACATGGCGCAAAAACGCACTCGCAAAAGGGCTTTGCCCCTTGGCCCCATCATACGCCATCGTTCCCGGCGCAGCCGCATAAACAAGGGCCAGCCCCGCCAACCACGTGTGTCCCAAATGTGGTGCTGGCGGCGCATCCTGCGCCCAGCTTTTTGGGGAACGACAGGCATCAAAAAAGATAATCTTCTGACGTGGACGATCCGACAACACTTTGGCAAAGGTCTGCACCGGCAAGGCCATTGCTCCCCTCAAGGCTCTACCGCCCTCTGCCACCGCATCCACCGGCACGTAGTAGCTCTCCCCTGCCCACATGCCCCCATGTCCCGCGAGGTAGATCACCACCTGTTCCGCTTCTGTCGCCGTGGCCTGTATCACCGCCAGCGCGCGCAAAATGTCCCGCCTTTTCGGATTCTCCAGAAACACCACCGTATAATTCAGCGCCCGCAGCCGCGCTGCCACCTGCGCCGCATCTTGACGCGCATGACGCAAGGCCGCCTCTCCGGGGTAGGCATCACTGCCAATCACAAGCGCCACATGGCTCTGTCCGCGCAGATCCGCCTGCCCTGCCCCTACTGCGGCAAAAACCATGGCCCATGCCAAGAGAAGAGCTCTGCATACTCGATGGCGCGCACGCCTAGCTAGCATGGATCACCGCCCGCGCGGCGCACCATGATTTCCACCCGCCGGTTCAGAGGATGCGGCCCGGGGATACCCCCGATCAAGGCGCGCTCTCCCTGACCTTCAATGGCAATCCGCGCCCGCGTCACCTGCGCCGCCTCCACCAGCACATTGGCCACGGTCTGTGCCCGCTGTTGTGAGAGACGCATATTAAAAGCCGGGCCACCCACACTATCGGCATGACCCACCAGCTTGATACAATGTTGCGCCAGTTTAGGGGCCGCAAGAATCTGCCCCAACCGCTCCAGATGGGCCTGATATTCTGCGGTCAGATCCGCTGAATTGAACGGGAACCGGATGAAATACCCCTGCTCTTGCGGCACACTGTCCAATCCCACCGCCCCCCGATCAAATCCAGCCGGTGGCAAACGCCGTGCCGCCCCCAATGTCGCCACATCAGGAGCAACACACCCCTCATCCACCATGCCCGTCAAAGCAAAATGAATGGCGCAGCGGTCCGCTGTCACCGGGAGTTCTGGCGGCGCGCAAAAGCCCGCTGCAGACAGGAAGAAAGAAAGAAAAAGCGGCAAAACCAACACCCGAAACATACCATTGCCTCAACTCAAAACACAGGAAAGACCCCTTCATAGTCCCATGAATCCGTTAGCCAAAGGTTAGCGGAATCAGCGCGTTTTCAGGCAAATTTACCTCAAATGCCGAGCGCCCGTTCAGACATCGTCAACGCATTTTGCGCAGACTCAATAGCACTGTGTTTTTGGTGTGTTTGGTGAGTGGTGTTTGTGGGTTGCGCAGCGTTTTTCCGTGGTGGTGTGGGACATGGCATAAAGTCTGCCCTGATTTGTGGCCTTCTGAGCGGATGTGCTGCCTCACGGGCAGATTTCACGCCCGCGGTGGCACAGCCTGATGCCCGGCCCACGCGCAACTTCACGTCGTTTTCTCACGCGCTAACCTGCATGGACGGATTACTGGCGCAATTGCCCAAACGACGCTATCTGGTTTCTTCCTCCGACATTCCCGACGAAACCCGCAGCGTCTCTGTCGGGGCGGATGACATGCTGGTCAACGCCCTCAACCAAATGAATCGCAAAAGCGGGCGGTATGTCTTTCTGGATCAGGCGCGGATCTCTGGCTTTGGTCAGCTGGAGTTGATCACCACCCGCAAAAAGGGCGAAGTGAAGCCCAATCTCTATATCCGTGGCGCGATCTCTCAGGTGGATTCAGACACCGCCGTGCGCAATGCCAGTATTGGTCATGATCTGGATGGGGATCGCGGCTTTACCACCTCGCTTTACCGCAACAGTCGCACGCTCTCCGTGGTCTCCGTGGATCTGCATCTGGTGCAATATCCCAGCCGTCAGGTCCTGCCCGGCGGCTCGGTCTCAAATTCCATGGTTGTGACCCGCCGGGGCCTCACCGGCACGGTTGGGGGCACCATTGCCTCCGCCGATATCGTCGCACCCATTTCCATCGTCCGACTGGAAAGTCAGGGACAGGCTGTGCGCAACCTGATTGAACTCGGCCTGATTGAGCTGCTCGGGCGCCATTCCGGCGTACCTTACTGGCAATGCCTCAACGGCCCAAAAACCGATGCCCGCGGCGCTGAACAACGTGAGCGCCGCTTTGTATTGCATGGGGCGGACATCACCCTAATGCAACAACAGTTGATCGCCCTTGGGTATCTGAAAGGCAGCGCCACCGGCACGCTAGATGGCCCTACACGACAGGCAATCACGCGCTTTGAAGTGGCGCATCACCTGATCGCTGATGGCGTGCCAGATTTCGACTTAATGGAGCGCCTCAACCGCCTGGCCCCGCTAGACACGCTCGCCTCGACACCACAGCCCACGCCCCCAAAGCCGCCCACAGGCACTGCTCAGCCGCCGAAAGTCAAACCCACGCCTCCACCTGTAGCACCTCGCGCCGCCCCAGCGACATCGCCCCAATGTGTGCGCGGAGAAAAGTGTGAGGGCATCTACCAGAATCTGTATGACTTCATCAAAGATGATCTGGATTTGTGACTCAGGCAAAATCCACCACAGTCTCAGCAACTGATTGTCTTAAGGCAAATTTAAACTTTGGGAAAATGGCAGGGGCACCAGGGCTCGAACCCGGGACCTACGGTTTTGGAGACCGTCGCTCTACCAACTGAGCTATACCCCTAACGTGGGGAGTTTCGTAGTGCAGTGCCGCGCCAGTGGCAAGAGGGAAAACGCGCAAAAACCACAACTCTGGCCAGCTTTGTGCAAGCGATGTAAGAAGCGCCCATAGTGAAGAGGTAAGCGCCCCGTGTCCCTGAAAAGTCTCCGCAAGAAAATCGCCAACAATCCACGGCTCAACAGCGCAGTGGAAGGTCTGTTTGCCCACTATGTGCGATTCGCCTTTCGCACCTCGCGGTTTGACCGGACTGGCTGTGCAGAGATGGATGCCTGCGTGGCCCGAGGCGAGCCGGTGATCTTCGTGGTCTGGCATCAACGCCTGATCATGGCGCCCTTCATGTTCAACGCCCCCGAAGGTGCGCGCATCTGTGCGCTGACCTCTGCGGCAAGGGCTGGACGGCTGGCGGGCCAGATTCTTGTGCGGCTCGGCTGGGAAACCATTCCCATGTCCAGCCACAAGCGTCATGTCACCCTGTCCCGCGAGGTGCTCAAACGCATCAAACAGGGCTGTTCTATCGGCATCGCCGCAGATGGCCCCCGCGGCCCAGCACGCGTATCCTCCACGGTGCCCATCATCTGGGCGCGCACCTCTGGCGCGCGTGTCTTCACCGTAGCCTTTGCCCAAAAACGCGTGATCCGCTTCCCGACATGGGACAAACAAATGCTGCCCCTGCCCTTTTCACGCGGAGTCATCACCTGCGCGGAATGGACCGATGCGGTCCCACGCAAGCCCTCTGAGGAACAGATGGAAACCCTACGCCTCAGCATTGAGAGCGCGCTGGATAACATCACCGACGCCGCAGATACAGCCCTCGGCAAACCTAGTGAAAACCCAAACCACTGACCGTCGTCAGGGCGCAGCTTTCAGCCGTCATTCTCCGAATAGCGCACACGCATCTGAATGGCCTGAACAAATTGGGCCGCCCCCACCAGTTGCTTGAGGAAAAACCCGAGCTCCTCCTGTGGAAGACCGGCGTCCACAGCCTGATCAAACCGCTGTTCTGCGGCCTGAAAATCCTTCTCTCCGATCAGCGTCAGCGCGTCATAATAGATCAGCCACTCCTCATCCGGGAAAACACTGATAGAGTGGTTCACCGCCTGCCGCGCTTCCACATATTGCTCTTCTGTCAACAAAATCTGCGACCGCAACTCATGATCGAAATAATCCGCCTCGCCGTTCTCAAAAACCTCTGTAATGGCCTGTAATGCGGCCTGATTTTGCCCATCATCAAACAGCAATGACGCCCGCCAATAGTTCAAATAAGCCTCATAACCCAGCTTATCTTTGGCTGTATCCAATGTTGCAAAGGCATCCCCTGTCCGCCCCATCTGCGCCTGAGCCCGCGCAACACGCACATACCCATCACTGTTGTCAGGCAGCAGAGCCACAATGGTTTCACCATCCCGCATCGCCTGCGCAGGACGACCCAGGTTCAACAATATCAGCGAGCGCCGCGACAGCGCAGAAAGATAGGTCGGGTCCACCTGCAACGCGCGATTGACGAACCCCAAGGCCTCCTGCCACTCCCCCTTGTCAGATAGCACATACGCAATGCCATAAGCTGCGTTTTCATCGTCAGGGGACAGATCCAACGCCTCTTCAAACACGCCTTGCGCCAAACCGGGCTGCCCCTCCTCCATGTAGAGCCAGCCCTTCTCCCGCAGAGCCCACAGGTAATCCGGCGAAATCGCCATTGCCGCATCCAGATAGCCCACCGCCTGATCAATCGAGGCTTGCCCGGCCCGGTACAGGCTGCTGCCCAGACCAGCCAGCGCCTGCGCTTCAGGGTTGACCGCCATGGCCTTTTCAAACCAGATGGCGGCCTGCGCGTAATCGTCTCGCATGAAATCGCTCCAACCCAACCCATTGAGCGCAAGATCGGACCCCGGTGCTGCAGCATACATCGCCTCAAACAGACGACGTGCCTCTTCATGATTGCCAAGGTTCTGATGGGCCCATGCCAGAGAATCCTGCATTCTCAAGCGCTGTGCCTCAGTGGCGCCAGAGGCTTCAAGCGCCGCCCCACAGATCTCAATCAATCGCTCAGGCTGATCCGCATAGCTCAAACAGACACTCTCCAGCGTCTCTTCACTGCTGGAAACAAGCGGCTTAGCATCCACCGCCGTTGCACCGGGCAGTGCAACCATCAATAAAGGGAACAACAAACGCATATCAGACAGGTCTTTTCAGTTTTTCGCCTGACGCAGGTTAGCGTCTTTATTGGAAATGAAAAGCCAAGGCACGGCGGGCTGACCATCTCTTATACGCCTCTGATAAAAAGACGGCCCAACGCAAAAGAGCCGCCCCGTTGGGCGGCTCTTTCGTTTCGCGTATCAGATGCTCTGATTATTCGACGATTTTGGACACAACACCGGAACCAACGGTGCGGCCGCCTTCACGGATCGCGAAGCG
>NZ_JAGHQY010000018.1:0-10708 GCF_017744035.1 Shimia sp. R11_0 | reverse complement strand
AGAGCTTGCACGTCATTGCGTGCTGGATTTTCCAAAGCCTTGATTTTGTCTTCCAGCGCTTCCCCTGACACCAGCTTCACCTCTTCGTCGGCGGCCGCAAGCATGGCCTGCTGATGGGCCTGTCGCTCCTCCAGACGTTCGAGGCTTGCCATGGCATTGGACATCCGATCAGAGGACGCCGAGGTACCGACAGCGGCCGCTTTTTGGGCTGCAATCAAGGCCTCATTGGCCTTTGCGGCTTCGATTTTACGCTGTAGCGTCTCGATCCGGGATTGAGATTGTTTCAGCGCGGCGTCCATGCCGTCCTCGGTCTGCCGATACTGATCCGCGAGGCCCTGTTCGGTTTCCGCTTTGTCGCGCAGTTTCAAAACGCTCTCGATGATTTCCACCGCCAGAGGCTCGTCGCCTTGTTGTTTGGCCGTTCTTGCGGCGTTGGTGCGGCGCTCAATTTCGGCCATCAACTCAGAAACGGATTTTTCCTTGGTCATGCGATTGGCAACCATGCGGGATTTTTCATCTCTCGCCTTGGAAATTGCATCTTTGGCTTCCCGCATTTCCTGGTCCAGAATGCGCATCAGGTTGGCATCGACCACAGCTTCGGCGGCTTCGTTAGCGCCCCCTTTAACTGCAGTGACCAGTTTTTTCCAAATGCTCATACCGTATCTCCTTCGGTTGAACGGGGGCCGATGTCTTTCGCCAATTCCAAAGCACTTTCGGCAATCGCTGACAACTCTTCCAGAATTTCGGTCAACGACGCGGAGCGGGACACAGCACCAAACAATTCGTAGACGTCTTCCCCGTCAACAACGTCAATACTGAGTGCGCACAGAGGCAGCAGAGTCTTATGCGTTCTAAGCATCATAGCTTCAAACGCCGCTGGATCCTCCTGCGCGCTGCGCGGCCATAAGATTGCTGACGTCAAAATTTGCGTGTCGCTGACAGCCACATGCAAGACAAGATCGCCAGCAGATCCGTGGGTGACTTCAATCACGTCGGAGCCCTCAACCGTGGTGCAGGACAGTCCTGAAGCCTCCCCCAGCTCAGTTATTGCCGCAGCCAAAGACTGAGTTGTCCATAAGTCTACTGAGTTATTCATGGGGCCCCTCAAAACGCATTTATTCCAGTCATATGGGTAAGAACGGGCGAAGGGACTTTCAAGGCCAAACACCACCTATAAGTGTTTGACAGTCGATGATTTTGACACAAGTATCCGAACAACAGAACATCAGACCGTACAAAGTGCCAATACTTACAAGAATAATTTCCCGCATTTACAGCGAGCTGCTTGATTTGAAATGGTGGCTTCTTAGCCTGTTCACAGCTGCTTTTTTTGCGATTTCGTGGATCTTGTTTCGGTTTGCTGGCGAAACGGAAATCACCGAAAGTCTCACGACATACATTTACTTCGCAGCCACCACGGCATCGACGGTGGGGTATGGGGATATGTCGCCGCAGACCCAAACGGGGCGTCTGATTGCCGCGTTCTGGTTCTTCCCCGGCGCACTGTTGGTGTTTTCGGCATTTCTTGGGCGGCTTGCTGGTGGCATGGTAGAAAGGATTAGGCGCATGGCCGATGGACTTGGGAGCTACGAAAAACTCAAAGGTGCCACCGTTATTGTGGGGTATCACCGAGATCACACACCCGTCATGATCGAAAACCTGATTGCTGGACAAGACGGCGACAAGGACATCGTGTTGCTGACAAAGAATTCAGACGTGGATCTGCCAGAAGGTATCAAATTGGTGAAATCTGATCGCCTTGACGCATTGTCATCTCTGAAGCGCGCGGCGATTGCGGAGGCCGAAAAAGTCATGGTTTATGCCGGGTCAGATGCAGAAACATTCAACACGTGTTTGGCGATCCGTGAGCTAAACGAGAAGCTGCACATCGCCGCCTTCTTTGAAGATCGGGATACAGCGCGGCGCGCGGCGAAACTGGCAGGGTTGGAGGCAATTGTCTCCAACGCCTCAGAAGCTTTGGTGAGAGCTGCTCAGGATCCGGGAGCGGGCAAGGTGCTCAAAGCGCTATCTGCAGCCAACGTCGGTGCGACGATCTATTCAGCTACGGTCAATGCACAAACCGACACATCCGCATTAAAATTGGCGCTTGATGCGTCAAATGCCACTCTCATCTGTGTCTCTCAAGATGGTGGTCACGACTTCGCATTTGCCCCATTTCCGCCTTTGGTAAAGGAAGGTAGCGCGTTTTTTTATCTCTGTCAGAAACGTCTGTCCGCGCAACAAATTGCCGGCGGTTTCGGAGGGGGACATGTTTCGATCACTGTTTAATCGAAGGAACAACAAAACCCTTCCCGAGGTGGCCAACCTCACTTTGGGGCGTACCTTCACAGTTGATGTGGTGGAACGAAAGTTGCTTCCCGAGGATGCATTGTTTGTTGTCCCTGAGAGCGATTTGCAGATAGTCGCCCAAGGTATTTGTGATTTGGGGGAGCAGTCCTTTTTGCATCGGTTCTATCCCAATGATGATCGTTTTTTGCTCCAGGTTCAGGGCGGCGATGGACACAAGGACACGCGGATCGACGAAATCGTCCTGTGGTATGCGTTTGACGTTCAGTACCTGTCAAAAAATGAAGATTGGAACAAATTAAAGACGGCGATACGCAAGGCCAGCTTTGCTCTGTCTTCTGGAACAGAAACGACTGAATTTTCGCGCGTCTGGTTTAATCACACGCCAGAAGACGAAGCACCAATGGGCTACATCGAAGACATTCATGACACCGACGGTGCTGAGCCTAGCAACCAAATCTATCAAACAGCGATGCTTTTTGGGCGGGGACTGAGTGACGGCACCGATGAGATGCTTTTGGTCAACCTTGAGGAGCCCGAGGACGGCGAACGCGCTGCGTCTTTCCTAATTGGCCGTGCCATCCCCCAGCACGCTCTTTTGACTTAATAAGGAAACCGAGATGACAACAATCATTGCAACACTTTCAGGTCTTGTGCCTTTTTTGATGTATTTTGGTACTGCACTGATCCTTCTGATGCTCTTTATGTCCATCTATATGAGGCTCACACCCAACGACGAAATTGCCCTTATCAAAGACAACAATGCCGCTGCATCTGTGGTGCTGAGCGCCGCCTTTGTGGGTTTCTCAATTCCATTGGCCAGTGCAGCGGCAAACTCTGTCAATCTGGTGGACTTCATTGTGTGGGGGCTCGTCGCTGGCATGGCTCAGCTTTTGGTATTTCTGGTTTTTCGACGTTTCTATCCCTTGGTTTCGGAGCGGATAAGCAAAGGTGAAATCGCTGTCAGCATCAAGTTGGCTGGTCTTTCGGTCACTGTTGGCATGCTTAACGCAGCCTGCATCACCTACTGATTGAAAACAGGGAGAATATCGCCATGAAACGCTCTCGCTCGGTGAAACTGTTGACGATGGCTTCGGCTACATTGGCTCTGGCGGCTTGTGAAGAAGACGTCGACACCGAAGGTGAACTGTACAAATCTGAGGCGGAATGCGTGTCCTCGGAGTTTGTGCCGGATCTCGATTGTGCGCCACTATTGACCGAAGGTCTGCGCATCCATGATGCAACCGCACCCAGATATAATTCGATGAGCCTCTGTGAATCAGAGCACGGCAGGTCGGAATGCTCCGCAGTGTCGTCCGCATCCCCTGTCTACTACTCACCGTCGCCACTGGGGTACCTCGTGACTGGAGCAATTGCGGGTCAGGTTGTCTCCAATCTTGTGCGTCCGGTGTATCGTGAAAAGGATCGTCGACGGTACTACACAACCGGCGGCGGGTTTGTGCGCTATATGGACAATGGACGATACGGCACCACGCGGACAAACATCGCCCGCTACAATCCCAAAGTTGTAAAAGCACCGCCAAGAATCCAAACTCGCACAACAGTAGCATCCCGCAGTGGATTTGGGTCTCGAAGTGGCTCGTTTGGCGGTTGAAGCGCCCATAGCAGACTGATCTTTTGCGTCTCAGCGAGAGCTTAGTGAAAAGAACCTGGAGGCCCTTTGATATCTCACATCAATTGAGCCCCTTGTTTCAAGCAAATTGATTACACTAGGATGCGCCAACAGAACCTATCAACTGATGCGCGATGTCCATCGGAAGTCTTTTTTGTTACGTGTATGAGGCTCGTCTGATTAACATCGTTCAGTTATCTGACCTGCACTTCGGCGAGCAGAGTGGTCCGCTTTGGGCCAGAAGCAAAACTTTTCAAAGCCCGTTTTTTTTGCGTTGCTGCCATTGACGCCGAACGCAGCGAAAGTCCGGTTTCCGCCCTTGCTATTCTTTGCTGCGGACGCAAAGCGTGCATGGCAGCCGTTCGTTTTGAAAGAGGCAACGGCGGTTCCGTCCGCATTGGAGCCATTCGGCATACTGAAATTCTGCAGGATGCACGAATGTCTGGTTTGGAGAAGCTGCGTCGCAGCGCCCGACGTTGTTGTGAACGACCGCAAAGAGCCGTTCGTGTTACCCCGCAGCGCTCATCAGCGTCGGCACAAATAGTGGTTTCTGAAGTGCGACGTCGGTTGTGGTGGGGCTTATGGCCCCGCCGCTCTTGCTTGTTGGGCCAGCGGGATTTGGACAAGCCAAACGCCCCTGGCCGTCAGGGTGAGGGCGCTACCCTCCCCCTCGGGCAACCCTATTAGACAGGGCCGTGTCCTCGGCTACGCCTGCGGGCCGCACCACCCCTGTCGAATAGCATTGCCTCGCCCCCTCTCGCGTTCGCCACGTGGCAGATCAGCAGGAGCAGGCGGCTTCGCCGACTGAACCTGCAAGTCAGCCCTGATTTTCCGAAAAGGGAAGTCAGATCAATCGAAACAGCCTGAGGGAGCAAAATGGAGATGTTGCGTCAGTTTATGACGCAAAGGTCAAAGTCGTGTGAGGTTCAACATCGAGCAATGAGAATGGAAAGGTTCTGTCGCAAATGGGAGAACTATGTGTCATCTCACAACAGGAAGTGTGGAACGTCACTGATGTTTGACTCAATTGACAGCCAAAACCTCAATAAATCTGCAAATCGCGTCATTCAATTCTGACCCAAACGTCAAGCATTTCTGACCCAATCTGAATAGCGGCCCTTCATCAACGCTGCGGCTAAGGTCTCAAGAGAGCCCAACCCGGCCATCGCCTTTTCTCGCTGCGTGCGCACGCGGCACAAAAATTGTTGCACTTGCGCGGTTCGTGACGCCGCGCAGCGGCGGGTATCGCTGCCATTCGTTCATGGCGCAGCGCGGCTTGCGAAGGCAATTCACGGGTCGCGGACGTTGCCGTCGTCGAGGTCAACTTTAGCAATGACCGTTTTCAGTCCGAAGCGAACCTTCGCCATCTGCTTGAAGCGGAGGTACGCAATGAGTCCGAGTTGGGCATTTGATTGCGGCTCAGAGTGACCTCCGCAATGGCCCTCGCAGTAGGGAATGGCCATTCGTAGGACCCGCGTTCTAGGGGTTCTTTGCTGCTCCACTCACTTCTCAGAGATCCTTCTGTTCAAATTTTCGAGCAGTTCTAAACAATGTGCCAATTGGTCTAGCGACAAGAATTCGTCAGTTTTGTGAGCCTGTTCAATCGAGCCAGGACCACACACAACCACATCCATACCCATCGATTGAAACAAGCCTGCCTCGGTACCAAAGGGCACGAGGTTAGCGCCATTTGCACCGGTGAGCTCCATCAGCAGCTTGCGGGCTTCATTGCTGTCTTTCGGGATTAGCCCGGCAACTTCTCCCACCACCTCGGTGGAGATTTGTGCGTCGGGGTAGACCTTGCGCATCGCGGGCAAGAGCTCGTTTTCGCAGTAGGCTTTCAGCGCCTCTTTCACAAAGGAAGTATCGCTGGCTTGGACGGGTCGCATTTCCCAATCCACCTGCGCCTTGGGGGCAATGACGTTGTGTACGCTACCGCCACGGATCGCGCCGACGTTCACGGTGGTCCATGGCGGCTCAAAGCGGCTACTCGCGGGCGCCATGGTGGTAAGCTTGGCCTTGAGCCCCAGCAGGAAGGAAACGTAGCGCGCGGCGTATTCGACAGCGTTGACGCCCAGATCAGGGGCGGAGCCGTGGCCTTCCAGACCCTGAAAACGCGTGCTGTACTCAAAACAACCTTTGTGGCCTTCGATGATGCGCATGGAAGTTGGCTCGCCGATGATGGCCAGCCGCGGTTTGATGTTGCTCTCCTTGAGGGCCTCAACCAAATGGCCTGCGCCAATGCAGCCGGTCTCCTCGTCATAGGTGAAGGCAAAATGCACGGGCATGTTGGTGACCCGCTGGGCAAAGTTGGGCGCCATGGCAATGGCGGCGGCGATGAAGCCTTTCATGTCGCAGGTGCCCCGCCCGTAGAGTCGACCGTCGCGCTCCTCCATGACAAAGGGATCGGTGGTCCAGTCCTGATCGGCGACTGGCACCACGTCTGTGTGGCCAGAGAGCACGATGCCGCCGTCGATCTCAGGGCCGAGGGTGGCAAAGAGGTTGGCCTTTTTACCGGTTTCGTCTTGGAAGATCTGCGCCTTGGCGCCGCAGTCTTCCAAACGTGCGGCGAGGTAAGCGATCATGTCGAGGTTGCTGTCGACCGAGACCGTCGGGAAGGCGATCAGGTCGGAGAGGATCTGTTTAGTGGTCTCCAGCATGGGTCAGCCTTTGACGATGAGCTTGCGCTCCAGATCGCAGAGCGGCTCTGCGGCGCCCTTTTCGCGGATCAGGATGGTTTCGGTGGTCTCCAGTCCCCAGCTGTCCATCCAGAGGGCGGGCATGAAATGGAAGATCATGCCTGGTTGCAGCACGGTTTCATCCTCAGAGCGGATCGAGGCGGTGCGCTCGCCCCAATCAGGCGGGTAGCTGAGGCCGATGGGGTAGCCCATGCGGCCAGAGCGTTCGATGCCGTGTTTGGCAAGCACCTCCATAAAGGCATTGGCGATGTCGCATGTACGGTTGCCCGCGCGGGCGGCGTCCAGACCGGCGGCGATGCCTTCCAGCTGGGCTGCCTCAGTGCGCAGCATGTCGTCAGACGGCGTGCCAAGAAACACGGTGCGGCTGATCGGGGCGTGGTAGCGGCGGTAGCAGCCGGAAAGCTCAAAGAAGGTAGCTTCGCCTGCGCGCATTGGGGCGCCGTCCCAGGTGAGGTGGGCGGCGGTGGCGTCTAGACCAGAAGGGGTGAGCGGCACGATGGCGGGGTAGTCGCCCCAATCGTCGCCAATGCCCTCGATTCCAGCTTTCATAATGTCAGCGACCACATCGTTTTTGCGCACGCCGGGGGCGGCACGGTCGATGGCGGTCAGCATGACTTTTTCGGTGATGCGAGCGGCCTTGCGGATGAAGTCCACCTCGACATCAGATTTCACCAGACGCTGCCAGTTCACCAGTGCGGTGGCGTCCACCAGCGTAGCCTCAGGCAGTTCTTCGATGAGGACGGCATGAGCTTTGGCGGAGTAGTAGTAGTTCTCCATTTCCACGCCAACCCGCGCGGCCGTGAAGCCGCGCGTTTTGAGCTGTTCTGCGAGGTCCTGCATCGGATGCACAACCGTGGATTGCACAAAATGATCGCCGTAGCCGAGGATATTGGCATGATCCATCCAGCAGGTGCGGCGGCCGCCCATCATATCCATGTAGCGCCCCCACCAGATGGGTTCGCCTTCCATGGTCACAATCACACCCTGGTGGACGTAAAACGACCAGCCATCATATCCGGTCAACCAAGCCTGGTTGGACGGGTCGGTCACAAACAGTGCGTCTAGCCCCGCGTCCGCCATGGCGGCGCGGGTTTTGGAGAGGCGGCGATTGTATTCAGCGGTGCTGAAAGGGGCTTTGGATTGAGACATCTCGTGCTCCTTTTCGGGCTTTACGGCAGGACGGAGGTGACAGCGCGCAGGGTGGCGGCGACCACCAAGTCGGCTTCTTCGCGGGTCAGGCAGAATGGTGGGGCAAAGCCCAGAATGTCACCCTGTGGCATGGCGCGGGCAATCACATTGTCTTGCTCCAGCAGTTTGGTGGCAATTTGCGGCCCAATCTTGTCGGCCGCATCAAAGAAGGTGCGGCTGTCTTTATCAGCGACAAATTCCACGGCACACAGCATGCCTTCGCCACGAACGTCGCCCACGTTGGCGTGTGCACTGAGGGCTTCAGACATGGTTTTGTTGAAATAAGCGCCCACAGTACCAGCGTTTTCTACGAGGTTGAGTTCGTCGATCAGCTTGAGGTTGGCCACACCTGCTGCGGCGCCAATTGGGTGGGCGGAGTAGGTCCAGCCGTGACCGATGGGGCCGTTTTCGTCGGTGCCTTTTGCCAGAACAGACCACATTTTGTCAGAGACAATCGAGCCGGACAGCGGCGCGTAGGCGGAGGTCAGGCCTTTGGCGATGGTGATCAGGTCTGGTTTCAGTCCGTAGTGGTCAGAACCAAACATCGCGCCAAGGCGGCCAAAGCCGGTGACAACTTCATCCGCGACCAGCAGGATGTCGTGCTTTTCCAGAACGGCTTGGATGGCAGGCCAGTAGCCAGCAGGTGGGGGCACAATACCACCGGTGCCCAGAACCGGCTCGCCAATGAGGGCTGCGATGGTGTCGGCGCCTTCGCGGGCAATAGTCTCTTCCAGTGCGGCAACGCAATGGGCGACAAACTGCTCTTCGGACTGGCTCTGGTCTTCGCGGCGGAAGTAGTAAGGCGCTTCGGTGTGCACCACCTGCGCCAGCGGCAGGTCAAATTTCTTGTGGAACAGCTCCAGACCGGTCAGAGAGCCGGTCACCAGGCCGGAGCCGTGGTAGCCACGCCAGCGGGAGATGATCTTCTTCTTCTCAGGGCGACCCAGGATGTTGTTATAGTACCAGATCAGTTTGACGTTGGTTTCATTGGCGTCCGAGCCGGAGAGACCGAAATAGACCTTCGACATGTGGTCGGGCGCGCGCTCGAGCACCATTTTGGCCAAAGTGATAGAGGCTTCGGTGCCGTGTCCCACGTAGGAGTGGTAGTAAGCCAGCTCTTTGGCCTGATCCGAAATCGCGTCGGCGATGTCGGCGCGGCCGTAGCCTACGTTGACGCAGTAAAGACCGGCAAAAGCATCGAGTAGGCAGTTTCCGTCACGGTCTTCGATGTGACAACCAGTGCCTCCGGTGATCACACGATGAGGCACATTGCCCCGTGCAAATTCCGCCAAGTGAGTGGATGGGTGGAAGAAGTTTTCACGATCCCATTGTTCTAGTTTGTCGTTGTGCAGCATAGTAAAACCCTCGTGCCTGTGGCGGCGCGCCGCCTAAAAGTTACATGGAGGGAGCCAAGTGCACGCGGGAGACCGGCTTAGGTCTCTGATGAGCGAAGTGGCTCCGCTCACCCTGACAGCAGCGCGCAATGCCTTTATTGCCGGGGTTCGTGTTTTTAGTGAGCACTTTTGCTGGCGACGTTCAATCAAAAAGTGCCCGAGTACGAACATCGGAGGTCCGAAAACTCGCTTGCGCAAATTCGACAAGGATAGGTTTCCGAGCCTAGGCAAGGGCAACCTTCCAAAGTCTACTTTATCGCGCTTAGCTGCCTTTCGTTAACCGCGCAGCATTCGACACTTTGGGCTCTGAACTGCCCAATGCTTGCGCGACAACGACCAACGTCGTGCGTCTCTGACACCGGCCATTCCTTCAGACTGTAGAGCTGTCCCGTCAGCGCGGTGCTGATGATTGGGTGTGGAGGGAGGATCGGAGGGCATATCATGCCAAGAGTCCAACTTCCCGCAGTCACCCCAAAACGCAAGGCTTGGAACAAAGGACGCATCATCGGTCAGAAGAAGCCGTTGCTGCCAAAACAGGTCTGGGCGATCCGGGCCCGGCTTGAATTGGCGGGTTATCTACGCGATCTGGCGTTATTCAACGTCGCCATCGACAGCAAGCTGCGTGGCTGTGATCTGGTCAAACTGGCCGTTTCCGACCTCGTCAAAGATGACCGCGTCCGAGAACGTGTATCGGTCATCCAGAGCAAAACCAAGCGACCGGTTCAGTTTGAACTGACGGAAAACACGCGTGAAACCGTCTTAGCCTGGGTCAAATCACCCGAGATGTTTGCTTGTCGGTTCATGTTTCCAAGCCGCTTCCATGACCGGCCCCACATCTCAACCCGCCAATATGGTCGGTTGGTGCGCGATTGGGTCACAGCGATCGGGCTAGAGCCAAGTGGATATGGTACCCATTCGCTCCGCCGGACAAAAGCGGCGGAGATTTATCGAAAGACCGGCAATCTTCGTGCGGTCCAACTGCTGCTCGGCCACACGAAGGTCGACAGTACAGTGCGCTACCTCGGCGTTGAACTTGAGGATGCTCTGAGCATCGCTGAGCGTATCGATATCTGAGTTACCTTGGCGAACGGTCCTGCCGTTCGCCATTCCAAAGCGGGTGCCTGTCTCCCGTGCAGCATTGGTCCGGTCAGAGCCCAAACTTCTGCGATACCGCACCGCGGCGAATGTCTGCTAGACGGCGTCTAGCCAAATTTCTGCAAAACCGAAGGTGGCCTAACCACACAAAGCAGCCAAGGATTTTTACAGGCTTTGGTTTGCCGCCCGCTTGCCCCATGGCCGAGTGATCACAAACGCCAGCATGCCACCTAATGTGAAAACAACCACGAAGAACAAGATTGAGTAGGGTCAGGACTCATAGCCAGTAGATCACGAGTGCTGCGAGGGCGACTGCGGACAGGAAGACCTTCGGGCATCTGTCGTAGCGGGTTGCCACACGCCGCCAATCCTTCAACCTACCAAACATGATT
>NZ_JAGHQY010000017.1:0-15635 GCF_017744035.1 Shimia sp. R11_0 | reverse complement strand
ATGGGCGATCCTACCCATGTCTTCATGCCTAATACCCCAAAGATCGCCATACATAGGCTGTATTCCTTTTGCCAAGTATAGCTTTAGACCTTCTCCATTGTAGACGCTCTCAATGTGGAGGGCACCGGAAGGCAATCTATCCAAGCCAAACTGTTTCTTCAGTTGTTTTTCTAAAGCGGCCTTGAAGCGCCAAGCATTCTCCGGTCGCACATGTACAATCCAGTGCGTGTGGGCAAGGCCGTTCGGCGCCTCGTGAACGTATGTCCACGTCGGCGGGCCGTTTCTTTGCCCACCCTTTTTCGGCGCATACCGAGACCATCGTAGGAACCATTCTGTGCGTGTTTTGGCAAAATCCCAAAATATTGAGTTTTCAGTGCTTCCAAGCTCCCAATAATTTATGGTGACATAAGTGTTGAGCTCACGACCAATCGCTTTGGCTGTTCGTACGCTATGCAGCAATGATCTGCCCGCTTTTCTGCCAATTGCTCGCGTCTCTTGCACCACATCAACTCTCTTTATTTTGTATACGTTGGGACCACATATACTATATTGAGTTATCGCCTTCAATGTTCACCCATTGTTCCGGAGAGCTTTTGCTGACGTTTTAGGTGACCTTGGATTAGCCAGCCCTAATGGTCAAAAAGGTGTCGTTTCTTCCGCGAAAGCGCCAAAACTTCTTCCATTTCGACGTCAAAATTCGGAATTTTGGGGCTCTTGCGACATGGGTGTCATTGATTTTGCGACATCAGTGTCGCTAAATTAAACAGATATCTTGATTATTCAGGTGCTGTCCCTTAAGTGCAAGAACATGGAACAGAAACCAACATACTCTGGGTACATGGATACACCCTCGCCAGCAGAAGCTGCAGCGCTCCCTATTTACACGAAGTATGGAGAAGCCGCGGTAGCAGGATTTCAGGCGGTCCCAGATTTACTGTTGAAGAACCAATCAAAACTAGAGCTATCCGCAACCGACTTGGTCGTGCTGCTCAATATTTTGATGCATTGGTGGTACCCTGACCAGAAGCCATTTCCAAGATCGACAACTATTGCACAGCGCATTGGTCTTACACCACGCACGGTGCAACGGTCGATGCAACACCTTGAGAAGGTTGGCCTACTCAAAAAAGAAACCGATGATAGCGGACGCGTTATCTTTGACCCTGAACCACTGGTTCATCGTCTTGAAGAAATAGCCCCTTCCGACCCTGACTACTTGGTGCGGAAGGCGCGACGGAATACGACGTAGCTCAAGCGGATAGAGCGCCTGCTGTCTACGGAACCTTGATGTGACAATTGAGAAGTACGGGCAGGTAGATGCGGGTTCAAGTCCCGTCGTCGTACCAAACCTAAAAAATAGCGGCTCAAGTCGCGGTGGGGGGCTGTCTGCCCCCCACACCCCCCGAGGATATTTTAAGACAAATGAAGGGATGGCTGGGACCGATTGCTATCGGCCGCGCTCCCTATCATCATCCCTGCCAAAGTCTCGATCTCTAAATGATAGGCGGTCAATCTCTTCAGATTTACGCCGATCCCGCAAACGCGACATAGCCGCGTCCCTGACAATTTCTCGGTTTCGATCCTGCCGTGTCTTTCCTTCATCGATGACGGAAAAATCAACTGTTCTGTTGTCTGTTTTGGCGGTCGGCTGATTACCGATTTGAACCTCCTTGCTTTCAGGTCGAACGCCACGGGCAAGCATCTTGCGAAGCTTTGGCCCTTCATGAATGGTGGCCTCTCGCTCTAACCCCTGATCGGCAAGAGAGCGGTGGTCAATCCGTTCACGATGACCGCACCGTTCTAGGTGCTCGTTGGCCGCTTTCTCCCACATGACGCGCATTCTCTTTGTCGTCATGACATCGATGCCTTTCTCTTCCAGAAGGGCGCGTTCTGACTTCCCAGCAGACATATAGAGGCACCGTTTGCCTTTCTTGTCACGATCCCGAAAAACCAAATGGCAATGTGGGTTTTTTCGGTCTTTGCCTCGATCATGGATCGCGGCAAACCACGGGGCCTGCCCCTGTGTCACACGCTGTGCGAAGTCTTTGACAAGCTCGGTTCTCTCTTCAGCGGATAGCTCTTTTGGAAGAGCTATCATTACTTTGTCACACACCCGCGCATTCTTGCGATCTTCAGCTTCTTCCTTCCGCATCCAGCGTTGCGCTTTCTGCGGGTCGTTAGGCATCCTGTCGCTTAAGATTTCGCGACAGGCATTGTTGCGGGTGATGTAGCGGATATGAGCCGCTGAAGTGAACGGCTTGTCTTGAGAAGCTTTCCCAATCGCTTTGTGATTGAGGCTGTATATCGCCATTTTTCCTCGCGTGAGCCACGGGTTTTGTCCTAAAACCCATAAGTGCGCTCTAAAGATACAGCACCAATATATTCACAAACCACGCGAAAGCAACGTCATGCAAAAAATCTAGAAATGCTTGCAATCTCTGATAGTGCTGTATCCACGGCCTTGCAAAGGGCGCAGGGGTCTGGGGATTTTCCCCAGCACGGTAGAATTTGAACATGACACATAACGAACCACATCACCGAATTGTTGACCTAATCATTGACCAAACAACCGCTGCGAAAATCGCAGAAATAAATCGAAACTACGACACGCCCACAGGAAAAATCAAAGGCGATGCCATGGGTTGTGTGCGCTTCGTCTCTTCGGTTCTCAGCATGAATGAGAAAGAAATTCTCGTCACACGCTGGATTGAAATTTTGAACGTGCTGGGCGCGGTCAATGACATATTCTACAATGGATATATGTCTTGCATGGCATATAACGGCGGGGCTGGTTCTACCCATTGGATCGGTGATCCTGAAGACGGCCCACTTGCACGGGCCAAGGAACACCGAGAAGCGCAAGCAATGGTCAAAGTCCTCAAGGAGAAAGGGTTTCTTAAAGCCAAAAAGACGGGCTATGAATCTGCTCTAGGGCTGATCTATAGCGCGTTAGAAAGACATAAAGGCGAAACATTAGGTGAGCTCTTGAACGAAGTTCTACACGGGGGCTCAGGCTGGTTTTCTGAGCAAGATATCAGCACAAGCAAAAGCTTCAGTTTTGATGCCACAAAAGACGACAACCTGCTGCTCGGTGTCCTCGGAGATTATGCCCTGTGGTACCAGGGCGAAAAGTCCCTGGTCACGATTGCCGCTCCTGGTTCTGGCAAAACACAATGCCATGTGCTGCCTGCTCTGAAATACTTTCAGGGGTCGGCCATTGTGCTCGATATCAAGGGCGAGTGCTTTGATGAAACCGCCAATTTGCGCATTGGCGATGTTTTCAACATTCTCCCCCTACGAATACCAGACAAGCCACCACTACAACCCGCTCGATTTTGTCTCCCGTGACCCAATGGAAGTTTGGAACGATTCAGGCGTTCTTGCCTCGGCCCTTATCCGTCCAGACGGAAAGGGCGATGCCCATTGGGAACGCCGCGCTCGCGACCAGCTAGCCGCTTTTATCTGCTATGTCGTCCTGCACGAAGAAAACAAATCCATGGAAACTGTCATGGATTGTTTGGCGGCTTCTGAAGAAGATCTCGTAGACATAACGCTTGTCATGGCAAACAGCGACATTGGGGGCCTTAGACGTGCTGGCAAGTCTATGTCCTCCCTTGTGGCGCGTAGCCCCAAAATGTTTGAAGGCAACATAGAAACGATGCGGGGCCATCTGTCTATTTGGGAAGATGACCGCCTAGCCTCGATCACTAAACATAGCGATTGGAACCCCAAAACGCTACGCGAGGAACAAACGACCGTGTACCTCTGCGTTCCTTTGGAAGCGGTTGAAATGTACGCCTCTGTGCTGCGCGTCATCATCGCTCAGCACGTGGCCGCACTCACCCCTGCGGACAAGTCCCAAAGTACGGCTGTAAAGTCTCTGCTGCTTCTGGATGAAGCGCCCCAGCTTGGACGCATGGAGCCTATCACAAAAGCCATTGAGGTTGGCCGTAGCTATGGGCTGCGCACTTGGTTGTTTGCTCAGTACATGGGCCAGCTTCACAACGCCTACGGTCGCGACATTGCTGAAGGCATGGTCAATAGCTGCGGTGTCGTTTCCTACATGAACGTTGGGGAAGATGGAGCCGCCCAGCTTTCTAAGCAATTGGGCGACAGACACTCCCTAATCCATGGGGAGAAAACACCGCTTGCCACTGCAAGTGATCTTACTGGGCCGCGTTATCGAGATAACGTGATCGTTGTTTCTCAGGGTGAACACCCTGCCCTTCTCGGCAAGTTGCCGTTTTATCAAATACTAGAAATGGAGAAATGATAATGGAAATGATTACAGGTTCAGAAATTCCAGAAGGATATGAATGTCTTGGTACTGTTTGTGGTGATGGTTTTGATCGCGCGGTGTTGGATGAAGATAATGGGATTATTCAGGCCTATTTAGGTGTTGCTCAGGTTGGAGCTCTCGACAGTCTTAGGCTGCAAGCGGAGAAGCTTGGCGCTGACAAAGTGATCAATTGTCAGTTCAGTGTCGATAAATCGATGATGACTCCAGCTGGCAATGACTACTGGCGAACGTCATATCCCGCGTACGGCGTGTATGTTTTTGGAACAGCTATCAGAAAAAAGTAGAAAAGGAGGGCTAAGCCCTCCCCTTCATCCGTCACGGCCATCGGCTTCCCAGCCTGTACCGTAGGTTCATTTTAACCCAGTTGTTTCTAAAGATCAAAATTTTGGACGGACATTTCTTCATTCGTCCTGAAGTATCCTAGCGGGGGGTTAAGGGGTCGGCAATGAGACCCCCTTTGCTGTTTTCGTGGATTTTGGTGAGATTTTTGAAGTTATCCACAGGTTACTTTGCTTATGTGTGTGTTAAATAGGTGTTAGATAGGTGTTAAGCTTGCTAGGAATGGCAATAAATATCTGAAACCATTCAAATAAATTTACCACAAGGTACCTGAAATATCGAAAAAAGGTACCTGAAATATCGACAGATGGTACCTGAAATATCGAAAAACTGCCTGCAAAAGTTGCACCAAAATGGTACCTGAAATATCGAATGGTTTGACCGGTACCTGAAATATCGACAGTATAACACAGTGGTACCTGAAATATCGACTCAAACAGAGCGAGACATCATGCGTGAAAAGCAGTTGCTTCCAGTCCGTCACCCTCAAGGGGAGCTGTTTTTGTGCGATCTCGGTGACGTCCCACTCAAAGATGATAGCGCTTCGATGGAGCACCCCATTTTTGCTCTGTCAACAAAGCCCGACACAACACCTCGTGTGTACGAGCACAACGGCAATCGTGTGGAGATAACACCCAGTGTTGTAGGCCTCGCGACCATATACGACAAAGACGTTCTAATCTTTGCAATCAGTCAGATCATGGAGGCCAAGAACCAAGGTTTGCCGTACAGTCGAGAAGTTTCATTTAATGCGCTGGACTTCTTGAGGTTCTCGAACCGTATGACCAATGGTCAATCCTACGAAGGGCTAAGGGCAGCTCTAAAACGGCTGCGAGGTACAACAATTACCACAGACATTGTCACAGGTGGCGTGGAACAAACCGATACCTTTGGATTGATCGAAAAGAGTCGCATTCGCAGGAAGCTAAAGAGTGGTGAAGTTACAGATTGGAGCATTACCCTATCAGATTGGCTATTTAACGCCATTGAAGCCAATGAGGTACTTACACTCCACCCAGACTACTTCCGCCTACGGAAGCCCATTGAAAGGCGTGTTTATGAGATCGTACGCAAGCATTGCGGAGCTCAAAAACAGTGGAAAGTTTCCATCAGACTGCTGCTCAAAAAAACCGGATCTCAAACCACTCTGAAAAAGTTTCGTCAGCTCCTTCAGCCGATTATGGAGGCTGACCACCTACCCGACTACTCTGTTCAGTATGAAGATGAGACGCGGGAGATGTTGATCTTCAGAAATCGCAAGCATGTCACGCACAAAGTCATTTCTGGCCGCCTAATGCTGCAGACAGAAACCTTTGCTAAAGCTCGGGAAGAGGCACCCACATGGGATGTGTATTTCTTAGAACAGGAATGGCGCTCATGGATGAACGCAAAGGGTATGGACCCTCCAAACAATCCTGACAAAGCGTTCTTAGGCTTCTGCCGTTCATACTTCAAAAAGCACGGCAAGGCTTGAAGTTGCGCGGATTTATAGGGGTAAACCCCTATAACTCTATTTTCCAGAGAACTCTTTAACTGTTGGAAAACCTTCGCTTTTCAAGACATGGTCAATGCCTTGAATGTAAAGATCGTGCACCTTGCAATCTTTCGACAATGCGAGCTCTTTGAGCTTACGCAATGCCTTGGGCGGAAGGTATAGGCTCGATTTTACAGGTTTCTCTGACTTCGCTTCATGTGCGATAGGCACAACTTTTGTTGGCTCCGCCTCTTTCTGCACTTCATCAAGGCCCAGTGTCTCAGATAATGCTCTTCTTGCCATTCTTCTTGCCTTCCATTTTGTTTTTCATCCACTCCCAAAGGCCTCGCATCTCCTGTGCGGCTTTGCCTTCAGGTTCGTATTCCGTGACGCCTAGGCTCTCTGCAAATGCATCACCGTAAGCCACTCTCTGCACAATCATTGGCTCCGCAAGAACCCCCCACATTTCAAGCGCGGTAGCGGCTTCTTGAGCTCTTGGATTGTTTGGTTGCGTTGGGCAGCTATTCAATACAAACGCATACTCTTTGCCCAAACGAACAGCCGCCTCAAACGTCTCTTTAATCGCTCGAATGTCGATCGCCATCGGACGTGTTGGAATGAGGCACAGATCGGCAACCGTCATGGCTGCGTGAGTTGCTGTGCCATCAATCCCAGCCGTATCGAGAATTACGAGGGTGTAGCCCTGCCTCTTAAGCGCTGGAATGATTTCAGGCAGGCGTTTGATTTGCTCTGGCCCGACTGTGTCATATGCGGGAAACTCAGCATCTCTCCGGTCGCCCCACATAGTCAAAGACTCTTGTGGGTCTAGATCGAGGATGACGACCTTTTCCCCTGCCTCATGCGCTGCCACAGCCAAAGCTGATGCAAGAGTTGTTTTCCCTGCGCCCCCTTTTTGGGTCACAAAAGCTACTGTTTTCATAGGGTCTGCTCTTTGTTTTTTTCAAATGTAGCAGAGTTATGCCCCCATGTCCCTATACCCCTTCACCTTTACAGGGGCATAGCGTCATAACTGCATCACGGTATAGGGGTATGCCCCTGTAACCTGAGTGAAATCACGTCGGCAGGCATGCCATGTGCTTTATCCTGTTTCCTAAACACACGTAGGATTACATCCTCTCGCCGGATAGACCTTTTGTACCTGATTTTCGCATAGTACCTGAGAGGTACTTAGGCCTTCATATGCTGGCGCATATGGTTCTCTACATAACAATCGAAAAGAGTGTCAAAGCGCCAAGGCAAACTAGCAATCCCCAAAATACCGCGTGTAAAAGCCTGACCAAATTGTATGGGCTTGATGTACGCCTAAATTCAGGTTTCCGAATTATCCCATCTTCGACTACGGGTAGAACCCACGTTCGAAGGTGGTCATCGCCCACACAGCTCGAATGGTCATTTTCGGGAAATATGCGGTCGGTAACCATCGTTCGATGAAACCCAAATCGGCCAACAGGATCATACTTCAACGGATTTACAAACCAAGCAGCGATGGGCCAAAAATCCCTCTCGCCCACATCATTGACCAACCGCTTGCAGAATTTACCTAGATTTAGGTTGTGAGTTCTTTTGCACACGCTGCCCAAGAAAATCACGTGATGAAACTCAATGTTGGGATTTTTGTCACTATACGATGCTATATCTTCAACAATATCAGCAAAAATGGCTGACCCCATACTGTGACAAACTAATGCAACATCCAAACTGGGATGTTCAGCTTTATGCTTGTCGAGAGCCGCGGTGATTTGATGTACATAGTCACGCCGAAAGCTCTTCAGTCTAAAGCGAAATACCAGATCAACTGTATCAAGATCACTTGGTCCACTGACTGTTTCGGTGATTAACTGTCTTGCTGTTGGCGAGTTTGAAAAATTATGGAATACGCTTGCCCAGCTTTTTGACGAGTTTATGCCCGGTAGCAGAAACACTACAACCGGTGTAACGTCCGATCGCGTTAAGCCATTGTCATCGTCGGTTTCTTCAAATTCTATTTCGACATCAAATGCTTCTTCGAGGGGTCTAGCCTCAATAGTCGTCATCAATCTTCGCCCTAACAAATGCTAGGGCGAAGATACTTCCTTAACTCACAGTTGTGAAGCAAGAAGCAAACATTCAGTCACTGGATGCGACAAGTGCTTCTCCTCCTTGCCCCACTAAGCCAAAGTGTGGCCGGTCGGTTCTTTTACTGCCAATGTCTGTAGCGGCAGTACTTGGAACCCTCGCTCCCTCGTTAGCGACATGAACGGCAACACCGTCCAGTGCAGGCACGACAATAGTTTCGACATGGTCAGTCCTCTCGTCGTAGGATGCAATCTTTCGGCCTTTGCTCGCTTCTTGCGTTGCCCAATAGAACAAGGACATCGCCACATTGAACAACTCCTTACGAGAACCAAGATCGCAATAGTGTATTAGATTATCGAAGCGTTCGGCTTGCTTCGGAGTTAGATCAAGCTGAATACGAACCTTCGGTTCTTTAACTGGTTCGGGCATCATACTGTTTCTCCGTTTACATATTTCATTGGTAAGCCATCGCAGGTTTTCATCTTGCAGATAAATAGCGTACTGGCGGAAGGTCTTTCCTTGATCGTCTTGGTCGCCCACGAATGGGTGGGGGGGTTGGGTCGTCATCGTCAAAGTCCACATCAACGTCAGTGAACCATTCTTCAATCGGCAGCTCTCGCTGCGAGACTAGTCGCTTTGGAGGTTTTACCTCTTGCTCATTTTTGTTTTCTGTCATCGAAACCTCTCCGTCGGTGGGGCAAGGCACGATCAAATCGCGCGCACACCTTCTGGTGCCGTCCTCACCATATAATGAGTACATATTACTCATTTCAAGAGTATTCCTTGAGTGATTTTAGGTAAATACACCTAAGCTATTGATTTTATTTAAAACTTTTTCTCATATCGTACTGTGGAGTGAGTAACCCCCATGTCCTTAGCTATCGCTCGGCAACTTCCACCCGCCGCCTTTACGAAGCTAGCAACGCTTTCAGGATAGCTGGCCCAAGTGTTTCAACATATCGCAACCTTAGGAAAGCGGGCAGCCAATTCACATACCCAACCTCCGACTACACCCATTGGCGAAAGCTCTTGTAGAACCCTTGCAAACTCAGCAGAGCGTCAACGCTCGGGGATGCGGCTCAAATACCTATCTACTTCAACAACCGTGAAATAGTGCTGGCACTGACATTAAAAAGGGCTCCGATCTCGCGAAGGCTTTGGCCTTCAGCTCGTAGGCGTTCCGCCTCCCTTTTTTGGTGTGGCGATAGGACAGAAGGCCTACCAAATTTCACCCCGTTTTTCCGTGCTCTCTTACGGCCCTGTTCCGCCTGAGACAGGCGGCGCTCCCGTTCGTCTTGGGCGATGGCTGACAAAAAGCCAAGCATGGCTTTTCCCATGGGGGTTGTCAGATCGAACAGGGGCCGGTCTAAGACCTTCAGTAAAGCGCCACGGTCACCAATATCTGCCATGATATCCAAACCATCCACATAGCTACGTGTAGCTCTGTCCCACTCAGCAACAATAAACACATCATCAGCCTTCAGGGCAGAAAGTGCCTTTTGGAGCTCTGGGCGGCTTCTTGTGCTCTTTCCGCTGGCTTTCTCTTGGTAGATCAGTTCACAACCTTCAGCCTTCAGGGCTGCAACCTGTCGATCTATGTTTTGCTGTTGGGTGCTAACGCGGGCATATCCAATTTTCATGCCTGAATTTTGCAACGGATTTTTGCAACATCCAAGTCATTGAAAATGAAAGGGGTGTAGGGGTGTTGCAAAAGTAATGAATTTCGCGACACCTCAGTACCGAGCAAAAATTCCCCTAGTTTTCAGAAAATGCGCTAATCTGCCCAAAGGTGTACCGATGAGATCTTACTCAGCCATGCGTGTTTTGAAGTTTTTCTTAATTCTAGCAAGCAACTTGTTGATAACTGGAACGGATGTCCACTCCGAGTCAATCAAGTGGGTCAGACAACCAAGCGACCAAGCAGTTGCTATTGAAGGCGGATGGGAGGAAGGGGGGCGCTCGGCACTGAGTGTCTGCAAAGGAAAAGACTCTTCCGGTTTCTTGCGACCAGGAAAGCTTGTTGATCAGCAATGCAATATCGTTTCAGCCGGGCGCGAACTCGCCACTGCAACAGTTGGTATACTCGCAAAACAGAATGACGCCCAGTACTCCTGGGAAGGCATAAACGATGCAAAACCCCCCGCAACGAAACGCTTTTTTGACGGCATGTCAGATGGATCGCCCCTGTTCATTTGCAGAGCAAAAATGAGAGAATTAATCTTCATGGAAAAAGGCATGCATCCTGGCGAACTGAGCGGTTTGGAGTGCCGATTTGGGTATGGAGGCCAAGCACAAATAGTGCATGACAATGAGTTTGGGGACCTTGGCACATACTTCAACTCACCATATCACGTCCTCTACGTTCCTCGGTCGTCACTTACCCAAGAAGAAAAACTACTTGCAGAAAGCGCCATCAATAAAATCAACAATGAATGGCGCAATAGGCATGGTTTCCTAAACATCTATCAGACCAATCAACCAAAAAACGACAATGAAAACCCGACCTTATTTACCTCAGAGTACATATTCCTCCTAAAACAACTTGGCTTACTAACAGGGGATCGCAGACGCGATCTGAAGGCATGGGTCCTGAGTGCCATAGAAAAACTGAGAGTAGCTCCCGGTTTGTTTGTGAGAGTTCCTGAAGACAAGTTTGTTGACCGCGATATCCAGTGCACACGTATTTTTTCTAGAGACGAAATGACGGGATTGATCATACTGGATTACGCATTTGACTACGAACTAGGCTTTGCAAAGGAAATCTACGAAAGGGGTCTTGAGTACGGATGGTTGTTTGATAACCGATCTTGGCGACAAGATGGAAATATCGGTGACGTTTGCACTCACGGAGAATGGCATTCGGCCTCTTCAACTAAAGCCGTTTTTGACTCATACCGCACACCCAAATTTCAAGGTCTAGTATCTGCCGCAGTCAACCAGCCTGTTTCATTTCCAAGCTTAGCGGAGATTGTTGGTGGACTTTACATCACTCAAAACAGGGACCCGGAAAGCACAAGCGGTAAAATACTTGGAATGATGCGCGCAGAAATTTTTGCGCAGAGGGACCTCCCAGAGATCAATAAGTCATATGCGATATTCTATAACCACATGTACAACCAGTACGGTGATCGGCCGATGATTGGTATGTTTCAAACATACTTCAACGCTCGCAAGGATCACCCCCTCCATACACTAATCCGCCTATATGACCATTAAATCATTTTTAGCACTCAAACGGAGATATAGAGATGTACAAGAAGCTATTAAGAATGGGGGCAACGGTTATGTTTGGCCTATCCATCGGCCAATCAGCACTTAGCGAAACCTTTGACTTCGAACCAGACATGCAGGTTTCTCTAGGCGCTACTTGGAACCCATATTCTCCTTTCTCCCGTGCCGCCCTATCATCATGTTTTGACAGTACTGTGCCCGCGCGCGCACCAAGCGCGACGAACACCCTTCAGGAAAAATTGATACAGAGCTTTTCTGAACTCGAGGAAAAGTCCGGCATCAAAATTACCGCCAGTGGATCCACCTCATTCGGCTTGGCGACGGTAAAAGCGGATGCATCCCTTGAGACATTGAGAGAAGCATTCAACACAAACAGATCAGTTGCCTACAGCGTTTTAGGTACACGTGAATACTCCGCTCAACTTCTTGAAGATGCGACTTTAAATGCAATTGGGAATGAACGCATTGAACAAGCTAACAGCGAAGGAGACCCTGAAGCCTTCTACAAAAGATGCGGGCGATCTATTGTAACGTCTGTCAGGAAAAGAAGCACGGTTAGCGTGCTCTACGTGTTCCGGTTTTCCCAAGCTTCCTCACGAAAACGGATTGAGGCCGCTGTCACCGTCGCTGCCAGTTCAGCCGGGAGCTCGGGCAATGCGTCTGTCAACTTGCTGCAAGAAGCAAAGAGCATTGACCAATCAACCACCCTAGATGTTTACCTGTTTCAAGATGGAGTTGCAGATACTAGCGGAACACTTGCAGATTTTTTGACCATTGAGCCAGGAGACATCACCTCAGTTAGAGCCAAAGTGGAAGAAGCGCTGGACGAAATCGCATTTGAGAATGCCCCTATCTTTCGATTTTCTGCTGATGCGATATCAAACTTCTTCGACGTGGATGAAGAGTCCGACTGGCGCTACATTGGAAGAGCATACGCTTCTCTTGACCATCTCAAGTCTCAAGCTGATCGAATTGTGCGCCGGTACTTCACACTCGAAGATTTACAAAGCGATGTGGAAAAAGGGCTGGCATCTTTCAAGGATGGAAGCGAAGCGAAGCTACTGAAGGAAAAAGAAAGCCTAATTAGCTTGCTTAGTAGCCTTGCAGATAATGCACGTAGTTGTTTTGAAAGCCCCGAAGTGACTTGCCCTGTCGAAGAAACCCCGATCGACAGTAGAACCTTGCATTATGTCGATGTGATACTGGCTGAGAATGGTGGCTGGAACGCTCGCGCACATAATCACTACTACGACAGTCACGGTGAAGTTGTACATTTTGGCGCTGCGTACTGGCCAACAATCACTATCCGAAATCAGCGTCTTATTCGTACTCTTGAACTGACCAGAAACGGCAACCCACTTCGTCTTCTAGACGCGGACAGCATTGCAAACCTAATATCTAATAGCGTGGTGAGCTTTCAACCTGTATGGAGTTCAACCCACAGTGCACACTCCTACTGTTGGAGAGGAAATTGGACTGGTTGCGACAATTGGGCTGCCGACACAAAGGGCCACATGAATGGGTTGAAACAGAATGAGGCTAACTACGCATACGAGGTCATCATTACAGATATCGAAGGTGGGACAACCACGCTAGATATTGGTAATGCATCAAATTATTCCTTCTAGACCTCTTTCCTTGAAGTAATAAGCACACGGTCCGGTCGTCCTTGCAAATCTATGTTCAATGGAGCTGTAAGGACGGCCGTACAGCTTCCAGATTATCGCACATAAACGCAATTGGGCGCACTAAACTCCAAACACATGAAGCCCTTAGAACGCAGCTTAAGCAGTGGTAGCACTACCCGCTTGCACATGAAGCTGAATACCTGTCGCTTTCTGCAACTGGCTGATCATCGCAAACAGATTTGTTGCGCTGGGGTTTCCGGCTTCGCTCAACATACGCATCAGGCTCTTAGGTTGCTTACCGATGTCCTCAGCCAGCCCCTCAAACCCCACAGTTGCGTTGATGTAGTCGCGCAAGACGACCTTGCCCGTGTCTACATCACCTTCAAGCAACGCTTCGACCGCCTCTGAAAGCAGGGCAGCACGAAACTCCGCGTCAGCTTCGACGCGGGCTTTTACAGTCTCCTTAAACTCACGTGTCAAAGGCATCATTTACCCTCCTTCTTTCGTTTCTTATAATCGGCCCAACGTCGTTGAGCGTCCTCGATGTCTCTCTGCTGTCGGCGCTTTGTGCCGCCAGCTAGTAGAATAACCCACTCATCACCATCTCGCCCAAAGTAGATACGGTACCCAGCACCCCAATGGATGCGATACTCTGCAACGCCCCCACCAACACTTTTGACGCTAGACATAGCGCCAGCCTCCATGCGGGCAATGGCGATAGTAACCTTTGCTGCGGCTTGCGCATCCAGCGATCCAAACCAATCTGAAAATGGACTTTGGTCAGCTTCGTTAAGGTATTCTACTATCTTCATTTCTAGAATATAGTAACGTATGTGTTACCATAAAAGCAACTTTTTTCTCTGCCTGACACCCTCTGAAAGTGGTGCGGAAGGATATTGACGGGCTGTTGTGTCCCTAAGCTTCACCGTTCTGACCAGTTTATCAAACTGGGCGGAATGGCGACCGTAGGGAGGCGGACACAAAAAGCCAGTCAAGCGCGGCCAAGGTTCCGGCTTCCTGTTTACAGGAAGTTGGAATAAGCGCGGATATCCTTCACGGTTTCAGAGGAAGTCAGCAGTCAGAATGGGCGCGATAGCGCCAGTGCGGGTACCGCGCTTGGTTGAGCTATAAGTAGGCCTGCGGACGCAGTTCGCTATCATGCTGCAAGTATGATTTCAGGCTGCGTTTATAGCGAAACCGTCAATCTGTGATTGGCAGATGCGTAAGCATCTCGTGACTTTCCAAGTCACAGCCCGAAGGGCTTGGGGTAGGGGCGTAGCCCTGTAGGGGTATACCCCTATGGGCGGTACGGCCATTCTCGGCGGAGCCGTCACGAGCGAATTTAGTTCGGACGTGACGGCGACAGAAACCCCATGTCAGAAGCGGATTTAAGGCTCACTTTCATAAGTGATTGGCACGTGACGACAGGCGCTATTGTTGGGCAATAGGCTGACCCTCGCACGTGCGCAACATTGTACCCCGCTAAAGCGTACCATCCCATTTCCCATGAAAGGACTGAACCAAATGAACCATGACGATAGAGGCGAGAAAGCGCCCAAGACCAACCGACCCGAAACAGACCAACAGGCACAGCGGGCGGTGTCCGCGAGAGACAAACAGAGAGGAAATTGCATTGCCTGCCAATGACGGCTGAAGCGACACGGCCCAGTTGGCCGCAACACAAACTGTAGGAACCAAGTAAGCAAACGAAAGGACTAGCTATCTAAGTAATTCGGCTGCTTCCGCACTTGGTGCGGGCTGACCATGCTATGGCATCTCAGCAGGCCACTTTCACTCACCATGAAAACGGCACCAAAGATAAACCAAAGAAAGACTGATGCGATGGACGCATTGGCATTTGACCTGAAGAAAATGACCCTGAGCGACCGCACTGGGTCACGACAAACGCAAACAGATCGAGCACGCATGGTGCAAGCCATGGCGCGTGATCTGAAGGGGATGGGCTTTCGCCTGCCTTCGGCACGTAGCCTGAAGCCCAAACACGTTGAACGCTTGGTCAAGGACTGGAAGTCAAAAGACCTGAGCGCGGGTGTTATCAAAAACCGCATGTCAACGCTGCGTTGGTGGGCAAAGAGCGTCAACAAAGCATCTGTTGTGCATCGCTCAAATGATGCCTACGGCATCGAGCGGCGCAGCACATCTACAGAGAACAAAGCACAGCGCCTGAACCTCGACAAAGTGGGCCAACTCCCGTGCAAGCGAATGCAGCTTGCCGTGCGAATGGCTGCTGCATTCGGGCTGCGGGTGGAAGAGGCTTTAAAGTTCCAGCCTCGGCTTGCCGACAAGGGCGATAAAATCGCCCTCAAGCCTAGCTGGACGAAGGGTGGGCGGTATCGTGAGATACCAATTCACACAGAGCGCCACAGAGCCCTTTTAAACGAGGTAAGAGAGACTGTAGGCGATGGTAGTCTTATCCCAGAGGATAAGCGCTATATCGATCACCGCAAGGCGTTTGAGTATCAAGCTTTGAAGGCGGGCATGAGCAACCTGCACGGGTTGCGCCATGGCTACGCACAGTGGCGCTACAAGGCCCTTACAGGGCGCCCATGCCCCAAGGCAGGCGGGA
>NZ_JAGHQY010000016.1:0-19077 GCF_017744035.1 Shimia sp. R11_0 | reverse complement strand
GCACCGAAATCGGCCCCATCGCCAGCCCGGATCTGATCCAATGGGCGCCGGGCCTGCCCAAAACCCGCTCCGGCAAAATCATGCGCCGCATCCTGCGCAAAATCGCAGAAAACGACTACGCCGCCCTGGGGGACACATCCACGCTGGCAGATCCAGCCGTGGTCGACGACCTCATCGAAAACCGCATGAACAAAGGGTGAGATCAGATGTCAGCACAAAGCGAAACACTCACCCGCATGGTCAATGTCATTCTGCTCGGCCCTCCCGGGGCCGGCAAAGGCACACAGGCGGAATTGCTCGTCAAAACCCATGGTCTTGTTCAGCTCTCAACCGGCGACATGCTGCGTCAGGCGAAGGCCAGCGGCTCTGAACTGGGCAAACGTGTGGCTGAGGTCATGGAGCGTGGCGAGTTGGTCACCGATGACATCGTGATCGGCCTGATCAAGGAGAAACTGTCTGACACCAAGGCCAAAGGGTTCATCTTTGATGGCTTCCCCCGCACCTTGGCACAGGCAGATGCGCTGGGGGCCCTGCTGGAAGAGGCCGGTGTGACCCTGAGCGCGGCCATTGAACTTCAGGTCAACGACAAAATCCTTGTGGAACGTATCCTGCACCGGGCCGAACAGGCCAAGGCCGCAGGTCAGCCCGTGCGGGCGGACGACAACGAGGAAACTCTGGTGCAGCGGCTTGAGGCCTATCATGCCCAGACAGCCCCGTTGATTGACTATTACGCAGGCAAAGGCGTTCTCAAGCCTGTGGATGCGATGGGCGAGATCGACGCCATCGCAGGAGAACTTGCCGCGATCGTCTCTCAGGCGAGCGCGTAAAGGGATGCATCTGCGCCCCTCTCATCGAGGGGAGCAGATGTGGAGGAACTTCATCGAGAGGGAGGAGACAGTACATGTCTGACAACTCATCAAACGCCGCATATTGGTCTGCCAATGTGCGCATCATCCTGATCAGCCTCGTCATCTGGGCGCTGGTCTCTTTCGGGTTCGGCATCCTGCTGCGTCCGATGCTGGCGGGCATCTCCGTTGGCGGCACTGACCTTGGCTTCTGGTTTGCACAGCAAGGGTCCATTCTTGTCTTCTTGGCACTGATCTTTTTCTACGCCTGGAAGATGAACAAACTCGACGCCGAACACGGCGTTGACGAAGAATAAGGGACCAGAGGGACAATGAGCCAATTTGCCATCAACCTGCTGTTTGTGGGCGCGTCCTTCGCGCTTTACATCGGCATCGCGATCTGGGCCCGTGCGGGATCCACATCTGAATTTTACGCCGCCGGACGCGGCGTTCACCCGGTCACCAATGGTATGGCGACCGCTGCGGACTGGATGTCTGCGGCCTCGTTCATCTCCATGGCTGGCCTCATCGCCTTCACAGGCTATGACAACTCTTCCTTCCTGATGGGCTGGACCGGTGGCTACGTGCTGCTGGCGCTGCTGCTTGCGCCATATCTGCGTAAGTTCGGCAAGTTCACCGTGTCGGAATTCATCGGCGACCGCTTCTACAGTCAGACCGCGCGTATTGTTGCGGTTGTCTGTCTGATCGTGGCCTCCACCACCTATGTGATTGGTCAGATGACTGGTGTGGGCGTGGCCTTTGGCCGCTTCCTGGAAGTGTCCAACACCGCAGGTCTGCTGATCGGTGCCTGTGTGGTTTTCGCCTATGCCGTGTTTGGCGGCATGAAGGGTGTGACCTACACGCAGGTGGCGCAATACTGCGTTCTCATCACCGCCTACACCATTCCGGCAATCTTCATCTCCCTGCAGCTGACTGGCACGCCAATTCCTGCGCTGGGTCTGTTTGGTGAACACGCCGCTTCTGGTGAGCCTCTGCTGGCAAAACTGGATGCGATTGTGACCGAGCTCGGCTTTGCGGAGTATACGGCGCACCATGCCGATACCTTCAACATGGTTCTGTTCACCCTGAGCCTGATGATCGGTACTGCAGGTCTGCCCCACGTGATCATGCGCTTCTTTACTGTGCCAAAAGTATCTGACGCGCGCTGGTCTGCGGGCTGGACCCTGGTGTTCATCGCCCTGCTCTATCTGACCGCCCCTGCGGTTGGTGCCATGGCACGCCTGAACATCTCTGAGCTGATGTGGCCAAATGGCGGCATCGACGGCGGCGCTGTGACCGTTCAGCAGATCGAAAACGATGCAGAGTATGACTGGATGGCCACATGGCAGAAAACCGGTCTTCTGGATTGGGAAGACAAGAACGGCGACGGCCAGATCCAGTATTACAACGACAAGAATGCGGATCTGCAGGCGATTGCAGCGGAAAAAGGCTGGGAAGGCAACGAGCTGACCAAGTTCAACCGTGACATCCTCGTGCTGGCGAACCCTGAGATTGCCAACCTGCCATCCTGGGTGATTGGTCTGGTGGCAGCGGGTGGTCTGGCGGCTGCGCTCTCCACTGCTGCGGGTCTTCTGCTGGCGATCTCTTCGGCCGTGTCTCACGACCTGATCAAAGGCGCGATCAACCCGAATATCTCTGAAAAGAGTGAGCTTCTGTCTGCACGTGTTGCCATGGCTGTGGCGATTGCGGTGGCCACTTGGCTGGGTCTCAACCCTCCAGGCTTTGCGGCGCAAACCGTGGCGCTGGCCTTCGGTCTGGCGGCAGCCTCGATCTTCCCGGCGTTGATGATGGGGATCTTCTCCACCAAGATCAACAACACCGGCGCGGTTGCTGGCATGCTCGCAGGTCTGACCGTCACTCTGATCTACATCTTCCTGCACAAGGGCTGGCTGTTCATTCCGGGCACCAACTCCTTCACCGATGCTGACCCGCTTCTGGGCACTGTGAAATCCACAAGCTTCGGTGCCATCGGTGCAGCGGTGAACTTTGCTGTCGCCTACATCGTGGCTGGCATGACCAAAGAAACACCCGATGAGATCAAAGCACTGGTCCAAAGCGTGCGCGTTCCCCGCGGCGCTGGTGCCGCTCAGGATCACTGAGCCACCAGCACCCACTGGCGGCAGGGCTCCCCCCGTACCTGCCGCCACTTTATGCCTGTCCCCTCCGGCGCTCTGCCGGGTGGGACCTTTCTCCAAAGACCGCCGGATGCCTCCAGCGCTGGTGCCCCCCATCCGCTTGCAGCATCCCGCACCCCGTGAAAAGGTGCCGTTATGCCGCTTACAGCCGAACAAGTCACACGCTTCCTGCGCTCCGTGCACCCGTACGACACTTTATCCGAAGACGCCCTTACGGCGCTGGCCCCTGTTTTTGAACGGATCAGCCTGCCCACAGGCGCCCCAATTTATACGCTCGGGGATACGCTCTCGGGCCTCTATCTGATCTATAATGGCACCGTCGAAATCTGTGACGAGAATGGCGTTGTTGTCTCTCATCTGGGCCTGCGCAATTCCTTTGGCGAACGTGGCCTGCTGCGTGACGGCACCGCCCCGACCTCCGCACGTTGCGAAAGCGACTGCACCCTGCTGATCTTGCCCACCGAGGCCTTTCAGACCCTGATCAATGACGCCCCACAGGTGCGCCGCTTCTTTGACCGTACCGGTCCGGCGCTGCGCAAATCTCCGGCCAGTGATCTCGCCACCACCGAGGTGGCGGATATCATGGCCCGCACCCCGGTCACGCTCTTGCCCGAAGACACCGCGCATACCGCTGCGCAAACCATGCAGAGCACAGGCATCTCTTCGATCTGCATCACGGATCAGGACAACCTCAAAGGCATCATCACAACCGGCGATCTGGTGGGACGCATTCTGGCCGAAGACCGCCCGCGTCAGACGCCACTGGCCGAGATCATGACCCCTGCGCCCCGCACCCTGCCCTCCTCTGCGATTGGCTCTGACGTGCTGCACCTGATGATGGAACATGGCATCGGCCACATTCCGATCGTGGATGCCGGGCAACTGGTCGGCATTGTCACACAAACTGACCTCACCCGCTTTCAGGCCGTCACCAGCGCCGAAATGGTGCGCGACATCGCAGCGGCAGAAACCGCTCAGGCGATGGCCGAGGTCACCGCCCGCATCCCTCAACTGCTGGCCCAGCTCGTGGGTGCCGGGCATCGCCATGACATCGTCACCCGCCTGATCACGGATGTGGCTGACACAGTCACCCGCCGCTTGCTCACGCTGGCGGAAGAGACATATGGGCCACCGCCGGTGCCTTATCTTTGGCTGGCCTGCGGCTCTCAGGGCCGTCAGGAACAAACCGGTGTCTCTGATCAGGACAACTGCCTCATTCTGGATGACAGCGTCACCGAGGAGATGCGTCAGGGCTATTTTGACAAACTCGCCCATTTTGTCTGCGACGGGCTCAACATCTGCGGCTACGTCTATTGCCCGGGCGATATGATGGCCACAGCCGACCGCTGGCGTCAGCCGCTGGCCGTATGGCAGGACTATTTCAAAAACTGGATCTCCACCCCAAATCCCGAAGCCCAGATGCTCGCCAGCGTCATGTTTGACCTGCGCCCAATCGGCGGCGCACTGGATTGCTTTGCAGAGCTTCAGGCCGACACGCTCGAAGCCGCCGCGCAAAACTCTATCTTTGTGGCGCATATGGCCTCAAACGCGCTCAAACATCACCCCCCTCTGGGGCTGTTGCGCGGGCTGGCCACCATCCGCTCAGGCGAACACAAGCACCAGTTGGATATGAAACACAATGGCGTGGTGCCCGTGGTGGATCTGGCCCGCCTCTGCGCCCTTCAGGGGCAATTGCCCGCCGCCAACACCCGCGCCCGCCTGCGCGCAGCGCTCTCTGGGCATGCCGGGCTCTCTCCCTCTGGGGCCGCCGATCTGCTCACAGCCTACGATCTGATCGCCCAGACACGGCTGCAACACCAATGGCGTCAAATTCAGGCCGCTGATGCCCCTGACAATTTCCTTGCGCCCGCCGACCTCTCAGATTTTGAACGCAGCCATCTGCGCGACGCTTTTGTCGTGGTGAAATCGCTGCAATCTGCCATAGGCCACGGTAAAAACGCATTGAGCTAACCCCCAAGGAGTCCACCCATGTTTATTGAATTGCTCGGTGTGATTTTCGCCGGTGTCGCTGGTGCCGGTCTGATGATGGTGATCCTGCGCGTCACCGGCAACCGCTTGCCACGCTGGCTCACGCCTGTGGCCGCTGGCGCCGCCATGATCGCCGCCACCATCAGTTCTGAATACAGCTGGTACAGCCGTACAACGGCCACTCTGCCCGAAGGGCTTGAGGTGGTCGAAACTGTGGAAACCTCCGCCGCATGGCGCCCATGGACCTATCTTGCGCCGCTGACCGAAAGATTTGTCGCGCTCGACATCGCATCTTTGCAAACCAACAGCGCCCAGCCGGACATGCGTCTCGCACAGGTCTATTTTTATGGCCGCTGGTCGCCTCTGCATCGCCTCAATGTGGCCGCTGACTGCGCCAAAGGTCAGCGCGCCGCGCTGGTCGATGCCATCACATTTGAGGCCGATGGCACCATCGCAGGTGCGCAATGGGTTTCCCCTGACGCCGATGATGCGCTGCTGACCGCGCTCTGCGAGGTGTCGTGATGTTCAGCCACCTGTCTCTGCGACTGCGCATGTTTCTGCTCTTTGCGCTGATGGCGCTGGGGGGACTGGTGGTGATGGGGCTCGCCCTGATGACCGGCTATCGCAGCGCGTTAACCGATGGCACCGCCAATGGTTTCGTACTGGCTGGCATCGTGGCAGCCTTTGGCTTTCTCGGGCTGGCAGCGGGCGTCTGGCTGCTGTTTGATGAAAACGTCGCCAAACCCATCATGGCACTGTCCACCACCCTACGCGCGCGCGCCCACGCAGGGGTTGCCGCCACGGTCGACACGCACGCTGCGCGCTACCTTGGTGATCTTGCCCCCGCCGCCGAAGCCATCAGCATTCAGTTGGACAGCACCTCCAAAGATGTGGCCGATCAGATCGCCGAGGCCACCGCCGCACTCGCCACCGACCGCGCACAGCTCACCGCGCTGCTGACAGAAATTCCTGTGGCCATCCTGCTGATTGGCTCCGGGCATCGCATTGCACTCTACGATGGTCAGGCCGCCGGCACGCTGGCACAGATCGCGCCCCCCCGCCTGGATGCCTCCATCTTCGACTATCTGGATCGCAAGACTCTGCTCGCAGCACACACCCAACTCGTGAAGACAGGCAAGGAAACCCAGTTTGAAGCGCATAGTGCCGACGGGCTGCTCTCTTTTGAGGCCCGCCTCAAACCTCTGGAGGACGCCAAGAGTTACCTGATCCTGATCGACGAAGCCCATGCAGACATCGCGCCAGAAGACACACGCCCTCTGACGTTTGACTTTGAACTTCTCAGCAACTCCGTGCCCTCCGACCTCACCTCCCGTGCGCTCGACCAGATCCCCTTTGTGGTCTTTGACTGCGAAACCACCGGGCTGTTGCCCCACAAGGACGAGTTGGTGCAAATCGGCGCAGTGCGGGTCTATCGCAATCAGATCCTGACCGGCGAAGAAATCGACAGCCTGATTGATCCCGGACGACCAATCCCTGCCGCATCCACACGCGTGCATCACATCACAGATACGATGGTGCGTGGCGCGCCCTCTCCCAAGACGGCGGTGACCTCCTTCCACCACTTTGCGCGCGATGCTGTCATCGTTGCCCATAATGCGCCCTTTGACATGGCTTTCATGCGGCGCCACGGCAATGAGATGAATATCTCCTGGCCGCAGCCGATCCTCGACACTGTGCTTCTGTCCGCCGTCCTCTTTGGCATCACCGAACAGCACACATTGGATGCGCTGTGTGAGCGTCTTGGCGTGACGATCCCCCCAGAAGTGCGCCACACCGCCAAGGGCGACGCCATCGCCACTGCCGAAGTGCTGTGTAAGATGCTCCCGATGCTGGCAGCACGTGGTTACCAGACCTTGGCGCAGGTTCTGGAGCAGACCCGCAAGCACAGCCGCTTGCTCGACGATCTGAACTGAACCTCACACCGCTGCGTCTGCGCCCAGAGAGGCGCGGCGCAAGCGTTGCAGGAATTATTTTTCTTAACGATTTTTCCACCTCCGCATTACCGACGCGATACAGACGCAATACCGACGTGGTTTCGCAGAGCTTCCCGCCATTTCTGACACCCGCGCCCACCCGCTGTTGCGCCCCTGCTGAAAAGCTGTGCGGATCACTCTGTGTCCGGCGTTTCTTTCGGGCATCCGATGATCAGCCCGTGTCCGAAACTGTCAGAACATTGTCCGCATCCGACATACAGATTTACCCTTCAAATGCGCAGTTTAAGGGCATCCGCTGCTTTCGATCAGCACAGGTATCCAACCTAGAACCTCTCATTCGGAGTGCACGTTATGAACATTCAGGCGCAAAACACCCCCGTGGACCATAAAATCGCAAACGTCGTCAAAACGCAGCGCGCGTATTTCCGTACGAAAGCAACGCTGCCAGTGGACTTCCGCCTCAAACAACTCATCAAGTTGCGCGACCTCCTTAAGGCGCATGAACAGGATATGTTCGACGCAATCTACGAGGATTTTGGAAAGTCCAAACACCAGACGCAACTCACTGAATTATTTCCACTTTACGAAGAGCTAGGCTTGGCCATCAAGCATCTAAAAACCTGGGCCAAGCCGCGTAAAGTTCCCACCAACCTGCTCAATCAACCCGCCAAAAGCTACATCGTTGCGGAGCCTCTTGGCACCACTCTGGTGATCGGTGCATGGAACTTTCCATACAACCTCTCACTCGTGCCGTTGGTCGGCTCCATGATGGCAGGCAACACCACCGTGCTCAAACCAAGTGAGCTTCCGGCACGTACCAGCCAGATCATGGCGAAAATCATCAATGAGAATTTCGACGCCGGCTATCTGCACGTCGTCGAAGGTGCGATCCCAGAAACCACGGCGTTGCTCAATCAGCGCTGGGACAAAATCTTTTTCACCGGCAGTCCCCAAGTTGGTCGCATTGTCAATCAGGCCGCCGCGCCCCATCTGACCAATGTGACCCTGGAACTCGGCGGCAAAAACCCCGCCATCTTCGCCAAAGACGCACCAATCAATGTTGGCGTTAAGCGTATGATTTGGGCGAAGTTTCTCAACTCAGGCCAGCTCTGCCTGACCCCGGACTACGTGCTCGCACACAGCAGTATCAAAGATCAGGTGATGGAGCGCATGGTGCATGAAATCGAGAAAAATGACTTCTCTGTGGAACGTGGCAATTTCACCAGGATCATCAACGAACGCAACTTTGATCGAGTCGCAGGGCTGATTGACCCGGACAAAGTCTACTATGGCGGCGACAGCAATCGCGTAGAGCGAGTGGTGCGCCCCACCATTTTGCACAACGTCTCACTTGAAGATCCCATCATGCAAGAAGAGATCTTTGGCCCCATAATCGCCGTGATGACATTTGATACGCTTGATGAAGCCTTTGACATCGTCCATCAGCTCGAAAAACCGCTGGCCGGGTACCTTTTCTCACATGACACAGAAACCAAACGGCGCTTTTTGTCTGAAATTCCCTTTGGCAGTGGCGCAATCAACGAGGCAGTCATGCAAACCACCAACGCCAATCTTCCTTTCGGCGGTGTCGGCACAAGCGGCATGGGACGGTACCATGGCGAGTTTAGCTTTGAGTGTTTTTCACACATGAAACCGGTACTCGAAAAGACCTTCGATTTCGAACCAAACCTCAAATACTACGGCCACTCCGACCGTCAGATGAAACTGATCCAGAAGCTCGTATAATCTTCCACCATTGCCTGTGGCGGCTCCGATTAGTAGCGGCCGCCCTCTGATACCTCACAAGGAAATCAGTATGTCTATCTCCCCTATGGGCTACGCCCTCAAAATCATGAACCGTCTTTATACCCCTGAAAAACCTCTTACTTTTTCCGGCTCTGGAGCAATGATCAAGCTCGCTGACCTCATGGTGCGCAGTGGCGCGAGACGGCCCTTGTTGGTCACTGACAGTTTCATGTTGAAGGCCGGAATGCTGGATAAACTACAAGTTTTCCTGAAGGAAGAAGGCTGCGAAGTGACGATCTATGAGGGCATCGTCCCCAACCCAACCTTTGCCGTTGTTCAAGAAGGCGTAGACGCAATTCGCAATGGCAACTGTGATGCTGTCTTTGCCGTAGGTGGCGGCTCAGCGATTGATGCTGCAAAAGTCATGGCAGCCGCAAGCACCAGCAAAAAGCCTCTTGAAAAACTTGCAGGCATCCTGAAAGTCGATCAACCTTTGTTGCCGTTTTATGTGGTCGCGACGACGTCTGGCACGGGCTCAGAAGTCACCACTGTCGCTGTAGTGTCTGACACTGAAACGCACAAGAAGACGTTCTTTGTAGATCCGAAATACGTGCCCATTGCCGCGGCCTTTGACACGGACCTTCTTGTATCTTTACCTCCCGCGATGACCGCAGGCACCGGCATGGACGCCCTCACCCATGCCATTGAATCCTATACATCTCTGGCGCGCACGCCGGAGACCGAGCGCGATGCGGCCACGGCCATTCGCCTGCTCGTTGAATTTCTGCCTGTGGCCTACGCAAAACCACAGGATGTGCGCGCTCGAGAGATGGTCGCTCTTGGATCTTTCCTAGCTGGGAATGCCTTTACACGTACAAGCCTAGGCTATGTGCATGCAATTTCGCACCAAATTAGTGCCCACTACAATACTGCCCATGGCCTCGCCAATGCAGTACTCTTACCGCGTGTGCTACGCTTCAACAAACAGGTCTGCGCGGACCGCTTCGCTGCTCTGGAATTCATGCTGCAAGGAAATTCGACCTCACAAGAAACACACGAATTGGCGCAAGCTTTCATTGATCGCGTGGATACTCTGTCCGCCGTCGTGGGAATTCCAGCACATTTGGAAGATCTGCAGCAAGCCGATTTTGATGCCATCGCAGCCGATGCGCTAAAGGAAGCGCGCACGTCCTACGCGGTGCCAAAACGTATGCGGAAAGAAGATATAAACACCATTCTACTTTCCGTCCAATCTGGTCAGCCACTCTAGGCTCAGGACCCATTAATATTTTAGCACCAGCTTGGCAGATTTTCGAACTGACAAGGAACATGACCACAGAAATAGTTTTCTATTTCAAGGATATGTGACGATACTCAGTTCGAACATCCGCCAAATCTCAGACGTAGAAATCGCTGCATCTCAGTGGCGTGAGATGCTTGAAAATGGTTTCACTACGCCCAGCACATCTCAAACTCCTGATATTTTGCGATTTTGGCGCCGGTACAGAAAAATTAATGTGTCCTGAGCCTAAGCCCTAAAATATCTCCCTCTGGAAGGAAGTCACTCATGATACCGGTCATGTGCATCGTTCAGGATGAGCAAATCTCTGCCTTAATTGAAAAAAACCTGAGATCTCAGATCTCAGCCTTCGTAGACCGCGCCTTTAAAGTCCCTGCTGACATCGACTAGATCGTCGTTCCAAAAGGCAGCGGTTTCACAGCAGCAGAACCTTCTACTTCCGTGATCGCTTCCTTGCATTCAAACCGTCCTCTACCTCAAGAGGAGCGGACCCGTCTCCTGCATGAACTGGCCACGATTTGCATATCCACGACCGGGCGTTCTGCCAATGAGGTCGTGACCTCCATTCGAAATCCACAGGAGTAATTTTCATGCCACTCTACATGTGCAACGCTGTTCATGGCTTCATCTCAAAGGATGCGAAATCCAGAATTGCGAGTGATATCACAGATATCCACTGCGAAATCACTGGCGCGCCACGCACCTTTGTGCATGTGTTCTTTTTTGAAGACGCCCCCCAACTCCCCATCAATGGCAAGAGCGTGTTTCTTTTTGGAAGTATACGCGCAGGGCGTTCATTCAGACAAAAAGCGTCTCTTTTGGAGCGCATGAAAACTTCCATTCAAACACATAGTGGCATCGCCGCGACTGACGTCATCGCCGATACAGTGGATGTGCCTGCAAGCTGGGTTATGGAGGGTGGCAGTATCCTGCCAGAGCCCGGTGAGGAAGCCTCTTGGCTTAAGGCACATGCAGGCTAGTGGCAGCGCGCCAAGTGGCGCGTTCAAAACGTAGCGTGAAATCATTGATATTTTCGGACAAATGCCCAAAATGCTGCCAATGGTTATTCAAACACGCGCTCGCCCGTCTACAACGCTGCGTCTGCTTTGCGCAGAGGCGGCCAAACATGGGGTTTCACCGGAAGCCTGCTTAGAAAACACATCCGTGTCAGCCGAGATGCTTACAGACACAGATGCATCTCACAGCACAGAAGACGAGATACTGGCGATCGAAAACCTGATGAGTTTGGTTCCGAACAATGTCGGCCTTGGCGTAGCAGTCGGACGCGCGACCAATGTGCACGCCTTTGGCATATGGGGATTTGCGATCCTGACCAGTCCAACTCTCAGAGCTGCCATTGAAACCGCGATAGACTACGCCAGACTCTCCTTCATGATTGCCGATATGTCACTTGCAGTAGAGGGAGATGAAGCCCGTTTAGAATTTGATTTAAGCGACATTCCCCAAATGGCGCAGAGGTTCATTCTGGAACGCCATCTGGTGACCGCGGTGAAATTCATCACTGACCTTCTACAGCAACCGGAATTTGACGCGTTCGAGGCCAGATACAAGGAAAATGCCGCTGACTATGCGCAACAATTGACCGGTATCACCTCGGTGCCCATCAAAATCGCACAACCTGTAAACGCTTTGGCTTTCCCAACTGCAATTTTGGACAAACCACTTCCCAAATCTGATGCCGCGACTCTCAAGTTTTGCCTTAACCAGTGTAAGCAGTTGCTAGAACAACAAACCGGTACTCTACCCCACTGGTCACAACAGGTGCGTGACACAATAGTGGACAACATTGGCACCGATCAACAAATCGAAGATGTGGCAGCCAAACTCTCCTTGACCGAACGCACATTACGCCGGCGCCTGACAGATGAGGGAACCAGTTTTCGCCAACTTTACTCAGATGCAAGAATGGCCGTAGCGCACGAACTATTGGCATCCGCCGGGCTGAATATCGAAACGGTTTCTTGGCGTGTCGGCTACGCTGAGCCGGCCAGCTTCGCCCGCGCTTTCGCGAAAAAATATGGCAAGACACCAGGCGAGGTACGCAAACAAACGAACGCCAAATCTTGAGGCCAAATCCCTTATTAAAACATTCAAAACAAATAGATACGAGGCGCGCTTCAAAAGATACAGCAGCACATGCACGGTTTCACATACTTGAAATCAGCAACATTGAATGCAACTTATCTTAGAAAACCCATCTCGTGAAAACGTGACGCTGACAAGGATACCTCTCTCTTGCGCGTTGCGATACAGAAGGCATTCGATGCGCCCTATCGCTCTCTTTTTGTTTCTAGCCGTCGCCACACTCAGCTCAGCCCTTCACGCACAACCCGTTATTCCTCTAGAAAACAGAGGTGGCTTGCATTCTGCCTTTGTCGTGCCGACGGACAAATTTGATCGAATTGATGTTCAGTTGATCGTTCTGTCAGGTGCCTATGACGATCCCGAGCCCTCAGGCACAGCGCACCTGACCGAGCATCTGGCGGCATTTTCAGCTGATGCCACGGTACTGCGTCAACCTCGGGAGCGCGATATCTTTGCCTCTACGAGCAACGTTGCGACCGTCTACACAAACTCAGGAACGGTGGAACAATTGGATCAATTGCTGCACTTGTCGCGCGCAGTACTCGACACCCCCACTCTCCCCAAGGGCTTTGCCGAAAGCGAAATTAGCATTGTCGAGCGCGAAATCCTGCTTCATGAGCGACAGTACCCTCATCGTTGGCTGCGACGTCTCGCTCTACAAAATCTCTATGGATCGCTGCGTGGACGTGCGGACAATGCGGTAGATGACTTGCCCCAATTGAGCCTTGAGAAAGCATACGAATTTCACAAGACCCACTATGTTGCCTCCAATGTCATTCTAATCGTTTCCGGCAAGGTCGATGTAGACAAAGTAAAAGAGCAGGTTGCCACCATTTTCGGGGACACCCAAGCTACGGCGCTTCCAAGCAAACCCTGGCTCAATCAAAAGCCCATCGCAAACCTGAATGCCGTGCAAAGTATCAAGACAGATCGCATTCCCCGCGATACCATCTACTTCGCAAAGTTCATCGATTTTGAAGACCGTGACAGCAGCTACGATATGCAGGGCGCCTTCTTCCTGACGTCCTCCATTCTGCAGAAACGTCTGGCAAAATCAGTCTACTACACCGATCTTCGCTTCATCGACTTCAACTCAGGTTGGTATTTTGCGGTAAACGCTGACTTGGAGATCACGATTGATGTGCAGCTGATGCCGGGGTTTGATCTGGAGGTCGCGCATGAAACGCTCATAGCGCTTGTAAATGATCTGTTGTCGGAGCCCATCACGGCAAAAGAAATCCAAGAGGCGCGAATAGAGGAACTGGTAAACGCACGAGAGAGTCTTCGCAGACCCTCTATGTTCCTACAATTTCTCAAAAATTTAGCCGCTGACGGGTTTCCTCCAATCACGCCATCTCTCTACGAAGAACTGATAAACAGCACATCAGATCAAGATGTTATCTATTTTGCGAACACCATCGTGAAGTCCTCGCCAACCTCCGTGATACTTGCAGAAAAAGTCGATTGATATGAAAAAAATAATACGGCGCTTTCTGTGCTGCCTGCACATCATCTGGGCATTGATTGCGGTTCAGCCCGCACATGCAGAGACAATAGCAACATCAGGAGACACAAACTTTGTCTTTTTGACGCCCATGCGCAATGGTCTGACATCGCTGACTTTGGCTTGGAAAATCGAAAACCCCACGGAAGCACGCGTTGCGGCACTCAAAGCGGGACTTTTGAGCGTGGCTGCGGGGGGAACGTCAAGCCGAACCGCCTTTGAAATCGAGCAGTTTCTAAGTGAGAAAGGGATCTTTCAAACTGTCGCGCAAACAGATCAGTTCATTTTACTTACGATATCAGCACCGTCAGAAGTGTTTCCAGAGACAGTGGTACACCTTGAAAACCTTCTACTGGAGCCAACTTACAGCTCTGATTGGTATGATAGAGCTCGTGAAAGAGAAAGGCGTTTTCCATCAAGCCAACGCAGACGCCCCGCAGAGGTACTCGCAGAAGTTGCCACTCTTATGACCTTTCCGACCCAGGAGGTGGGCCAGCCGGAAACGGAGGGCAGGCTCTTGTTTGGTCGCCCACACCACGCCATTGTGAGAACGGAGGACGAAGAGATAGAACGTCGCATCGGTCGGCTACTATCCAAACTACCGACGGCGGCATGGGAATTGCCATTTGCCCAATGGGCTAAACTACTGACTGAAAGAAAAGAAATAGAAGCGCTACCTAAGGGAGTTATTCATCTGGCAGATCCTGATGCTAGCGAGATGATGATACTTTTCGTGCATTACGGAGAACTCGCAACTCCCAAGGCACATATTGGAGCACAGGCATTGATGGATTACATCGGTGCAAATCAAGGCTCAGAGATGTTTCGCATTATCCGACAGGAGATGCGCGCGGCCTATGACCCTCGTTCAAATTTCGTCGTTCCAGCTCAAAATCACGGCTTGTTATCCTTCAGCGCAACGGTGAAAGACAGCAACTGGCAGCAGGTTTTTGCCAGGATGCAGGAGATTTATACATCCACCCGCGCTGGCGCTATCAACATAGCGGGATTGGAAACACAGGTCCAACAGCTGCAAAGACAATACTTCAACAAGTTATTTTTTGAGCCTGGGTGGGCAGCGAAAGAATATCTTAAAGAATACCCAGAAGGCAGCTCGGGGCAAATATCCATCGAGCTGTTTAGTGCTGTAGATGCAGCCGAAGCCGGGGAAATTGCGCGCAACGCACCGTCCTATCTGCCACCTTTGGATGAGTTTCTCATCATACTGATGGGTGGTGGCGCGGCTCCAGTAGGCAGCATCGTATCCAATGGCTACTGTAAGCTACCGAAGAACAGTTTTCTGAGCCTCTGTATTTCAGAACTCTCGCAGTAACCGGGGGTGAGCAATCCATAAACACTTGCGTCACGCCATCCCAAGGCACTCTGAAAATGTACTGCCTGGGCTACGCCCGCAACATTGATGTCGCGATGCTGTTCCTAATCTTCAGCAATTCGGCCTCAATTTGTTCAACGCTCGCTTCACATGTGGTGTTGTTGGCATAAGGCACTGTTAGAGCACCATGCAATTGCCCGCCCAAGGATACGAGTGGGACGGAGAGATCTACAACACCTGCCATAAAGCGGCTATTGAAACGCAAAACACCGTTTTGCGAAAGCGAGTCGCGATAAGGTGCGAGGTCCTGCACCGAGAAATCCGGATTTCTTTTTTGAATCCGCGTCTCCGTTTCTGAATATAAAAATGGGTTCATCGCGCAGAGCATGACAATGCCCGAAGCAGAGTCTTCGAGCGGCCTGCGGGAGCCGATTGGGACGCTAATTGACATGCGCAGAGGAGGCTCCCAACGCTTCATCACGACCATTTCGTCACCACTTGGTAACACCAACTGACAAGGTGCCCCATTACGGGCGGAGAACTCGTCGGCCATTGGTGAAACAAATTCCAAAATATCTTTAATTACCGGCGCGTTAAGGCCCATCTCCAAGAGCTTGGATGTGGTTACATACCCATAGCCGGCACCGGCTTTCTCTAGGAAACCCTCAGCCTCCAATACAGCGATCATACGAAAGACTTCATTGCGGTTGCGACCGAGTTCCGCAGCAATGTCTTGAGTGCTCAGCGCTTCAGGCACTTTGCTTACAATCTCAAGGATCTTCAGGCCTCGCGTGAGCGCTGGCGCGGAATAGGAGGATTGAGCCGTCTTGGTCATGCGTCACCCTTTCGTATTTGGCACACTGTTTCAAATATGCAAACCATTCAACTCACATCAGGGAGGAAAAATATGAAACTGTCTTACATCCGTACCGTCGCACTTGGCGCGACCATGGCTGTCACAACAAGCCTGTCGGCGTCCTGGGCGCAAGAGGTCCTGCGTTTTGGGCATGTCTATGAGGCCTCCACACCCTACCATACCGCAGCGGAGCGTGCTGCTGAGCTTCTGGAAAAGGCAACAGAAGGGCGCTACACGATGGAGTCTTCCCGGCTTCGCAACTCGGCAAAGAAGCGGCGCTGAATGAGGCTCTGTCTCTGGGAACCGTGGATGCGATTTATACCGGAGTTGCCTTCTTGGGCCAGTCCTACGGGCCGATCAGCATATCCGATTATCCTTTCACCATGCGCTCATATGAGCATTGGAAGGCCTATGTTGCTTCCGATCTCTTTGACGAAATGAGCGGGGAGTACCGCAAGGTATCTGGCAACACTATCGCCGCCATGACCTACTACGGCGCGCGTCATGTCACCTCCAACAAGCCCATCATGTCTCCAGATGACATGGACGGTCTGAAAATTCGCACACCAAACGCCCCAGCTTATCAGATGTTCCCCAAGGCAACCGGAGCCAACCCCACTCCTATGGCTTTCGCAGAGGTCTACCTCGCACTGCAACAGGGAGTCGTTGATGCACAGGAAAATCCGCTACCTACGATCCAGTTTAAAAAGTTTCACGAGGTGCAGTCCAATATCAACCTGACAGGCCATATTACGAACTCTCTGGCCATGGTAGTGTCTCCAGTAACATTGGGGAAAATGGGCGATGACGGCCAAGCCCTGCTCAACGCGCTGGCAGAAGCTGCAGCATCTACATCTGATGAAATCGTCGCTTCTGAAGCTGAGCTTGCCGATTGGTTCCGCGCACAGGGTGTGGCCGTCAATGAAGTGGATCGAGCGCCCTTCATGGAGGCTGTATCACCCATGCTGACCAGCGCTGATGTTCCTTGGACACCAGAGATTTTCGCGCGCCTGCAGGCCATCAAAGAATAAACGTAAACTGGGCCCATCATTCCACCTTGGTGTGGTGGGCCCAGCTGCAATTCGAAAGGAATGGTCCGATGTCGGACACGACCCAAGCGCCTGAAATCGATTTTGACGCTCTTGCTCAAGAAGACGAATCCACTTCGATACCTTTAAGATAAGCATCGCAGACTACCCGCTCCTTGTGCTTTTCGCTGCACTTTTTAGCGTTGTGTTTTTACAATTCTTCACGCGCTACGTTCTCAATGACTCCATTGCCTGGACCGAAGAGGCGGCACGGTATCTGCTCATACTTTTGAGTTTTTGCGGCGCTATTCGCTGCCAGATAACGGGTTCCCACATCGCACTGGAGTTCGTTGACAAATACTATGGACGCTACCTGAAATGGGTCCATCTTTTTGCACTTGGCGCCAGCTTTGCTCTATGCTCGACAATTCTCTGGTCAGCTTGGGAACTCATTCAGCGCACGTCGTTTCAGCAAATGGTCTCATTACCATTCCCCAAGTACTACCTTTACGCTGCAGTCATGGCTCTGGCCGGGATCAATGCAATGGTGATTGCCGCGCAGATCACCATCCGCCTGAAAACTGCGACACGGAGCTAATCACCTATGGGTCTCTTTATACTCTTTGCTTCCCTCTTCGGACTGATGCTCTTGCGGGTGCCAATCGCTTTCTCGCTCGCGCTTGCGTCCTTTGCCTACATTCTTCATTCTGGCCTGCCACCAGTGCTTCTGATGCACAACTTGGTTAATGGCATGGACAGCTTCCCACTGCTCGCCATTCCGTTCTTCATCTTTGCAGGCGCCTTGATGAATTCCGCAGGCATCACTGCCCGTATTTTTGGCTTCGCCCGCGCAATTGTAGGTTGGCTGTATGGCGGACTGGGCCACGTCAACATCGGGGCGAGCATTATTTTTGCCGGCATGTCGGGCGCTGCTGTTGCCGATGCTGGTGGGCTCGGCGCTATTGAGATCAAAGCCATGCGTGAAGCAGGCTACGATGACGATTTCAGCGTAGGAGTTACCGCAGCCTCCTCAACCATTGGCCCGATTATTCCGCCCTCTTTACCGCTGGTGATCTTTGGCGTAATGGCCTCTGTCTCCATTGGGCAGCTCTTTGTAGCAGGCATCGTCCCTGGCCTCATGATGGCGGGCGCCCTGGCGATCATGGTGTGGTGGATGTCGCGCAAACGCGCCTACCCACGCGATGTTGCCTTCAGCGCGCCCCTCATCACGACACGGTTCAAGGCTGCATTTCTACCGCTTATGACACCTGTTATTATAGTTGGCGGAATTGTTTCAGGCGCGTTCACCCCCACTGAAGCTGCGATCTGTGCGGCGGCTTATGCGCTAGTACTCGGAACATTGGTCTACCGCACGCTTACATTACGCAAGCTGGCTGTGATTTCTCTTGAAACCATAGAAACAACTGCAGCAATCATGCTGATAGTCGGGGCCGCGTCTGTCTTTGCATGGATTTTGACAGCAAATCAAATTGCAACGCAGTTTGCAAAATTTGTCCTGTCGTTCACAGACAGTAGAACCGTCGTATTGCTCCTGATCATGGCAATCGTACTGATCGTCGGGCTTTTCATGGAAACCATTGCAGCCATCTCAATTTTGGTGCCGGTACTCATGCCAGTGGCCGCCGAATTTGGCATAGATCCTATTCATCTCGGCATAATTGTCATTCTGAATCTCATGCTAGGTCTTCTCACCCCGCCCGTTGGTATGGTGCTCTTTGTACTTTCACGTGTGTCCAAAGTTCCCTTTGAACAATGTGTCAAGGCCACGCTCCCTTTCCTTCTGCCGTTGGTCGGTGTCCTCTTACTGCTTACTTTCGTCCCGCAGCTTGTCCTGTGGTTGCCACAACTGCTCTACAAATAATATCGAATGGAAAAGTTCCCCTTTCTGAACTCTCAAATTCTTACGAAATGATCGGCACACATATGCAGAGACAGTGATCGTATGTGCGTTCTGCGGTTTAGGCATTGATTTCGCTTTAGGTGCGATGGTCTTGAATTTAGCACGTTGCTGCCCGTGTTTCCGCAACTTTGGTGGTTCCATGTGTGTTCATTTTCCGGCACCTGCCTTTACCGTCCAAGGGGTCCTCCCTATCTTCCTCGCCTTTGCCCCAATTGCTTCTCCGCGAAAGATATCTGTAGCGCGCAACGGCACGTTTAGATATCAATCTTAATCTTTTGTTTAGTGTTGTATATATTGGTTGCGGGAGTAGGATTTGAACCTACGACCTTCAGGTTATG
>NZ_JAGHQY010000015.1:0-22143 GCF_017744035.1 Shimia sp. R11_0 | reverse complement strand
AGAGCTTGCACGTCATTGCGTGCTGGATTTTCCAAAGCCTTGATTTTGTCTTCCAGCGCTTCCCCTGACACCAGCTTCACCTCTTCGTCGGCGGCCGCAAGCATGGCCTGCTGATGGGCCTGTCGCTATCTCGATTGTGCGCCACTATTGACCGAAGGTCTGCGCGTCCATGATGCAACCGCACCCAGATATAATTCGATGAGCCTCTGTGAATCAGAGCACGGTCGCTCGGCAGTGTCGTCTGCATCCCCTGTCTACTACTCACCGTCGCCACTGGGGTATCTCGTGACTGGAGCAATTGCGGGTCAGGTTGTCTCCAATCTTGTGCGTCCGGTGTATCGGGAAAAGGATCGTCGACGGTACTACACAACCGGAGGCGGGTTTGTGCGCTATATGGAAAATGGACGCTAGGGCACGACACGGACAAGCATCGCCCGCACAATCCCAAAGTTGTCAAAGCACCACCAAGAATCCAAACGCGCACAACAGTAGCATCCCGCAGTGGATTTGGGTCTCGAAGCGGCTCGTTTGGCGGTTGAAGCGCCCAAGGCAGATTGATCTTTTGCGTCACATCGAGAGCTTGGTGAAAAGAACATGAAGGTCCTTTGATATCTCGCATTAATTGAGCTCTTTGGTTAGAGAAAATTGGCTTAACCAGGATGCGCTAACAGAACCTATCAACTTATGCGCGATATCTATCGACTAACTTTTTTACGTGTAGAAGGCTCGTCCAATCAACATCGTTCAGTTAACTGACCTGCAGTTCGGCGAGCAGAGTGCTCCGCTTTGAGCCAGAAGCAAAACCTTCCAAAGCCCGTTTTTTTGCATTGCTGCCATTGACGCCGAACGCAGCGAAAGTCCGTGCTCCGCTTTTTCAGCCGCCATGAATCATCACCATCTCTAAGCGATGGCGTTAGATCATGCCTGTTGGTCATTTCAGCCCCTTACTGCGGGGCTGAAATCATTTTGGAGTTGAGATGGCGGCAGAAGGTCAGATCATTCGTCGTCTTCCTTCTTCTTGAATTTCCAAGGCAACAGCTCGTCATACCGCGAAAACGGAAGCTTCTTGGCCACGTGTTCATAGAACCATGTGAGATACACGTCAGTTTTGATTGGCTGGATGTTCATTGCTTGCCATGCAATCAAAGACGACGATTGCCAAACACAGAGGGAGGGCATGGGCGACTGAGCGAGATGGCTCTCTGTAAAAGCGCGCTGGTTTGCTTCGAGGCAACGGGTGGCCAGGAATGGAGACTATGGGCCACATTGGATGCCGCAGGGATCGCGACCCGGCAGCTACCACCCGCCCAGATCAAAGCCTTCCTAGCCAGTCAGTGCAGGCACGCCAAACCGGCTCGGATCGACGCGGAACTCATCGCCCGTTTCATGGTGTTTAGACATGATGCAGGTCGTCGCCTGCCACATAAAACGATACGCCTTCTCAGAGCATTGGTGTCTAAGTGTGGGCAGATCGTAGTGACATGAAAGCGGCTTCTCACTCAGATCAAGGCACATGAGAAACTGGGATCGGCCGACATGTTTGAAAACCTCGACGCTGATTTGAGAACCTTGCTAGACCGCCAGATTGTTGAGCCTGAAATCCAGATTGAACACATCATAGCTACGGATGAGAGCCTCGCTAGGGCGGCTGGCATCCAGCGTTCTGTTCCCAGTGTTGGCTCTGTCGCCAGCACGATATTAATCGCCGAGATGTCTGAACTTGGGCAGATTACATGCGCACAGGCCGCCGCGCTCACACGCCTTGCACACGACAGCGTTGCTATGGGTAGAAAGCACGCCATCGGCGGAGGGCGAAGGCGACTCAGACACCTGATTTTCCAGGCCGTTCTGGTTGCAAGCCACCACAATCCGGCCTTGAAAACCCTCGCTGATCGTTTGCGCGACGCAGGTAAACCGCACAAGCTCGTCATCAACGCTGTGGCTCGAAAGCTCGTGACCATCGTCAACGCTCTTATCAAATCAGGACATAAATGGTCTGCGAAGACCCTCTGAGAGATACAGTTGCTAGAAGCCCTCTTGCGAAACAACGCATTCGATCAGGATCGGGCCTGAGGCATGTTTAACGTCAGCTAGTGTAGCTTTTAGCGTTTCAAGGTCTTCAACACGACTGCCCGGCATGTCATAAGCCGCTGCAATCTTCATAAGATCAGGGCAGGAGGGATCAATCCCAATGGGCGCAATCTCGGCGTCGATCATGTAGGTCTCGATCTCTCGATATCCGGCGTTGTTCCAGACTAGGAACACCACTGGAGTTTTCGCATCTTTGGCGGCGGCCAATTCCGCGATGCTGAATTGCAGTCCACCATCTCCGACAAGGCAAACCACCGGCACATCAGGGCGGGCCAATGAGGCCCCAACGGCAGCAGGCGGTGCATAACCGAGGGTGCCGTATCCCGTTGCAGAGTTGAACCACCCCAGAAGGCTGTGAGCCATCGGCAAAAACAGATTGCCGGAATACACCAGTTGCGTTGAATCCCCGACAATAATGCCGCCCGGCAAGGCGTCTGTCACCGCTTTCAGTACCGCAAGATCAGCAGCCATTGCAGAATCAGATACAGACGCGACTGCAGCTCGGAGCGCGCCGGCGCGCGCGTCTCCTGTTCCCCCCATAGCGGAAGGCAACAAGGCGCGGATCTCTGCGAGCGTCTGCGCAGCATGCCCATGCAAGCTGACATCACAGGCAGGCACCTGCGTAAAACGGACCGCATCGACATCCACGCGGATGAAGTGCTGCAAAATCGGAAAACCGCCATCCATATAGGCGTCATAATCCGTCGCGCCCATTTCTGTTCCAAGCGCAATCACTAGATCCGCCGATGCAATGACGTCTCGGACTGCGGGAAGTGAGGCAGAGGCCGGCACATGTAGCCGATGCCCACCTAGTGCTGCCCGGGCATTGGCGGTGGAAATCACAGGTGCGTCAATTTGTTCGGCAAATTTCAGGACCTCATCTCCGGCACCATTGCAACCCCCACCGGCAAGAAGCAGCGGCGCTTTGGCCTGCCGGATTAGCTCTGCCGCCGCCTGCACCGCGGTCTCATCGGCTGTTGGGGTCCGCCTAGACGGCGGTGGTATCGTATAATCTGGCATCGGTGCAGACATCAAATCAGTGGGGATCTCAATATGTACTGGCCCGGGACGATCGCTTTCAAAGACATCAAAAGCGGCGCGCAGGGCCCCCGGCAGGTCCTCAGCGCTGCGCAGGCTATAAGTATGCGGTGTCATCGCGCGGATCAGACCCTGTTGGTCGGGCAATTCATGGAGTAAACCGCGTCCATGTCCAAAACTTTCGGGGGGATTCACCCCTGTGATCACAAGCATCGGAATGGAATCCTGCATGGCTTGCGCCATGGCAGTGAGCGCGTTTGTGAGCCCAGGGCCTGTGATGAGCAAGCAGACACCTGGCTTGCCGCTGACGCGGGCGTAGCCGTCCGCCATGAAACCCGCACCCTGTTCGTGACGTGGTGTGATGTGGCGAATGCGCGAAGCAGCCAACCCTCGATAAAGCTCAATCGTATGTGCGCCGGGAATGCCGAAGACGACCTCTGTCTCCAGCTGTTCCAGCATTTCCACCATAGCCACGCCAACCGTTTTCATGCCGAAACTCCATTCAGAATATTTGCCAAGCCGCGCACGACACGCTCCATGTCTGTATCAGTGATGGTCAGGCTGATGCGTAAAAAACCTGCGCCCTGCATCCCAAAAACTTCCCCCGGCAATACGGAAACAGCTTCACGCGCCAACAGCTCTTTTGCAAAGTCTTCTCCACTGCGCCCAGTGTTACGTATGTCGAGCATCACAAACATGCCCGCATCTGGCAGGCGCGCGTGTACCCCGGGCAGGCTGGCAAGACCATCTACCAACATCTGAGCCCGACGGCGATAACTCTCACGCATGGTCTGCGCCGTGGTGTTGGGCGCACATAAAGCAGCTTCGGTTGCGTCTGCAATGAAGGGTTGATTACCAAAAAGGATGGTTTCAGACAGAGGCAGCACACGAGATACAAATGCCTCAGGCGCCACAATCCAACCGCTGCGGAACCCCGGTGCCGCGTGAGACTTTGAAATTGAAGAGACCACAATACTGCGTTCTGCCAGATCTGGGAAATCCAATGGCGACGTGAACGCGTCGTCAAACACCAGCTCCGCATAAACTTCATCACTGATGATCCATAGATCATGCTGCTGCGCCAGATCGCCAATGGCACGGATGTCGTCGGGGCGCAGAACTGATCCGGTGGGGTTGTGCGGTGTCGTCAGCAGGATGACGCGACTGCGGGGCGTGATATGGCGCGCGATGTCGGCAGCCTGCAAGCGAAATCCGTTTTCAGAGGACATCGGCACCGACACAAAGCGGCCTCCCGGTGCAGCCACAACCCCCTCATAAGACACATAGAAAGGATCCCCCACCAAGACTTCATCGTCGGGGTTCAACAGCCCCATCAATGTGAGATACAACGCAGTCTGGGTGCCAGGGACGGTCATCACATTGGCCGGGGTAATCGGCCGGCCGCTGCGCGCGCTATACCGCTCGGCCAGAATGCGCAGCAGGTTTTCCTCCCCCTGTCCATTTGAGTACCCAACTCGCCCAGCCGTCAGCGCCTCCTGACAGCCTTGCACCAAAGCTGGGCTGGGCGGGATTTCTGGCTCACCAATGGAGGCAATCACAACATCCGCCCCTTCTGCCTTCATTTTAAGCGCTTTCAGATGAACCGCCCACTTATCCCCGCCCAGGTTGGCCAGTCTTTCGGTTATGTCGCCGTATTTCACTGCTGTCTCCTTGTCGCACTGTGCGGATTAGCGCGTTTGAAGACGCACCGGATCGCGGCGTGCGAAAAAACTGTTGCTTCGTTTGATATGGCCTGCCTATTGTACAAATGTAAAGTATACAGTTGTGCAAAAATAACTTGTGCGACATGACACAGGAGAGCCCATGCGTGCACCTCATCCACATGCCGCAAACGATCCGCGCGCGCCTGCCATTGAGGTGCGTGATCTGCGCAAGAACTACGGTGATCTTGAGGTACTCAAAGGGATTTCCGTTACTGCACGCGATGGTGAGGTGATTGCCATTATCGGTGGCTCCGGTTCCGGTAAATCCACGTTTCTGCGGTGCATTAATTTGCTCGAACAGCCCAATTCTGGGCAGATCCTGATCTCAGGCGAAGAGATTAAGCTGAAAACATCCCACCGGGGATTGGAACCTGCGGACCGCAAACAGGTTGAACGCATTCGTACCAACCTCGCCATGGTGTTTCAGGGCTTCAACCTTTGGCAGCATATGGACATCTTGCACAATGTGATCGAAGTGCCCGTGCATGTGCTTGGGCAACCCCGCGATCAGGCCATTGCCACCGCCGAAGACATGCTGCGCCGTGTGGGCCTCTATGAAAAACGCCATGCATACCCATCATTCCTGTCCGGTGGCCAGCAACAGCGTGCTGCAATTGCCCGCGCGCTGGCCGTCGAACCCAGCGCAATGCTGTTTGACGAACCCACCTCTGCCCTCGATCCAGAGCTGGTCGGAGAGGTGTTGAAGGTCATCAAAGATATCGCGGGGGAAGGCCGCACCATGATGTTGGTCACCCACGAAATGGCCTTTGCCAGAGAGGTGGCAGACCGGGTGATTTTTCTACACCAAGGGCGCATCGAAGAAGAAGGCGCGTCGGATCAGATTTTCAGCGCCCCGAGGTCAGAGAGATTGCAGAAATTTCTGCACTCCATCAGGTGATCCAACTTTTTACAACAACCATTCAGAAAACAGGGAGCAAAAATGAAAACCAATCTGAAGACTCTGGCCGCTGCGGTCGCGCTCTGCGGTGCAGGATCTGCGGCGCTGGCGGAAGAGCTGCGCATTGGCGTCGCTGCAGAACCTTACCCCCCCTTTGCCACACCAGATGCCAATGGCAACTGGTCAGGGTGGGAAATTGACTTCATCGGAGCTCTTTGTGCAGAAATCAAAGCCGAATGCGTGATCACGCCGGTGCCTTGGGAGGGGGTAATCCCCGCGCTCACCGGTGAAAAGATTGACGCCATCATGGCCTCTATGTCGATTACGGCGGAACGTGAGAAAACCATCGATTTTTCGAATAAATACTATCAGACGCCCGCCTATGTTGTCGGGGCAAAAGAGCTTGAAATGGATGCCAGTCCAGAGGGCCTCTCTGATAAAATCATAGGTCTGCAAACCTCTACCATTCACTTGGCTTATGCTCAGAAGCACTATCCTGACGCCAAGATCCGCGAGTATCAGACCTTTGATGAAGTCAATCAGGATCTGGTGTCTGGTCGTATTGATGCCACGCTGGCGGACTCTCTGGCGCTGTCGGGTTTTTTGGGATCTGACGAGGGGCAGGATTGCTGTGAGTTAAAAGGCACCGCCGCACATGATCCCGACATCCTCGGTCGCGGCACCGGTGTTGGCCTCCGCAAGGGCAGCGATGATCTGAAGGCACGCATCAACGCCGCCATCACGGCCCTGCTCGAAAATGGGACCTACGCGGAGATCACCGCGAAGCATTTTGACTTCGACATCTACGGCGACTGATCGCAGCCCTTTTGCCCCCGGCAGCCCTGCCCGCCGGGGGCATCTTTGATCAAGAGGTATCATGCTGGAATTTCTTCTGGGCCCCGAGACGGCTCAATTGCTTGCGATGGACAGCTGGGGCGGCGCGCTCTGGCGTGGCTTGCTGGCGACCTTGCAAACTGCCCTGGGTGGCTATGGCCTGGGCATCCTGATTGGTATTGCGGGTGCATTTGGCAAACTATACGGCGGCCCAGTCCTTCGGGATCTACTGGAGATTTACACCACCGTCGTTCGCGCAGTTCCTGAACTGGTGCTGATCCTTCTGCTCTACTATGCAGGAAATTCACTCATCAATCTGGTCCTCGGTCAACTTGGCATCGGGCCCATTGAAATCAACGGCCTGATTGCCGGTATCTATGTGATCGGAATCGTACAGGGGGCCTATACCACTGAAGTGATCAGAGGCGCGATCAACGCCATTCCTGCAGGGCAGCTGGAAGCCGCTCGTGCATTTGGCATGCCTCCCCTGATGGTGCTGCGCCGGATCACACTGAGTGCAATGCTGCCATATGCGCTGCCCGGATTGGCAAACCTGTGGTTGATTGCAACAAAGGATACGGCGCTGCTATCGATTGTGGGGTTCTCAGAACTGACACTGACCACGAAACAGGCAGCTGGTGCGACCAAATCCTATTTCACATTCTATGCCGTCGCAGCCGGGATTTATTTGTCGGTGACCTTGCTGTCGATGCACGGCATCCGCTGGCTGGAAAAGCGCAGCCGCCGTGGCATGCCGGCACTGGAGGGCTGAAGATGTCAGACCATGTTGAGGTTTCTTCCCAATGGCTTACGCGCTTGCGCGGCATTCCACGGCACAGGATTGGCATGGGGGTGGTGTTTGCTGCACTGCTCGTGACGCTGGCTGTGACGATGCGTTGGGATTGGCTACCCAAATATGCGCCGATGATTGCACAAGGAATTTGCACAACGGTCTGGCTCTTGGCGGTGTCCGTCGTCCTTGGCATGTTGCTCGCAATCCCAATCGGCCTGGCGCAGGTGGTTGGTCCATGGCCGCTGGCAAAACTGGCTGCGGCCTATTGCACAGTAATCCGGGGCACGCCTCTGCTGATCCAGATCTTTTTCCTGTATTATGGACTGGGATCGCTGTTCCCGCATATTCCAGAAATTCGGGGCTCTTGGATGTGGCCCTATCTGCGCGAAGCGTGGCCCTATGCGCTCTTGGCGCTCACCATGTCTTTTGCAGGCTATGAAGGGGAAATCATGCGGGGGGCTTTCGCCGGTGTGCCCAGAGGAGAACTGGAAGCGGCGCGGGCCTATGGCATGCCCCGTTTCAAAATCCTGCGCCGTATTTGGCTGCCCCGCGCCGTTCAGAGGGTCTTGCCAACGCTGGCGGGAGAAGTGGTGTTACAGCTGAAATCCACACCTTTGGTCGCAACGATCACGGTTTTTGACGCCTATGGGGTCATTTCGCGTATCCGCAGTGACACCTATATCACTTATGAACCGTTGTTACTCTTGGCCCTGATCTATATCGTACTGGCCGCAGGGATCGTGGGCGTCTTTGGCCACTTTGAAAAGAAGACGCGACGGCGCAGAGTCTAGTACCGAAGGTGACGAGCAGGCATGACGAAGCAAGCGAAGAAACGGCTCAGTCGGCAAGAACGTTATGACACCCTGATTGATGCGACCTATCGCTGTGTGGCGCAAAATGGGCTCGAAGGCACCACCATCCGCGACATCGCCGAATTTGCCGGAGTCACCTTTGGGTTGATTCGTCACTACTTCCGAAACAAGGATGAGCTGATCGAGGCAACCTATACAACGATCACCGCCGATATGACCAAACACGCCCGTGTGGCGGCGGAACAGGCAGGCCCCGATCCCGCAGACAAGCTTTTCGCCTTTGTCAAAGCTAGTCTGAGTGACCCATTCGTCAGCCCGCACTATCTGGCGTTTTGGTCGAATTTTGTGGGTAAAGTGCTGTTTGACCTACGCATGCGCGACCTGCATGAACAGGGGTTTTGGCGGTATAGGCAAGTGCTCACCGATCTGGTGACACAAACGTTGGAACAGGCTGAAAAGCCTTTGGATGAAGTCGCGCTTTCATTGATGGTAGTAAAGGTCAATGCCGTGATTGATGGTCTGTGGATCGAGGCCTGCCTCGGTGTCGATGAACTGAAAGGGCCAGAACTGGCGCAGGCCGGCATTGATGCTGTTGCCGCTGTTCTCGGGGTGTCGCTGCCAGCACAGCGAGATTGAGCCGTAAAGATTCAGCGCACCGCGACGGAAATACGCCACAAACAGTCAGGACGTCCCTCACCAAAAATGCCCCTGAGGCCATACGGCCAGCGATGCCGTGTGCTCACTCAATTAGTTTGATTTTGTCAAATTTAAATCGTCTATAAATTCAATTTCTTCGTGAATAGCCTTCTGCCACACTCTTGGGAACGACACTCTAACCCAAGGAGGTGACAATGGAATTCTGTGTTCAGCTTAGCCCCTATTACCCGGACAAATCATATGGTGGGGATCGCGTTTTTAATGACATGCTGGAGCAAGCCGTTCTGGCCGATCGCCTTGGGTATGACTCTGTCTCCGTGACTGAGCACCATCTGGTAAACATTCTGATGATGCCTGCACCGCTGCAATTTGCCACCCAGATTGCGCAGCACACGGACAATGTAAAAATCATCACCTCTATTGTTGTGTTGCCGTTGCATGACATGCGCGTCTACGCCGGAGAGGTTGTTTGTGCTGACATCTTTACCAAGGGTCGCCTGATGTTGGGTGTAGGCCGTGGTGCCTTTGCTTACGAAATGGAACGCATTGGTGTTCCGATGGCCGAAACACAGGACAAATTCAACGAATCCCTCGACCTGTTGCAAAAACTGCTGACCGAAGAAGAGGTCAGCGCGGATGGCAAATACTATAAGTTTGACCCGATCACGATAATGCCGCGCCCGATCACGCCTGGTGGCCCACAGATGATGATGGCGGTGCTCAATCCTGATGGCATCTATCATTGCACCAAGCGGGGATTCCACATTCAGACTACGCCGCTGGCGGGCCAGCATCAGCTTCTGCTGGATCAGGTGGCAGGTTTCAACCGTGCCAAGGACGAGCTGGGCGACGCGGGTTCACATCTGACGCTGTCTTTGTCGCGGCTTGGTTTCATCAGTAATTCCGAGGCGCAGCGGACCCGTTTCATCGACCAGGCCGAGTCCTATTATGCCCGGTTTGACAATGTCTTCACCGGCCCCGGTGAGGTGAAAAATGGCCTGATCAAACAGCTGCCCCGCAAGCAGACCCGTCAAGAGCTGGATGACAGCCTGATGATTGGGTCGGTGCAGGAGATCGTCGACAAGCTGGGCGTATACGCAGACCTCGGCATCGACCGTTTCATCCTGAGCTGCAATTTTGGCCTGTCTCAGAACGAAACGCTGGACACAATTCAGCAGTTCGCTGAGGAGATTGCCCCGCATTTCTCTCCTGCGATGAAGAGCAAGCGTGAGGCCGCAGAGTGAGCTATATGAGCGGAATAACTGCGGTGGAAAGGGATCGTTTTATCGGCGCGATGCGGCAGGTGGCGTCAAGCGTGACCGTGGTGACAACAGATGGCGCCGCGGGGCGCCATGGGGCCACGGTCAGCGCCTTCAATTCGCTGTCAGCCGATCCGCCTTCGGTGCTGATCTGTCTGCGTGCAGACAGCCGCATCGCCCGCGCTGTGGTGGAAAACGGAAGCTACTGCGTGAATGTGCTGCCGGAAACCTGCGCTGATATGGCAGGGCGGTTTGCCGGTGCGCAGGATGCAGAGTTGAGGGACCGTTTTGACGGGATCGACCTACTGACAACAGAAACGATCTGTCCGGTATTGGCGGGTTCCACAGCTTTTCACTGTGCGCTTGGGGCATCGTTTGAACAAGGCAGCCATCTGATCCTGATCGGCCATGTCACCGATATCTTTGAGGGCGACACTGCACCGCTCACCTATATGGACGGTCGGTTTCACCGCGTCCTCCCTCACGCATAAAACTTGAAAGGAAACACATGCCAATCATTCGGGTTGAGATGTTTAAGGGCCGCACCCGCGACCAAAAACGCGAAATGGTCAAAGAGGTCACAGAGGCCTTTGTGCGCACCTGTGGTGGCACGCCAAAGGGGCTGGCGGTGGTTATCACCGAAGTTGAAAAGGAAGACTGGGGGTCCGCAGGCGAATTGTGCTGTGACCTGTATCCGGATTGAGGCGCGCCATGACAGATGTGATTGACTGCGCTTATACCGTTGAGGGCGAAGGCCCGCCCCTGTTCCTGATCCATGGGATTGGGGCGGCGCGGGACACATGGCGGTTTGCCATGCCTATTCTGACCTCGCATTTCACCGTGATTAGCTATGATCTGCGTGGCCACGGCACGTCTCCTCTGCCGGATGGTGAATTTGGCCTGGAGGAGCTGGTTGCGGATCTGGAAGCGTTGCGCGCCAAGCTTGGGATCGAGAAAGCTCATTTTGCGGGCCATTCACTGGGTGGCATGATCGGACCAGCTTATGCGCGTAAATATCCTGATCGGGTGCTCTCCATCGGGCTACTTTCGACAGCAGCGGGCCGAACCGAACAAGACAGCAAGAATGTCTGGGCTGTGGTCCGTGCGATGGAAGAAAAAGGCATTGCCAATATCCTGCCTACGCTGAAAGACCGCTGGTATACTGATGGGTTCCTTGAGCACCATCCTGAGGTGGTTCAACGGCGCATGGATCAGGTCACAGGCATGTCTGGTGAGATTTTCATGAATGTGTTCCGCATCTATGCTGGCACAGAGATGCTGCCGTGGTTGCATGAGGTCAAACATCCTTGTCTAGTTTTGACCGGTGAAAAGGATGGTGGCTGCAATCCGCGCCTGAACACATTGATTGATGCGGAGCTCGAAAACTCAGAGTTGGTGACCCTGCCGGAGCTCAAACACTCCATCATGCTGGAAGATGGGGCCAATGTGGCCCAACATCTGGTCCGCTTCATACAGTCTCTGGACTGAGGCCATCCTCGGATACCGCGCGGTCTGTGCGGTATCCACTTCGGCTATTTAATTTGAAAAAGTCGAACCTGACATTTCATAAAACTCGCTGTACCAAATCATGCACCGGATCATACCCTTTTCCGACAAACGCATGAGTTGTGTTCGGCGGCTCGTAGGAAGAGGGAACATTTGTGACTATCGCCACCACGTTCAATGACGCCACTGTGGGCGCTGCTCTGGACCAAGCCATTGCGCTGGACCTTTTGAAAACCGGATCATTCATCGACGGAGATTGGGTTGAAACCAGCGGGGGCGCGACGTTTCCTGTGTTGGACCCCGCGACCCTTGAGGTTTTGTGTCATGTGGCAGATCACGGTGCGGTACAGGCCGAAGCTGCAGTTCGGGCTGCGGAAAATGCACTGGCGGGCTGGAAGGTGACGCCGCCACGTCAGCGGGCTGCGCTGCTTGAGGCGTGGTGTGCGCTGGTTGAGCGCCACAAGGAGGCGCTGGCCGAGATCCTGACGCTCGAGAATGGTAAACCGCTGGCGGAATCTCTGGCTGAGATCGCCTATGGCAATTCCTACATCAAATGGTACGCGGAAGAGGCCAAGCGCATCGAAGGCGCAATCCTGCCCTCGCTGGTGCCAGAGGCGCAGGCCATTGTGACCCGTGAACCGGTGGGCGTGGTGGCGGCGATCACGCCGTGGAATTTCCCATCTGCCATGCTGGCGCGCAAGGTGGCCCCGGCTTTGGCGGCGGGCTGTACCATTGTTGTCAAACCTTCCGATGAAACGCCTCTTTCGGCACTGGCCCTGACCGAATTGGCAGCGCGTGCCGGAATTCCGGCAGGGGTGATTAATGTGGTGATCGGCAAGGACGCACCGGCTATTGGGGGCGTGTTCACCGGCAGTGATAGGGTGCGCAAAGTGTCTTTCACTGGGTCCACCTCCGTGGGCAAGCTGCTGCTCGCGCAATGCGCGGGAACCGTGAAGAAAGCCTCTATGGAGCTCGGTGGCAACGCGCCTTTCATTGTGTTTGATGATGCGGATCTGGACAAAGCCATCGACGGGCTGATGGTGTGCAAATACCGCAATGCGGGGCAGGTCTGCACTGCAACAAACCGGGTGCTGGTGCAACGCGGCGTTTATGAAAAATTTGCAGAGGCTTTTGCCAAACGCGCCGAGGCGTTGAAGGTCGGCCATGGGCTGAACCAATGTGAGCTGGGCCCGCTGATCAATGATGCGTCTTTGAGCAAAGTGCAAAATCTGGTGGACAGCGCGGTGGCTGACGGGGCGAGAGTGCTGTGCGGTGGCACCACTGCTGAGGACATGCCCAAGCATTATCTGCCCACGGTTATGACCGGTATCACCGCTGAGATGCAGATCACCGGCACCGAGGTCTTCGGCCCCGTGGCGGCGCTGATTCCGTTTGAGACCGAAGAAGAGGCAATCGCGATTGCCAACAGCACGGAATACGGGCTGGCCTCTTATTTCTATACCCAAGACAGCGCCCGCATGTGGCGCGTGAAAGACGCTCTGGAATTTGGCATGGTCGGTGTGAACACCTGTGCTCTGGGCAATGAGATTGCGCCTTTTGGTGGCGTCAAGGAATCCGGTATTGGCCGGGAAGGCGGGCGCGAGGGGATCGAGGAATATCTCGAATCCAAATATGCGTTGATGGCGCCCTGATATGGCAAAAGAGTACTCTCACATTGTCATAGGCTCCGGTTCGGCGGGGGGCGTGATTGCCAGCCGCCTGAGCGAGGATGCTGATACCAATATTCTTGTGCTGGAAGCCGGGCCGATGGACCGCAGCCTTTATGAGCTGCGGATGCCCGCCGCGCTGGCCATTCCTCTGGAAAACGAGCGGTTCAACTGGGCTTATTATTCCGAACCGGAGCCGCATCTGGACAATCGCCGCGTCTACTACCCGCGGGGGCGGGTTGTGGGCGGCTCGTCTTCGATCAATGGCATGGTGCATTTGCGGGGCAACCCGCTGGACTATGAGGGCTGGGCGGCCCGTGTGGGACTGGAAGACTGGTCCTATGCCCATTGCCTGCCGTACTTCCGCAAGCTGGAAAGCAGCGCCCATGACGGGTATTTTCGCGGCAAGGATGGCCCGATCAAGGTCACGATCCCGGAGTGCAAAAATCCGCTGTTTGAGGCCTTTCTGGAGGCCGGCCAACAGGCGGGCCATGCCTATACGGATGATGTGAACGGCTACCGTCAGGAGGGGGTGTTCCGGATGGAACGGTCGACCCACAACGGGCGGCGCAGTTCGGTGGCGCATTGCTACCTGCATCCGGCGCGGCAATCTGGCCGGATTACGCTGACCGTGAAGGTGCGTGTCACGCGTATTCTGTTTGATGGGCTGCGCGCCATCGGTGTGGAGTATGTGGAAAAAGGCGAAACCAAGCGGGCTTTTGCGGAGCAAGAGGTGATCCTGTCAGCGGGGGCCATCAACTCGCCGCAGTTGTTGAAGCTGTCCGGCATCGGCTCGCGCGAAGAGCTGGCGGAACACGGGATTGACACAATCCAGCACCTGCCGGGCGTGGGCGAAAACCTACAGGATCACCTGGACTATCTGGTGCAGTATCACTGTCTAAAGCCTGTGTCGTTTTACTCGGCGACAACGCCTTTGGGCAAACTTCGTACCGGGGCGGAATGGCTGTTTCTGCGCAAAGGGGTCGGGGCGTCAAACATCTGGGAAACGGGGACATTTTTCCGCACCCATGACGGGGTCGATTTCCCGAATATGCAACACCATTTTGCGCCGATCGCTGTCAGCTATGACGGGCTGGAGAAGATAAAAGGCCACGGTTTTCAGTTCCACATCAGCCAAATGCGCCCGCGCAGCACCGGCTGGGTGCGGCTGGCCTCCGCTGATCCCATGGCGTCGCCAAAGCTGCGTTTCAACCACCTGTCTAATGCGGATGACCGGCAGGAAATCCGCGATGCGGTGGCCATGACACGTGAGTTTGCGGTGCAGAAGGCGTTTGACGAATTTCGCGGGGCAGAGATTGCACCGGGAGCGGATGCCACCAGCGATGCGGCGCTTGACGCCTTTGGGCGCGCCAAAGGCGAGACCTCACATCACCCCAGCTGCACCTGCAAAATGGGCCAGGATGACATGTCTGTCGTGGACGGGCAGGGGCGTGTGCACGGCATGGAAGGGCTGCGGGTGGTGGATGCCTCGATCATGCCGACCATCGTTTCTGCCAACATCAATATCCCGACCATCATGATGGCTGAGAAAATCGCGGATCATGTGCGCGGGCGGAACCCGCTGGCGCCGCAACATACAGAGTTCTTTCAAAATAAGTCGGCCTGACAAAAACCAAGAAGCTGACCTCAACAACGGAGAAATGAATGACCACAGGGATCTTTAAGGCACTCTCTTCAGCGGCGCTTGGCCTTGCGCTTGGCACCGCTGCCTTGGCAGAGGCAGAATCCAGCGATCCGATCAAGCTGACCATCAACGAATGGACCGGGCAGGTTCTGACCACCAACATCGCTGGCGCTCTGCTGGGCAAGATGGGCTACAACGTCGAATATGTCACCGCCGGGTATTTCCCGCAGATGACCGCGTTGCAGGACAACACGGTGACGGCGGCGCTGGAAATCTGGACCACCAACATCGCAGATGCCTATGACATCGCGATCGACTCCGGCAATGTGACCGACATCGGCAGCCTTGGCATTGTGCCGCTGGAAACCTGGTTCTACCCCGCCCATGTCGAAGAGCTCTGCCCCGGGTTGCCGGATTGGGAAGCGCTGAAAAGCTGTCCGCATGTCTTTGCAACTCCGGAGACTATCCCTGAGGGACGTCTGGTGGATTATCCGGCGGATTGGGGCACATCCAACCGTGACCGTCTGACCGGTTTGGAGCTGCCGTTTACGTCGATCCCGGCTGGCAGCGAAGGGGCTCTGGTGGCCGAAATCAAGACTGCTTTCACCCGCAAGACGCCTTTGTTGGTGATGTTCTTCAGCCCGCATTGGTCTTTCTCCGAATATGATCTGCGTCCTGTCACACTGCCGCCCTTTGAGGCGGGCTGTGAAGATGATCCTTCGGTTGGCGTGAACCCGAACGCCACCTTTGATTGTGATTTCCAGCGCGGCGATGTGCGCAAGGTGGCCTGGGCTGGCATGGCTGACAAATGGCCCGGTGCGCATGCGCTTCTGAGTGCGCTGGAGATTTCCAACGAGCAACAGATCGAACTGATCAACATGGTCGACCAGCAGGGCAAATCTGTGGATGAGGCCGTCGCGCATTGGCTGGCTGAAAATGAGGCCAGCTGGACCTCCTGGATCGACGCTGCGCAGTAAACCGCAGCGGATCAAATATGGGAACGGGCCCGCCATGCGCGCGCCCGTTCCGTTCCCTTTTGTTGACAGGAAAGCCAGAAGTGAAAGACGCCTCAGCCCCGCAAAAAGACGTGATTTTAGAATGCCGCAACCTTTGGAAAGTGTTCGGTGACGCCCCGGATGGGTTTGGTCAAGCCACTAGAAGCCTTTCAAAAGAAAAGGTTATCGCGCAGGCGCGGGAGAATGGCAGCTTGCCGGCAATCTGTGATGTCTCGCTGGATGTGAAACGCGGAGAGATCCTGATGATCATGGGGCTGTCAGGGTCGGGCAAATCCACGTTGTTGCGCTGTATGTCACGTCTTGTGGAGCTGTCTGCGGGAGAAGTTTCTTTTGAGGGGCAGAACATTCTGACGCTGAAAGACCGCGCCTTGACGGAGCTGCGTCGCAACAGTTTTGGCATGGTGTTTCAGAGCTTTGGCCTGTTGGGGCATTTGAATGCGCGCGACAATGTGGCCTTTCCTCTGCGGGTGCAGAATGTGCCAAAGGCGGCGCGCCATGCTCGCGCGGATGAGTTGCTCGATCTGGTGGGGCTTACAGAGCGCAAAGACAATTTCCCCCATGAGCTCTCAGGAGGGCAGCAACAGCGTGTCGGCATTGCCCGCTCCCTGATTTCCGACCCGGCCCTTTGGTTCCTGGATGAGCCATTTTCAGCGCTTGATCCGCTGATCCGGCGCCAGATGCAGGATGAATTTCTGCGTCTGCAGACCACGCTTGGCAAAACCATCGTTTTTGTGACCCATGATTTTCTTGAGGCCGCCCGGCTGGGAGATCGCATCGCGATCATGCGGGACGGGCAGCTTGTGCAGATCGGCACCCCGCGTGAAATCATCCTGTCACCAGCTGACGACTATGTGCGCGACTTTGTGTCCGATGTGCCAACCAGCCGCATTTTACATGTATCCGATCTGATGAAATCAGGCACAGCAACAGAGGACGCACCCACTGTGGCCCCCTCAGATCCGCTGGAACTAGCCATTGGTCACTTCTTGTCTGGACACGCCGATCTGCACGTGGTGGGCGATAAAGGCGATGTCTTGGGGGTGATTTCCCGCGATGACCTACATGTTCTGACGGGGCAGGGCGCACAGAATGACTGATCAGACTCATTCGAGACGTGCCGTTGTAGGCTTTTTGGGTGCAGTCGCCTTAACCCTCAGTGTGCTGCTCTTGCGCAGCCAATTGCCGTGGATGTTGACGTTTCCCGCACAGTGGACTGTTGCCTTCAGCGAGATGATCAATGTGGTGATCGGGGCTCTTCTGGATGTGGCCTCACCGTTGTTTCGCGCGCTGTCGACCTGTCTGGAATGGCCTATGCGCGCCATTCGCGATGGGCTGCAGGCCGTGCCTTGGCAGGTTCTGACCGTTGCATTTGTGGCGGTGGCTCTGCGCGCAGGCGGCGTGAAACTGGCGCTGTTTTGTGCGCTCTCCTGCCTCTACATCCACATCTCAGGCTATTGGGTGGAAAGCCTGAACTCGGTGGCGTTGGTCAGCGTGGCCTTCCCACTGTCGACACTGGCGGGGCTTGGGATTGGCATCCTGATGAACAAGAGCCGCCGTCTGTCCATGGTTTTCACACCTATGCTCGATTTCATGCAGACCGCACCCGCCTTTGCCTATCTGGTGCCACTGATTGTGCTGTTTGGCTTTGGACCAGTGGTTGGTCTGATCGCCAGTGCGATCTACGCCATCCCCCCGATGGCGCGGAACACAAAGCTGGGGCTGGATCTGGTGCCGGAGGACTTGCACGAAGTCGCAGCCATAACGGGTTGCTCCCCCAGCAAGCGGTTCTGGTTGATCGAGGTGCCTACGGCGCTGCCGCAACTTTTGATCGGGCTGAACCAAACCATTATGGCGGTGCTGAGCATGGTGGTGTTTGCCGCCATCATTGGCGGGTTTGAGGATATCGGCTGGGAAGTGCTGCGCAATATGCGCCGAGCCCAATTTGGGGAAAGCCTGATGGCAGGGGTGATCATCACCTTGATTGCCATTTTGCTGGATCGGATCACTCGTGGTTTTGCTTTGCAGGCCCGCAGCCATGCGGCATCGTCCATACCCCTAAGCCGTTTCGCCCTGATGGTACTGGGGATGATGGCTGTTGTCTGGGGGCTGGCCCTGACCGGTCTGGCGCAGGTCGGACCAGTCGAGGGCCGCTTTACGCCAGCAGAGCAGATCAACAGCTTTGTGGCGCACTTCAGCGTTTCGGTTGGCAGCTTTACGGATTGGCTGAAAACCAGCGCAATTTACTATTTCCTTTTGCCAGTGCGCATTGGACTAGAGAAAACCATATCGCCCTTCACATGGGGTTTTGCGTTTACGCCGCTGTTGCAAGTGACCTATTGGGGGCTTGTGGCGCTGATTGGAGCGCTGCTGGCGTGGCGCCACAGTCTGTTGGCGGGCAGTGTTGCGGTGCTGGCGGGAGGCTTCCTTTTTACCGGCACCACCGGGTTGCCATGGCCTGCCACAATTGCCATTGCCTCGGCGGTTGGTTTTTGGGCCGGAGGCTGGCGTGTGGCGCTACTATGGGTGGGCACACTTGGGGGGATCCTGCTGGCCAATCTGTGGGGACCAGCGATGTTCTCGGTGTACATCTGCCTGTCTGCCATTGCCTTTTGCATTGTTGTGGGTGGGGGGATTGGCGTACTCGCAGCGCAGTCAGATGCGGTCTCTGCGGTGATCCGGCCCATATTGGACCTGTTGCAGACCATCCCGCCCTTTGTCCTGTTGATCCCAGTGGTGATGTTCTTTCAGGTGGGGGATTTCAGCGCCTTTCTGGCGATCATTTCCTATGCGATTGCGCCCATGATACGCTACACGGATCGTGGGCTGCGCGATTTACCGGATACAATGATCGAAGCTGGGATCAGCACAGGGTGCACACCTTTGCAGCTGTTGTTTCTGGTCAAGTTGCCCACCGCGCAGCGCCAGATCATGCTGGGGATCAATCAGGCGGTGATGTATGCGCTGGCGATGCTGGCCGTTGCAGCTCTGGTCGGGTCGCGGGGGCTGGGACAAGAGGTCTACGTTGCGCTTGGCAAGGCGGATGCCGGGCTGGGTATTATGGCAGGCTGCGCCATTGCGGCCATTGCGATCTGTGTTGACCGGACCTTTATCAGCGCTCTGGCACGTCAGCAGGGTCAATCTGGGCCCTGAGTGTCTCAATCGAGGACTGGAACCACGGCCAGTCCTCGCCAACATCGGGACGAGACACCAAATATGCTGTGCGGGTGAATTCTGGCGTATCCGCCACCTGAAATAAACGCTCAGCCTCCAAATGTTGCTGCACCATGCGGGCAGGGGCATAACCAGAGCCCCCCCATTTCAGCAGGTAATCAATAGCCCAGCTACTAGAGCTGATCGTGATCACCGGAGTGCGCGCCACTGAAAATGCTTCAGCATGCAGCCGCCGGAACTCCGCTCCGAGGTCCACATAAACATATCCAGGATCCCACTCCATAAAGCTGCGCGGCTGGTTACAAACCTGGATCAAGCGATCTGCAAACAAACGCTCCACATGCCAACTGCCTGACACAGCCGCATCAAACATCAACGCCACATCCACAAGCCCCGTGGACAGCCAGCGCTCTATGTCCTCCACGTCTCCGGCCCAAAATGACAAAGCCACTTCAGGATGGTTTTCACGCAGCTGATCCGCCCAGATCCGGCCAGCACCTTCCCAGAGATCAAAATGGCATCCCACATTGCAGACACTTTTGAATTCTTTGCTCAGTGACAGTTCCTGGCGGGCCTGTCCCCAGGCCTGAGACATAATTTCCGCATAGCGCAGAAACTTGAACCCGGCAGAGGTCAGCTCCGCCCCACTACGGCTGCGGATCAGAAGTTTCTGCCCTAAGAGATTTTCAAGAGCATTGATCCGCGTGGTCACAGTGGATTCCGTGACATTCAAACGTCCTGCGGCGCGGTTGAGATTGCCGACTTTAACAACTTCGAGGAAAGTCTGCGCAAAGGTGACGTTCATTTCAGCTCCAAGTTTTAAATTTTCTTTATAAGGAACTGGTAATTTTGATTGTTTGCAATCACAAGCACAGAAATTGGATCAAAGCCCCCCTGTTTTTATTCAGCTCCGATGCCAACGCCTAAAGATTCGCACATTGGGCATCCTGCGCCTTGGCTTTAGCGCCGCGACATGACCCCATGCATGAAAACCTGCACCTGCCAACAACTTTATTCTGAGTAAGCCAATGCCTGATACGGCCATCATTCTAAGCGAATGATTGCTTCGGACCATGATTCGCATAGGTAATATTATGGTAATTTATGCGATAACATATTTCCAACGCAGCCCTGCTCGCATGCCATAGTGTCCCGACAGTCACGTGCCCGGCATGCAAGTAATCCTTTTGGTATTTTTTGACAAAGTAATCCTTTTGGTGTATTAGTGTAAAACCCCAAAAGGATTACCAAAATGCAGGCTCTGCGCAGTTCCTCTGATCTTGCCGTCTTTGTACGCACCACGCGTCAGAAAAAACGCTGGACGCAGGCAGAACTGGGCGCGCGTGCGGGTTTGGCGGAAAAACATGTCAATCGTATCGAGAACGGCGCCAGCGAGCCGCGCATCTCTTCTGTAATTGCTCTCCTCGCCGCCCTTGGTCACGATTTGCGGGCTCAGGAAATCAGCCCCGGCAGCTCCGGCCCCCAATCGGTTGAGGATATTTTCTGATGGTTCGCCCCAGCAGCAAGAGGCATTTGGACGTCTGGATGAATGGCCGGCGCGTGGGCGACTATAGCGCCTCTACCAAGACAGGAATCAGCTTCCAATATGACCCAGATTGGCTGAGTAACGGCTTTGCGGTCTCCCGCCAACTGCCAATGACAGATCGCATTCAACGCGGCGATGCGGTGGCCGCCGTTTTTGAAAACCTATTACCCGACAACACTGATCTGCGCCGTAAACTGGCTGAACGCACAGAAGCCCGCTCTGCCAGGCCCCATGATCTGCTCTCGGTGATTGGCCGTGATTGCGTCGGCGCCATGCAGTTCGTGCCTCGCGGTGAAGACCCTGGGGATCCTTTTGCCTATGACAGCAGTTCACAAACCGACGCGCAAATTGCCGACACACTGCGGAGCCTGGCCACTTCCCCTTTAGGCATGCGCGATGGAGAGCCCTTTCGTATCTCACTCGCAGGCGCACAGGAAAAAACCGCCTATTTCCGCAAAGACGGTACATGGCATCGTCCCCTTGGAATGACTCCAACCACGCATATTTTCAAGCGTCCCATGGGCGTGGTGAGTCAGCACATCGATATGTCCGATAGCGTGGAAAACGAATACCTCTGCCTCAGGCTCACCCGCTTTCTGGGGTTGCCAGTGAATGACGCCGCCATCGGCACGTTTGAGGACCAGAAGGCGTTAATCGTCACGCGATTTGATCGCAGAGCACGCCAAAGCGACGGACGCTTGTTGCGTATGCCCCAAGAAGATTTCCTACAGGCTATGGGGTTGGACTCCGCACAAAAGTATCAAGAACATGGCGGGCCAAATTTCGAAGACTGCGCTGCCCTGACCAAAGGGTCCGCCGCGCGCGAAAACGACATGGGGATGCTTGTGAAAGCGCAAGTTGTATTCTGGCTCCTGCAAGCCACTGACGGCCACGCCAAAAACTTCTCTATTGAAATGCTCAAGGATGGCTATCGCATGACCCCGCTTTACGACATCCTCAGCGCCGCGCCACATGATGCCTCTGGCGGTCTGCGTGCCAAAGACATTCGCATGGCTATCTCCGTTGGTGACAAACGCCGCTACCGAATGGATCAGATCCACCCGAGGCATTTTGCCCAAAGCGCTGCCCGTGCCGGCATTCCGCCACATGTGTTCAACCAAGCTGTCACCGAATTGGCCGAACGAGGTCACCACGCCATAAACGCAGCCGCAACCGACTTGCCCGAGAGTATTCCCGATCGCGTAGCGAGCCCCATTCTGGAACTTGCTAAAAATCGCATGCACATCTTGCAGGACTTTGTCAGCGCCTAAGCTCTATACGCAGAGGATCCATGGGTGTTCTGGATTTCGTGCAGCAATAGTCGTGTGGGCTTTCGCAAAGGTGGTTTGGATGTTGAAGGCCTAGGGTCAGGACCCATTGATTTCCGTTTGTCTGCGTGATTCACGGTTTGAAAATCGAGTGGTGACCATGTCTGATCTTTTCTGGCTGACGGATGCGCAGATGGCGCGTCTTGAACCTTTCTTCC
>NZ_JAGHQY010000014.1:0-33552 GCF_017744035.1 Shimia sp. R11_0 | reverse complement strand
CGCTTCGCGATCCGTGAAGGCGGCCGCACCGTTGGTTCCGGTGTTGTGTCCAAAATCGTCGAATAATCAGAGCATCTGATACGCGAAACGAAAGAGCCGCCCAACGGGGCGGCTCTTTTGCGTTGGGACAGTTGTTTGGTATCAGGCCCCTTGTTGATGTCGCCGGCAGCGTTTCGTGTTAACATGTTCACAAAAATGTGTGCCGATCTTGCTTTTCACGACTTGGTGATGTGACATGGTGCATGCCCCGTCGGGAGCGGCGGGTTGAAAACAGGGGACAACAATGAAACGCGTATTCTCTGCGGCCTTGGCTGCTGCAATCTGTGCCGCACCCGTTGCGGCGGAAGACTTCAAATGGGCGGGGACCACCGACCCGCAAACCATGGACCCGCATGCGGTGAACTCCGCGCCGGTTCTGGGCTTTCTCAACAACGTTTATGAAGGGCTTGTGCGTCGGGGCAAAGATATGTCCATTGAGCCTGCGCTGGCCACAAGCTGGGAGCCGATTGGCGAAGGGGAAGGCTGGCGCTTCTACCTACGCGACGGCGTGACTTTCCATGACGGCAGCACCTTTGATGCGGAAGATGTGCTGTTTTCTTATGAGCGCGCCTCCAGCGAAGTTTCGGACACGCGCAGCTGGTTTGCGCCGGTGTCTGAGGTCAAAATGGTGGACGCTCAAACCATCGAGATTTACACCACTGCGCCCAACCCGATTTTCCCTGACAGCATCGCCAATTGGATGATCATGGATAAGGGCTGGGCTGAGGCCAACAGTGCGGCGCGCCCGGATAAAGAAAACGGCAACTACGCCACGCTCAACGCCAATGGCACCGGTGCCTTCAAGGTCACTGCGCGCGAGCCCGGTCTGCGCACCGAGCTGGCGCCGCATGACGGCTGGTGGGACGAAGCCACCCACAACATCACCAAGGCTGAGTTCACGCCGATTCAGAATGCGGCCACTGCTGTGGCGGCGCTGCTCTCTGGTGAAGTCGATATGATCAACCCTGTGCCCATTCAGGATGCCGCGCGGCTTCAGGGGCAGGCGGGTGTTCAGGTGATTCAGGGCATTGAGGCCCGCGTGATCATGCTGGGCTTTGCACAGGATGCTGAGACCCTGAAATACGGTGCAGACGCAGGCAAGCCGAACCCTTTCCAAGACGCCCGTGTGCGGGAAGCCGTGGCCAAGGCGGTGAATGTGGATGCGATCCTCAAAACCATCATGCGCGGCAATGCCGAACCGGCAAGTCAGTTGGTCAGTCCGGCCATGCGTGGCTATTCTGAGGCGCACTCCACACGTCCGACTTTTGACGTGGACGGTGCCAGGGCGCTGCTCGCGGAGGCAGGCTATGCTGATGGGTTTGAGTTTGGTCTCAAGTGCCCCAACAACCGCTATCTGAATGATGAGGCGGTCTGTCAGGCGGTGACATCTATGCTTGCAAAGGTGGGGATCACGGCACAGCTTGATGCGATGCCGGTGCAAAACTACTGGCCGGAACTGCGGGCCGATAACTTTGACATGTATCTGCTGGGCTGGTCCCCGGGTACTTTTGATGCAGAGCACCCAATCCGTTTCCTGGCGTCCACGCCGAATGCAGAGAAAAAGCTGGGCAGCTGGAACTTTGGTGGCTACTCCAACGCGCGCATTGATGCGCTTCTGCCGATGATCCAATCTGAGATTGATGATGGCAAACGTCAGGCGATGCTGGATGAATCGGCTCAGATTTTGCAGGAAGAGACCGCTTATGTGCCGATGTATGTGCAACCTCTGGTTTGGGGCACACGGGACAATATCTCTCTGACACAGAGACCAGATAACTTCTTTATTCTGCGTTGGGTCAACGTGCAATAATCCTGCAAATACAGAGGGCGCCGGGCAACACTCTGGCGCCTTATTTCCTTGGCTTGACCCCACTTGAAGAAGAGCGCAAGGAACGCCGATAATCACAAAAGGACGCAGTGATGCTGACGTATGTCATAAAGAGAGTCTTGCAGTCCGCCTTGGTGCTTCTGATCGTCGGGCTTGTTGCTTTCAGCATGTTTCGATTTGTTGGCGACCCGATTGACAATTTGTTGGGTCAGGAACGCACCGATGCCGACATCGCCCGCCTGCGGGTGGAACTGGGGCTGGATCAACCGTTTCCCGTACAATACTACAAATTCCTCGAAGGCGCCGTTCAGGGCGATTTTGGCGTGAGCTATCGTCAGGGGCGCCCGGTGGGGGAAATCCTGCTGGAACGCGCACCAGCGACGCTGGAACTGGCGGCGGTGAGCGGTTTTCTTGCCATCAGTATCGGTATTGGCCTTGGGGTCTTTACGGCGATCCGCAAGGATGGGTTTCTTGCTAATGCGATCATGTCGATATCGCTGATTGGGGTGTCTCTGCCGACCTTCCTCATCGGTATCCTCCTCATATATGTCTTTGCCGTGGAGCTGGGATGGCTGCCCTCGTTTGGGAGGGGAGATGTGGTGCAGTTTGGCTGGTGGAGCACGGGGCTTTTGACCTCTTCGGGGCTGAAGGCGATCATCCTGCCCGCCATCACGCTGGGGCTTTATCAGATGACGTTGATCATGCGTCTGGTGCGCTCTGAGATGCTAGAGGTGCTGCGGCAGGATTACGTGCGCTTTGCCCGTGCTCGTGGCCTGAAGGCGCGCACAGTGAATTTCCGTCATGCGCTGAAAAACACGCTGGTGCCGGTGATCACCGTCACAGGTCTTCAGCTAGGCTCGATCATCGCCTTTGCGATCATCACCGAAACGGTCTTCCAGTGGCCCGGTGTGGGGCTCCTGTTCATCAACGCGATCCAGTTTGTCGACATCCCTGTGATGGCCGCTTACCTGATGCTGATTTCGGTGATGTTTGTGGCGATCAACCTGATCGTTGACCTGCTTTATTTTGCAATTGATCCGCGCCTGCGCACGGATGGTAAGGGGGCGCACTGATGTCTGACCAAACCTCAACCGCGCCGCAGTCCCGACTGGCGAAAGCCTGGGACAGCGACTTCGCTTACAACTTCCGCCGCTCGCCAGTGGCCGTGGTGTCCTTCCTTGTGGTGATGCTCTTGGTGCTGAGCGCCATCTTCGCCCCGCTGATTGCGCCTTATGACCCGTTTGATCCGGGCTCACTGGATCTGATGAACGGCTTCACCGCGCCGATGGCCGCCAATGATTTCACCGGAGACACCTTCTGGCTGGGCACCGACGATCAGGGGCGCGATGTGTTTTCCACCATCCTTTACGGCATGCGGATTTCGCTGTTTGTGGGCTTCTCTGCTGTGCTCTTTGCCATGGTGCTGGGCATTACGCTGGGTCTGATTGCCGGCTATGTCGGCGGCTGGGTCGAAACCCTCATCATGCGCGCCGCAGATGTGCAGCTGACTTTCCCCGCCATTCTGGTGGCCATGCTGATCTTTGGCATCGCCAAGGGCATCACCCCGATTGAACATCAGGACACCATGGCGATCTGGGTTCTGATCCTTGCGATTGGTCTGTCAGACTGGGTGCAGTTTGCCCGCGTGGTGCGCGGCGCAACGCTGGTTGAGAAAGACAAGGAATATGTGCAGGCCGCACGCATGATGGGCCGGGGCCGTGGCATCATCATGCTGCGTCACATCCTGCCCAATGTGCTGTCGCCCGTGCTGGTGATTGCCACCATCTCTCTGGCATTGGCTATCATCGCGGAGGCAACGCTGTCGTTCCTTGGTGTGGGCGCACCGCCAACCCAGCCGTCGCTGGGCACGCTGATCCGCATCGGGCAACAGTTCCTGTTCTCCGGCGAATGGTGGATTCTGCTGTTCCCCTCTGTCACGCTTCTGGCGTTGGCGCTGTCTGTGAACCTGCTGGGCGACTGGCTGCGTGATGCATTGAACCCGAGGCTGCAGTGATGAGCGACACACTTCTTGATATCGAGGGCCTGTCGGTCCACTTCCCGACCCGTCGCAAGCTGTTTGTGGCAGTGAACAAAGCCAACCTCGCAGTCGAGCCCGGCGAAATCCACGGTCTTGTGGGCGAATCTGGCGCGGGCAAATCCACCATCGGCGCTGCCGTGATGGGTCTGCTGGAACGTCCCGGTCATATCGCGGGCGGCACGGTGAGCTTTAAGGGCGAGGCGGTCAGCGGGCGCGATGCCGAAGGCATGCGTGCGCTGCGCGGGGCCAAGATCTCCATGATCTTTCAGGATCCGCTGACCTCGCTGAACCCGCTGCTGACTGTGGGCCAGCAATTGGTGGAAACCATCCAGTTCCACCTCAAGCTTTCCGATGCAGACAGCAAGGCGCGCGCGATTGAGCTCCTCGATCGGGTGGGCATTCCCAACCCGAGCGAGCGCATCAATCAATATCCGCACCAGTTCTCTGGTGGCATGCGCCAGCGGGTGGTGATTGCGCTTGCGCTCTGCTCTGAGCCGGATGTGATCATCGCGGATGAACCCACCACGGCGCTGGACGTGTCCATTCAGGCGCAGATCCTTGATCTGATCAAGGAGCTGGCGCGGGAGCGGCAGACCGGCGTGATCCTGATCACCCACGACATGGGTGTGATTGCGGACACCACCGACAAGGTGACCGTGATGTATCAGGGTGAGGTTGTGGAAAGCGGCAGCACCGAGCAGGTGCTGGGCGCCCCGCAGCATGAGTATACCAAATCGCTCATTGCAGCCGTGCCACGCCCCACGCTGAAGGTGCATCGTTTCCCGCAGCTCTCTTACGGGGGGCGTCAGATCACCTTTGAGATCGAAGATCTTGCGCGCAACTGGAAGCGCCCGGAGCCAACCAAATCCGGCACGCTTCTGAAGGTTGAGGGGCTCACCAAAACCTTCCTGCAAAGCGGGTCGATCATTCCGTCGCGGCGCAAGTATTTCACTGCTGTGGATCAGGTCAGCTTTGACATCCGCGAAGGCGAGGTCTTTGGCATTGTGGGCGAAAGCGGCTCGGGCAAATCCACCGTCGCGCGGATGATTGCCACGCTGTATCAGACCAATGGCGGCAAGATCTTTTTTGACGATCAGGAGGTCACCAGCCTCAAGACCGCCAAGGATCTGGAAAGCTATCGCCGCCAGATCCAGATGATCTTTCAGGATCCTTTCTCAAGCCTCAACCCGCGCATGCGGGTGGATGAGATCATTGCAGAGCCGGTGCGCCACCACAAGCTGCTGGAAGGCGACGCCATTCAGCACCGCGTGGATGAGCTGCTGGAGCGTGTGGGGCTTGGCTCTGAGGCCGGGCGCAAATACCCGCATGAGTTCTCCGGCGGTCAGCGCCAGCGGATCTCGATTGCGCGTGCGCTGGCCACCCAGCCGCGCTTCCTGATCTGTGACGAGCCGACCTCGGCGCTGGATGTCTCCATTCAGGCGCAGATCCTGAACATCCTCAAGGATCTTCAGGAGCATCTGGGCCTGACCATGCTCTTCATCAGCCACGACCTGCCGGTGGTGCGCCAGATGTGTGACCGTGTGGGCGTGATGCGTCAGGGGCAGATGGTGGAGGTGGCCGACACCGAAACCCTCTTTGCCAGCCCTCAACAGGCCTACACGCAGGAGCTTCTGAGCCTCATGCCAAGGCTTGAGGGGCTCTCCACCGAAGGGCTGGAAGGCGAAATCGTCTAACTGTCAGACATAACCGCAGAAAGCGCCGCCATTGAGCGGCGCTTTTTTATGGCGCAGGGGGCGGCTGTTGGGCAGGATGTCCTTCAAGTTCAAGGAGAAAGACATGTCAGAAGAGCAGCCCTCGGAGATTCGCGACGGCGAAAGCCAGCTTGGATTTGATCCCCTGGACCGCGTGGATGCAGAGCTGCGCTTCATTGGCCGCATCCACACCCCGTGGCAGCGCGGCAATTGCCCCAAGAATGTCACCCGCGCCCGTGAGAGCGGGCAGGGGGCCTCCCTCACACTGGAACCGGGATTCGGGGAAGGGCTGACAGGGCTGTCTGTGGGGGATGGGATTTTGCTGTTTTACTGGATGCATCAGGCGCGGCGCGATCTGATCACTCAGCGGCCCCGGCATCTGACAGAGGCACGTGGCAGTTTCGCCCTGCGTGCACCCAACCGTCCCAATCCGATTTCGCTGGCGGCGGTGCGGATCACATCTCTGGATCTGGCCATGGGCAGGATTGGTATTGATGCCATCGATTGTTTTGACGGCACGCCGCTTTTGGACATCAAACCCAGTGCACCTGCCGTGGATGTGCCGCCGGAACTCGGCTGAGATACATGTGGAAACGCGCTAGCAGCCTGTATTTGCCGTGGGCCGCGTGGGGGAAGTGAAAGGCCAGAGACGCCCATTATGATTGCAAGCTACCGGAGGGGTCATCTTAAAATCGCTGGTGTGATATGATGCCAGCAGGAAGGCCCCTGTGCGCCGGTATTTCGGCGCGCGGCCTGTGTCACGAGGTACCCTTTTCAGGGGGGCGGCTTGTGGCAGAATCCAAACCGACATGTTCATTTTCTGTATCCCCATCCTTGGAAGTGCTGCCGGTGCTGCCCTTGCGACAGGCACAGACGTCTACATCAGGTGATTCCAGTGATACCAAAAATTGGTTAATGAAATCTCATGTCAGGACTGTGAAGATCTTGTGGGGGCATATCTTTTGCAAGCGGTATTATCTGTCACACATGCGCACGGGTAGGTCACACGGACACCGACAATCAGTGCGGATATCAGTAAGGACTTCTATAAAATGTGAGGTGAAGTGGCATCCCGTAGGGGAATCGAACCCCTCTTTCCAGGTTGAAAACCTGGCGTCCTAACCGATAGACGAACGGGACGCTTTTGGGTGCGTCAGGAAGTTGCCTTCCAACCCGAACTTCACTGGCATCCCGTAGGGGAATCGAACCCCTCTTTCCAGGTTGAAAACCTGGCGTCCTAACCGATAGACGAACGGGACGCGCTGTGAAGCGTGAGGCGTATCTAGTGAATGGTGCGGATGGGCGCAAGCGGAAATTTGAGGCTTGCGGTGATTTTTTCAAGAAAGCTGTTTGCAACTGTTTGGGCCGTTGCTTGGGGGCTTTGCCCCCATCGCGGCGCGGCCGCGATTCCCCCAGGATATTGGCATCAAGAGGAAGGCAGCATGGGGATTAGCCGGCTTTTGCTGCGTCCTCCAGGCGCAGCTGCACCGATTGGCGGCCACCCCAAGTGTTGACCTCAAGCCGACCTGCGAGGTGGAAGCGAGCCCCTCCGTGCGATTCGAGCGCGGTGCCCAATGGGGTGTCGTAAGCGCCAAAGGCGATGGCATCGATGCGCGCCCCGAATCCGTCGCCAAAGGTCAGCTTAAGATGGCTTTCTCCTACGCGTTTGGTGAAGCGAATCTCCACATCAGGAAAGGCAAAGCGCGGAGCTGGAGCCCCGGCGCCAAAGGGACCGGCTTTTTCGATGTCGGTGATCAGCTCCACGGAGGCAGCGGTGGGCATTAGCAGGCTGTCGAGTTTCAGGTCCGCAGGCCCCATATCGCCAGCGCCTTGTTTTGCCATCAACTCTGTCAGGCGCTGCATGGCAGGTTCCAGTTGATCGCGGGCGACGGTGAGGCCTGCGGCCATCTTGTGCCCGCCGCCTTTGATCAACAACCCTTCGGCCGCGAGTTTTTGAATTGAGGCGCCCAGATCCACGCCGGAAATGGAGCGCCCGGAACCTTTGCCTTCTGCGCCGTCCAGACCGATCACAATGGCGGGGCGATTGGTGGCTTCTTTCAGACGAGAGGCGACGATGCCAACCACGCCGGGGTGCCAGCCTTCGCCTGCGGCCCAGACCAGCGGGGCGGCAAGGCCGCGCTCTTCGGCCTGTGCCATGGCCGCAGCGCGCACCGCGGCCTCGATATCGCGCCGTTCTGTGTTGAGTTCATCCAGACGGGCCGCCATGGCCTGCGCCTCTTGCGGGTTGTCCGTGGACAGCAGGCGCGCGCCCAGATCGGCCTGACCGATACGACCTCCAGCATTGACACGCGGCCCCAGAAGGAAGCCGAGGTGGTAGCTGTTGGGGGCGCTGTCCATGCGGCTGACATCCGAAAGCGCCGCGACGCCGGGGCGTTCGCGCCGGGCCATGACTTTCAGACCCTGCCGCACCAGCGCACGGTTCACTCCAATCAGGGGGGCCACATCGGCAACCGTGCCCAAGGCCACCAGATCGAGCATCGCCATCAGATCCGGCCCCCGTGAGCCATCCACTTCCCGCATCTGGCGGTTGGCTTCCACCAACATGAGGAACACAACGGAGGCGGCGCAGAGATGCGCGAGGTCGCCGCTTTCATCCTGTCGGTTGGGATTCACCACAGCGACGCAGTCTGGCAGGGTTTCGCCGCCGAGGTGGTGGTCGAGCACAATCACATCGGCGCCTTTGGCAGCGGCGATGGGCGCGTGGCTGAGGGTGCCGCAGTCCACGCAGATGATCAGGTCATGGTCTTTGGCCAAGGCCGCCATGGCAGGTTCATTGGGGCCATAGCCTTCATCAATGCGATCCGGCACATAGAGCGTTGCAGGCAGGCCCATCGTGCGCAGCCAAGTGATCAGCAGGGCGGCCGAGGTGCCGCCATCCACATCGTAGTCGGCAAAGACGGCGATGCGCTGGCGTTGGCGCATAGAGGTCAGAAACCGCTGTGCGGCGGCCTCCATGTCTTTGAGTGTGCGCGGATCCGGCAGCAGATCCACCAGCTTAGGTTCAAGAAACCCTGCGGCTTCGGCTGCGGACACGCCCCGGCGTGCAAGCACCGCGCAGAGCGCTGGCGGCAGCGCTGTGTCCTGTGCCAGCAGCTCGGCGGCGCGCGTTGTTTCGACATCTGGTCCCACCCAACGTCGTCCGGTCAGGCTTTCAGAAACACCAAGGAAGTCAGTCATGGAGGGGCTTTCATCGTGTGAAAAGGCCCGCCAGAAGGCGGGCCATCAAAGGCGGGCGCGTGGCCCAGTCAATCAAGGATGCGGATCAGGTTCAAGAGGTCTGATCTACAGGCGCGCGGTAGGTCACGCGCCGGACAGAACCGGATTTGGAGCGCATCAGCAGGGTTTCGGTTTCGATCCAGCCAGGGGTGCGTTTGATACGGGGCAGCAGAGATCCGCCGGTCACGCCGGTTGCGGCAAAGATGACGTCCTGTGTGACCATCTCGTCGCGAGAATAAATGCGATCCAGATCGGTGATGCCGGTTTTGGCGGCACGGGCGCGCTCGTCATCATTTCGGAACACCAGACGGCCCCACATCTGGCCGCCCATGCATTTCAGTGCGGCAGCGGCCAGAACACCCTCTGGTGCGCCGCCGCGGCCCATATACATGTCGATGCCGGTTTCTTCCGATTCGGCGCAGTGCATCACACCAGCCACATCGCCATCAGTGATGAGGCGAATGGAAGCACCGGTGGCGCGGACTTCGTCGATCATGTCTTCGTGGCGCGGACGCTCCAGAATGCAGACGGTGATATCGGTGGTGTCACAGCCTTTGGCCTTGGCCAGGGCTTCGACGCGTTCTTTTGGGCTCATGTCCAGAGACACGACATTTTCAGGATAGCCTGGGCCAATGGCCAGCTTGTCCATATAGGTGTCAGGTGCGTGCAGCATGGAGCCGCGCGGGCCCATTGCGATCACGGTCAGCGCGTTTGGCATGTCTTTGGCGGTCAGCGTGGTGCCTTCCAGCGGGTCCAGCGCAATGTCCACGCCGGGGCCGTTGCCAGTGCCCACTTCTTCGCCAATGTAGAGCATGGGCGCTTCGTCGCGCTCACCTTCGCCGATGACAACCACGCCCGCGATGTCCAGCAGGTTCAACTGTTCGCGCATGGCGTTTACGGCGGCCTGATCGGCGGCCTTCTCATCGCCGTTGCCGATCAGGGCAGCAGAGGCAATGGCGGCTTGCTCGGCCACACGGGCCAAGCCAAGGGACAACATGCGGTCGTGAAATTCCGGCTTTTGAGACATTGGGAGGAGGTCCTTATATGCGTTTTAAAATACCGATTATCGCAGGGGCGCGCCGCTCACAAGTCTGCCGTGCGCCCCTTTGGGGCTGAAAATCCGTCTACTTAAATCTGTTCAATGCGCAGGGCCACCGGATCTGCGGCCATCACGCCGGTGGCGCGCATGGCTTCAATGGCAGCGTCCAGGTCGGCGCGCTGGGTTTTGTGAGTCACGATAAGCACCGGCGCATGTGCCTCAGCATGGCGTGTTTGACGCATGCGATCAATGCTGATGCCGTTGTCTCCAAGGGCTGTGGCGATCTTTGCCATGGCACCGGGGCGATCTTGCAGCGCGAGGCGCAAATAATAGGGCGCTGGAGAATTGGAACGCGCGGCCTTTGCGGTGACAAGCGCCTTTGCGGGCACGCCAAACGTCGAGAGGCGCATGCCGCGGGCAATATCACAGACGTCGCCCATCACGGCGCTGGCGGTGGGGCCTTCGCCGGCGCCGGGACCACGCAAGACCACCTGCTCCACAGCGTCGCCTTCGATCACCACCATATTGGTGCCGCCGGTGAGCTGGCCCAGAGGACTGTCAGCGGGCACAAGGCAGGGGGACATGCGCTGTTCCAGTCCGCGCCCAGTCATTTGGGTCACCCCCAGCAGTTTGATCTTATAACCGAGTTCAGCGGCCTGATGGATGTCTTCGATCGAAATGCGCTGAATGCCTTCCAGCTCAACGCCGTCAAAATCCACCTGTGTACCGAAAGCGATGGCGGAGAGCAGGGAGAGCTTATGGCCGGCATCAATGCCGCCGACATCCAGATTTGGGTCTGCCTCCAGATAGCCCAAAGCATCGGCTTCGGCAAAAACCTCATCATAGGGCAGGCCCGCATCCTGCATACGTGTCAGGATATAGTTGCAGGTGCCGTTCATCACGCCCATCACGCGGGTGATTTCGTTGCCCGCCAGACCTTCGGTGAGGGCTTTGATCACCGGGATACCGCCGGCCACGGCCGCTTCAAAACGGATGACAGCGCCTTTGTCCTCGGCGGTTTCAGCCAGCGCTTGACCATGGTGGGCGAGCAGCGCCTTGTTGGCGGTCACCACATCTTTGCCCAGTGCCAGAGCCGCTTCGATGGCGTCTTTGGCGGGGCCGTCTTCGCCCCCCATCAGTTCGACAAAAACGTCCACATCGTCGCGCTTGGCCAGGGCGACAGGATCATCCTCCCAAGCATATCCGGCCAAGGAGACACCGCGGTCCTTATCTTTGGAACGGGCGCTGACTGCGGTGATTTCAATGGGGCGGCCTGTGCGGGCGGCCAGAAGATTGGCCTTTTGGCGCACGATCTTGATCACGCCAACGCCGACGGTGCCCAGTCCGGCAATCCCAAGGCGAAGCGGAGAAGGCTGGGAGTTGGTCATGGGGCACGTCCTCAAAAAGTGATGGTCTGGTTGGTTGTGTTGATGTGCCGTGTATCGGCTCTTGGCGGGCTGCGCAACGCAGCGCAGGCCCGATCTTTACTGCAAAGCGGCGGCGCGGCGTTCGAGACGGGCGCGTCGGGCTTCCAGCTCGGCCTCGGTGGTTTCCGTGAGCCGAGGTGGCGCTGGAGTGGGTAACTCTGAGGCGGGGAGGATATCGGGATATTCCGTGCCTGCATTGCGCTCTTCTAGTGCCGCATCGAGACCGGGAATTTGACCGCAGCTTGCAAGGCTTGCAAGCACAGCCAAAAGGCCGCTATGGCATTTCAAAAGACGGGTCACCCTGTGTTCCTCATGCTGCTTTGTCAGACATGGTTATGGACCGGGTATGACGCGTCATACAAGTCACCAATAGCCCGTAAGCTCGGTTTGCACACCGAATGGCGGGGTTTTAAAAGAACATATGTTCAGATAGCCTGAGGAAATGGCACGAACACAAGGCTCTCATTCCGGTATCACCGGCCCCCGCGTGCGCAAGGCCGCGCTTACTTTGTTTGCGCAACATGGCTATGCGGCCGTGTCGATGCGCCAGATTGCACGCGATGTTGGGGTGCAGGCGGGGGCGCTTTATAACTACACACCAGACAAACAGAGTTTGCTGTTTGATCTTATGAAAACCCATATGGACGAGTTGCTGGCCTCTCGGGCGGCGCTGGCGACACCTCCGTCGCCTGCGGCCGCGCTGGAAACCTTCACGCGCATGCACATTCGGTTTCACTCTGAGCGCCCCGATGAGGTGTTCATTGCCTATATGGAACTGCGCAATCTGAGCCCTGAAAATTTCGCAGAGATTGAAGCGTTGCGGCGCGCCTATGAGGATCAGCTGGAAGAGATCCTGCGGGCGGGAGTGATCAGCGGGGATTTTACGGTGGCGGACCCGAAGGTCACCACCATGGCGGTGATCGCTATGTTGACCGGAGTGAATACATGGTTTCGTGAGGGGGGGCGGCTGTCTCTGGAAGAGGTGGAGCAGATCTATTGGGATATGGTGCGCAAAGCGGTTAGGGCGTGATACCCACGCCAGATCTTTGACGCGAGTTGCAAAGCCTTGAAGGCTGGCGGAGGTCTGCCACCGCCAGCTTGTTCAGTGGGCTGGTTGGATGAATGTGCCATTGCGCAGCTCAGTGAAGGCCTGTTGCAGCTCGGCTTGGGTGTTCATCACAATGGGGCCGTGCCACGCCACAGGCTCCTGAATGGGCTGGCCTGAAACCAGAAGAAACCGCACGCCTTGCTCTCCCGCCTGCACGGTGACTTCGTCGCCTGATCCGAAGCGAATGAGCGTGCGGTCTCCGCTCAGGTCGCGGATGTTGAGCTCTTCGCCTGCCACCTCCTTTTCGAGCAAGATGCCGGTCGGTTGGCTGGCATCGGCAAAGGCCGCATCGCCTTCAAAGACATAGGCAAAGGCTCGGCGGCGGGTGTCGATCGGGAAGGTCTTTTTTACGCCTGCTGGCACGGTGACATCCAGAAACATGGGATCCGCGGCAATTCCATCCACAGGCCCTCGTTGCCCCCAAAAGCTGCCGATGATCACGCGCACTTTGGTGCCGTCATCCTCCATGACTTCTGGGATTTCTCTGGCGGTGACATCCTGATAGCGGGGATCGGTCATTTTCAGATCACGCGGCAGGTTGGCCCAGAGCTGAAAACCGTGGTTCACTCCCTGTGCATTGGCGGTGGGCATTTCCTGATGCAGGATGCCGCGCCCGGCGGTCATCCATTGCACGTCGCCCGCTCCCAGATTGCCGGTGTTGCCCAGGCTGTCCTGATGTTCCACAGCGCCATCAATCACATAGGTGATGGTTTCAATGCCGCGATGCGGATGCCAGGGAAAACCGGCCTCGTACAGGCGCGGATCATCATTTCGGAAGTGATCCATCATCAGGAAGGGATCAAGCTCGGTAGGGTCTTGAAATCCAAACACACGGTGCAGGTGAACCCCTGCGCCTTCCATTGCGGGGACAGCCTTGCGCTGTTCCAGTATTGGTCTGATTGACATGGTGTCTCTCCTTTCCCCAGAAAAATAGAGACGATAGACGCTTTGGAAAACTGACGTGCCCGCGCGGATGCTGTGTATCTGCGCACAGAAGGTTTTGAGGAGGTCGCAAAACTTTGGGGAGAGCGACGTAGCGGCACTATGCAACCGTTCTTCCCTCTGTCTCATGCTTGGGCGTATGCTCCGCGCCACATGATATCCACAGGCAGGGAGGCCTACTATGCTAGGGTCTATGATGATGCGTCCGCTCAATATTGCGGACATTCTCAAATTTGCGGCGGAAATTCACCCAACAGGCGAAGTGGTTTCGGTGCGTACCGAAGGCGACCTGCACCGTCAGACCTATGCTGAAATGGCGTTGCGTGTGGCGCGGCTTGCCAACGCCCTTCAGGCGGAGGGGATGCAGGTGGGGGATCGTATCGCCACTTTGGCATGGAATGGTTACCGCCATCTTGAGCTCTATTACGCCATTTCCGGTGCCGGGGGGGTGTGCCACACCATCAATCCGCGCCTGTCAGCGGAGCAGATGACCTATATCGTCACGCATGCAAAAGATACCATGCTGTTTGTGGACACGACCTTTGTGCCGCTGGTCAATGCACTGCGCGCGCAATGGCCTGAAGGCCTCAAAGTGGTGGTGATGACCGATCGGGACCATATGCCAGAGGGTGACTTCCTCTGCTATGAGGAGTTGCTCGCCGCGCAATCTGAGAGTTTTGATTGGCCAGAGTTGCCGGAAGATACGGCCGCAGGTCTCTGCTATACCTCAGGCACCACAGGGAACCCAAAGGGCACGCTTTATACCCATCGCTCCACGGTGTTGCATGCGATGACAGTGGGGCTCTCGATGCCGCATGTCTGTCAGCCGGGCAAACGCATTCTGCCGGTGGTGCCACTTTTCCACGTGAACGCCTGGGGGCTTCCCTTCATTGCTCTGCTGACGGGCGCGTCGCTTGTGTTCCCGGGCGGGGCTCTGGATGGGGCGAGCCTGTTTGACTTGATGGAAAACGAAGATGTCTATTCCGCTTGGGGTGTGCCGACGGTGTGGCTGGGCCTTCAGGGAGAGATGGCCAAGCGGGGCCGCATGCCGCATGGGCTGGGGGATCTGGTGATTGGCGGCTCCGCTGCGCCAGCCAGCATGATCACCTATTTTGAGGAAAACGGCGTCAACGTCTGTCACGCCTGGGGTATGACGGAAATGAGCCCGGTAGGCACTTTGGGCAACCTTCCCGTGCATCTGGAAGACCGCACATTGGAAGAGCGTGTGGCGATCAAATCCTGTCAGGGGCGGCGCATCTTTGGTGTGGATCTGAAAATTGTTGATGAAGATGGCAAACGTCTGCCCCATGACGGCGAAGCCGCTGGCGAGTTGTTTGTGCGCGGCAACAACATCACGGCGGGTTATTTTGAGAACGAAGAGGCCAACGCAGGGGCTTTTGATGCCGATGGCTGGTTTGGCACCGGGGATGTGGCGACCATTGATGGCCATGGCTACCTGACCATCACCGACCGTGCCAAAGACCTTATCAAATCTGGCGGCGAATGGATCAGCTCGCTCGATCTGGAAAATACCGTGATGGCACATCCAAAGGTGGCCAATTGTGCCGTGATCGCCGTGGCCCATCCCAAGTGGGACGAGCGCCCGTTGCTGGTTGTGGTGCCGGGGCCGGACGGCAAGCCGGAGGTCAGTGAACTGATGACACTGCTGGAAGAGCATTTTGCCAAATGGCAGCTGCCTGACGATGTGGTGTTTGTCGAAGAACTGCCGATGACGGCGACTGGCAAAGTCTCCAAACTCACGCTGCGAAAGCAGTTTGCCGACCATAAGTTGCCTGACATGGTGTAACACTTGCGCAGCGAAACGCTCATTATCGCTGGCCATGACTTTCATGTTGTCGTGGCCGGTGATCCTGCCAAGCCTGCGATTCTAATGTTGCACGGCTTTCCGGAGTATTCCGGTGCCTTTTTTGATCTGATCCCGCATTTGCAAGATGATTTTTTCTGTATTGCACCAGATCAGCGAGGCTATGGGCAAAGCTGGCGACCCGCCGAAGTTGCAGATTATGTGCCAAGCAAGCTGATTGCGGATGCGGCGGCTGTATTGAACCATTTCAGCCCAGCCAAACCGATCGCAGCGGTCTTGGGGCATGATTGGGGGGCGGCGGTGGCCTATGGTCTGGCCTTTCGGCATCCGGAGCGCTTTGCGCGGCTGATCATCGCCAATGGGGTGCATCCCATACCCTTCCAGCGCGCGCTTGCGGCGGGTGGGGCGCAGTCTGAGGCCAGTCAGTATATTGAGTGGCTGCGCGCCGAGGGCTCAGAGGAAAAACTCTGCGCCAATGATCATGCCCGTCTGTTGGGATTGTTTTCTGATCAAATGGATATGTCTTGGATGACCGCAGAAAAGCGGGGTGCCTATCAGGCCGCTTGGGGCGATGCACGCCAACTGCGGGGCATGGTCAACTGGTATCGCGCCTCAAGCCTGAAAGTGGCTGCCCCCGGTGTTCCGCTTACTGCGGAGGATTTGCCGAACCTGCCTGCTGAGATGTTGCGTGTGGCGATGCCACATCTCTTGCTTTGGGGAGAAAATGACACAGCGTTGTTGCCCGAAAGCTATGCGGGGCTGTCGGAACTCTGTGAAGATCTGACACAGCGAAGCATTGCTAACGCGGACCACTGGCTCTTGCATCAGAAACCGGGAGAGGTTGCGGCGCAGATCCGCGCGTTCTTGGGACAAGCCTGATGTGCAGGAGCTTTGCCTTCTGTTTCAGCCGTTCTTTCGGGGATGGTTAAGGCTGCGCTCTGCGGATCTCCGATGATGTGACGTCATGTTACTTTTGCAGGCTCTTGTTTGTCCGCGCGGCAGGGGGCCTTATCCTGCCACCAAACACAGGAGTTAATCATGTCTGGTGACAGCCACCTTCCAAAGGCTCTGCAAGGTCTGCGTATCCCCGCAGTTGCTTCGCCTTTGTTTATCATTTCCGTACCCGCACTGGTCATTGCCCAGTGTAAGGCAGGCATCATAGGCAGTTTCCCCGCGCTGAACGCACGCGAAGGCGAGGGCGACCACCCACTTCTGGACACCTGGCTCACGCAGATCCGCGAAGAGCTGGACCGTCACAATCAAGAAAACCCGGACCGCCCGGCCGCACCATTTGCGGTCAATCAGATCGTGCATCGCTCCAACACCCGGCTGGAGCGCGACATTGAGCTTTGCCACAAGCATAAGGTGCCTGTCTGGATCACCTCGCTTGGGGCGCGCAAAGAGGTCAATGATGCGGCCCATGATTGCGGCGGTATCGCATTGCACGACATCATCAACAACAAATTTGCCAAGAAGGCGATTGAGAAAGGCGCCGATGGTCTGATCGCGGTGGCCGCTGGTGCCGGTGGGCATGCAGGTCCGCAGTCCCCCCTCGCTCTCATCAGCGAAATTCGCGAGTGGTTTGATGGGCCTCTGCTGTTGTCCGGCTCCATCGGCACAGGAGCATCGCTTTTGGCTGCGCAGGCCATGGGGGCAGATCTCGGCTATATTGGCTCGCCGTTCATCGCGACCGAGGAGGCCAATGCGGTGCAGGGCTATAAGGATATGATCGTGGATAGCGGTGCGGATGACATTGTCTATTCCTCGCTCTTTACCGGCGTCTGGGGCAATTATCTTAAGGGATCTGTGGAGAACGCAGGCATGGATCCGGACAACCTGCCGATGGGCAGTGTCAAAGATATGGACTTTGGCGGTGACAAGGAGAAGCCCAAAGCCTGGAAAACCATCTGGGGGTCTGGTCAGGGTATCGGTGCCGTCAAAGAGGTGGGGCCTGTGTCCCATCTGGTGGATCGGCTTGAGCGCGAATATATCGCGGCTTGGGAGCGGCTTCAGGACCGTATGAAGTGAGCCAGATGTTCCACCTCATACGTCATGCTCAGGCGAGTTTTGGCGCCGCTGACTATGACAATCTGTCAGAGCTCGGTCACCGCCAGTCTGAGGCTTTGGGCGCGGCGCTGAAACGTCAGGGTGTCATGCCGGATGCGGTGTTTGTCGGGGGGCAGAAACGCCATCGACAGACTTGGGAAGGCATTGAACGTGCGCTGGGCAGCGGGATGACCCCGATTGTGGTGCCGGGGTGGAACGAATTTGATTTTGGCGGGCTTTTGGAGGCGCGGTATCGCAACCGCGCCGACAAGCCCGCCGATCTGCACAGTGATCGCAAAACCCATTTTCGCATTTTGCGCGATACGGTTTTGGAGTGGCAGCGCGACGAGATTGAAAATCCACCGGAAAGTTTTGCGGCTTTCACCAACCGGGTCCGTGAAGCGCGCGCCATTGTCGTCGCCTCCGGTGCGAAGACCCCGCTTGCGGTCAGCTCTGGGGGTGCCATTGGCCGGACGGTGGCCGATGTGTTGGATGCGCCAGCCGAGCAGATGATCCTTTTGCAATTGCAGGTGAAAAACTGTGCTGTTGCCCGGTTTGTGATGACCAAAGGTCAAGTCTGGCTGAATGGGTTCAATGACACACCGCACATTGAAGCAAGCAATGAAGACGAAATGCTGACCTATAGCTGAGCTATTGGGGCGGCGTGGCATGGAGGGAGGGTGTTATGGACGCAACCACATTTGATACCAAAGCCGTAGAGCGGTGGTTGGAGGGGCAGCTTGAGGGCTTTTCCGGTCCGATTGAGGCGACAAAATTTGATGTGGGCCAATCCAATCCAACCTTTCGGCTGGACAGTGCATCAGGGCAGTATGTGTTGCGCCGCAAGCCCCCCGGTGTTTTGCTGAAATCCGCGCATGCGGTGGATCGTGAGTTCCGGGTGCAAAAGGCCCTTGCGGGCACAGACGTGCCGGTCGCCAATATGCACCTGTTGTGTGAAGACGATGATGTGATCGGATCTGCCTTTTATGTCATGGACTTTGTTGAGGGGCGCAATTTTGACGACCCACGCTTGCCAGATCTCACCACATCAGAACGCGCGGCGGTGATTGATGAGATGGGGCGTGTGCTGGCCGCGATCCATTCTGTGGATATTGCGGCGGTGGGCCTGTCGGATTACGGCCCTGAAGGAAATTACTTTGAACGTCAGGTCGGGCGCTGGACCAAGCAGTACCGCGCCTCTGAGACCGAGGCTGTGCCGCAGATGGATGCGTTGATTGACTGGCTTGCAGCCAATATTCCCGCAGATGATGGCAAACGCAGCTTGGTGCATGGGGATTATCGCATCGATAATATGCTGTTTGCCAAGGATCGCGCTGAAGTTCTGGCGGTGTTGGATTGGGAGCTTTCCACCATCGGGCATCCCTATGCGGATCTCGCCGCAGTGATCATGCAGTGGCAGATGCCGCCGGGCCATGAGGGACGGGGGCTTGCTGGCGTGGATCGTGCGGCTTTGGGGTTGCCGACGGACGAAGAATTCATCGCGTCCTATTGTGCGCGGATGGGACTGCCGGGTATTGAAAAATTCGGCTTCTATCTGGCGTTTTGCTTCTTTCGCATGGCGGCCATTATTCAGGGGGTCAAAAAACGCGCGCTGGATGGCAATGCGTCAGATCCCGAACGCGCGGCCAAGCTTGGAAGCTTTGTGCCCATGTTTGCCATGGCCGGATTGGAGGCGACACAACGTGGATAAGATGTATCAGGACAAGGTGGTGATGATCACCGGGGCGGCCAGCGGTTTTGGTGCGATGGCAGCAAAGAGATTTGCCGCGCAGGGGGCGAAGCTGGGTCTTTCAGACATCAACGAAGCGGCGTTGCGTGATGTGGTGGCTGGGCTTGAAAGCGACGGTGTCGAGGTCGTGAGTGATGTGGTGAATGTTGCGGAGGAGGCGCAGGTTGCGCAGCATGTGGCGCATATTGCGCAGCGCTTCGGGGGCATTGATGTGGGGATCAACAATGCGGGCATCGGTCATGATGTGCGCCCGCTGCAATTTCTCACCACTGATGATTTTGACGTGATGATGAATGTGAATGCCAAAGGGGTGTTCCTGTGTATGAAGTATCAGATCCCGCTGATGCAGCAGGTCGGGGCAGGCGCGATTCTGAATGTGGCCTCTGCTGCCGGACTTGTGGGGGCGGCGCATTTGTCGCTTTATGCCGCCGCCAAACATGCAGTTGTTGGGTTGACCAAAGCTGCGGCGGATGAAAACGCCACCCGTGGCATTCGCGTGAATGCGCTGTGTCCGTCATTTTCGGCGACGCCGATGGTGGATGAAATGGCAGAGGTTGTTGGCACCCGAACAGGGTTGAACCGGGAAGACACGTTGAAACAGATCGCCAGCCGTGTGCCCATGCGCCGTGTGTCTGAGCCGGAGGAGGTGGTGCAAGCCATGTTGTGGATCAATGCGCCGGAGAACAGTTTCATGACCGGCCAAGCGATTGCCATAGACGGTGGCCTGACGGCTGTTTGATCGACATAACCATAGGGCAAGGCCCGGCGATGCCGAGCGCTGCAACTTTTAGACGGACCTGTGCATGACTTATGCCCCTTTCGATCCAGCACTCGACGAAACCCCTTATGGGTTGCAAAAGCACCTCGGGTTTGAGCTCACCCATTGGGATGAGGATTACGCGCGCCTTGAGTTGCCGCTGGCACCGCATCTGATGAACCGTGCAGGCATTCCGCATGGCGGCATCTATGCGACGCTGCTTGATACAGTGATGGGGTTTGCCGGGTGCTACACCGGCACAGCGGATCACAAAAAGCTTGCGCTCACACTGTCGCTGACCACGAATTTTCTATCGCGGCCCAGAGGGGGGCGGTTGATTGCGGAAGGTTGGCGCACGGGTGGCGGCGCCAAGACCTTTTTCGCAGAGGGCAGCATCTGTGATGAGACAGGGGAGCGCATCGCGCGCGGCTCGGGGGCTTTTAAGGTCCGGGCCACGACGCTCTAGGCGTTTCTCTCAGCCAGCAAGGGCCTGTGGTGTTTCCTGTGCCCAAGTGCGGGCCAGCTCTGTGACCGCGTTGAGAATGTAATCGACCGTCTCATCTGTCATTAGAACGCTGAGGTTGAGGCGCACAAACCCCGGTTTGCGCGCGCCCTCGCCAAAGAGAATGTCTTTGCGGATGTTGGCAGATTGCGGATCGTCGATGTCCAGCAAGGCATGCACATAGGGGCCCGCGCAGGAGCAGCCGCCCCGCGCCTGAATGCCATAGCGCTCAGACAGGGCGCGGGTGAAGGCGTTGTGATCAATGCGGGTGCCATGGTGGTCACGCGGCACAAAAGACAAGATTGGCAGACGCGTGTCGCGTTGGGCTGCGAGCAGGTCGACATGCGGGGAAGGGCCCCATGCCTCAAAGGCGCGCGTTGTCAGAGCGGCATTGCGTTCATTCATTTGGGCCGCGCCGATGACGTCTTTCACCGTCAGTGCCAGCCCCACTCGAATATCACCAATGACATTGGGCGTGCCGCCTTCTTCGCGTTGTTCCAGCTGCGCGACATAGTCGTGTTCGTGGGCGTTCACAAAGGCCACCGTGCCACCGCCGGGGCGATAGGGGATCTCGGATCGTACCACATCTTTGCGCAGCACCAACACGCCGCTGGCACCGGGGCCACCGATGAATTTATGAGGCGAAAACACCAGTGCATCGACTTCCGCCCCTTTGGTGGGGGACATGGTCATGGGCAGGTAGGGGCCGCCGCCTGCGTAGTCCCAGACCATCAGGGCGTCATAGGCTTTGACCAGTCGTGTGATGGCAGCCACATCCGTGCAGACGCCGGTGACATTGGCCGCGGCGCTCATGGCGACAATCACCCGCCCGTTCAGCCCGTGCTCTGCCAGAGCTTTGGTCAGGGCGGAGCGATCTGGGCCCGGAAGAACCCCTTCGGGGATTTCGATGACCTTGGCACCGCTTTCGCGCCATGGCAGCAGGTTTGAGTGATGCTCATAGGGGCCTACAATGACGGTGTCTTGAGCACCAATCTGCATCAGATGGACCAGATGGTTGAGGCCCGAGGTGGCCCCGGCACCAGCAAAGATCACGGCATGGTCATCCGCATCTGCGCCGCAGTGAGAGCGCACCACTGCCCGTGCGCCTTCTCTCAGGGCGCCCATGCGGGCCCCACAAAGGGAGGCGTCTGTGTGGGTGTTGGCGTAGTAGGGCAGTACCTGTTCCATGACGAAAGTCTCTACCTGCCGCAAGGCACGCCCGGAGGCAACGTAGTCGGCATAGACCAGTTTGCGTGGTCCTGAGGGGGTGTCGATGTGAATATCACCGCCAATCAGACCATCACGCAGGTCGTCAATCGCATCGGAGGCGGTGCGTAGGCTGTCGGCAAAGAGCGTGTAGGGGCGGGTGAGATTGGACATTGAGGCCTCTTTTGTATGGGGTTTGGTGAATATTACCCAAGGAAATCTTCAAAAAACTCACTTATATTTTGCAATTTTCGTTTGAACATGGGTCAAATGATCTATAAATATACGAAATATGGATAATCTTGATCGAAAAATACTGGATGTACTGCAGCGAGACGCCGCCTTGTCGCAACGGGAAATTGCAGAGTGCGTGGGGATGTCTCAAAATGCGCTTTGGCGCAGGCTGAAACGTTTGGAGGAAGGCGGCGTCCTGCGCGGGGCTCGGATGCGGATTGATCCTGCTGCGGTGGGCTTGGATTTGACCGTTTTTGTCATGGTACGCACGCGCAACCATTCGGTGGAGTGGGCAGAGGCATTTAAAGCGCATGTGGCGCGTATTCCCCAAGTTTCTGAGATGCATCGTATTGGGGGAGACTGGGACTACATGCTGAAGATCGTGACCTCCGGCATGGCGGGCTATGATGCGGTGTATCGCCGCTTGACCACCGGGTTTGAGCTCGACACGGTCACTGGATATTTTTCGATGGAAACCATGTTGGAGGATCGTCCCTTAGATGTGCATGGCTGAGGTGTGCCGCTGAATAAGGGACTGTCATAAAAACGTCATCGCTTACAGGCAATCAGGGCTTGCACTTTGTATTATATTTCCATAATTCACGATATATGGATAAAAAATCAGCTCTCGCGGCTTTTGCCGCACTGTCGCAGCCCACGCGTCTTGATGCGTTCCGCCTGTTGATACAGGCGGGAGATGCAGGATTGGCCGCCGGTGAAATTGCCGATGCTTTGGATGTGCGTCAGAACACGCTTTCTGCGAACCTCTCCGTCTTGTTGCAGGCCGATCTTCTGCGCAATCAGCGTGAGGGGCGCAGCATTCGCTATTTTGCCGATACGGAAGGCGTTCGGGGGTTGCTCGGCTTTCTGCTGGAAGATTGCTGTGGCGGTCGTCCTGATCTTTGCCAGCCGCTTATCAAAGATCTCACCTGTGGCTAATGAAGAGAGCGCAGCGATGACACAAAAAACCTACAATGTGCTGTTTCTCTGTACCGGCAATTCTGCGCGTTCCATTCTTGCAGAAGCCATTCTCGAACGTGAGGCCATGGGGCGGTTCAAAGGATTTTCCGCTGGGTCGCATCCCAAGGGGCGCCCACATCCCTATGCATTGGACCTGCTTCATCGGCTCAATCATGACACCAGCTTTGCCCGCTCCAAAAGTTGGTATGAGTTTGCAATTGCCGATGGTCCGCATATGGATTTTGTCTTTACTGTCTGCGATCAGGCAGCGCAGGAAGAGTGTCCGGTCTGGCCCGGGCAGCCCATCTCCGCGCATTGGGGGATGCCCGATCCCACAGTGATGCAAGGATCTGAGGCTGAAAAGCGCGTTGCCTTTTCTGAAACCTACCGGATGCTGCGCAACCGGATTTCGGCTTTCGTGAACTTGCCCATGGAGGGGCTGAATGCTGTGGCATTGAAATCCAGGCTTGAAGATATCGGAAGTCGGGATGGCGAAGACATCCTGACGGCAATTCGCAAACATCGGGAGAAAAATCGTGACTGATGTGATGGATCATCAGGATGCTGGGCTTGGCACCTTTGAGCGTCTTTTGTCGCTTTGGGTTGCGCTTGCGATTGCTGGAGGGCTTGTGCTGGGCAGTATTATGCCCGGTTTCTTTGGGGCTCTGGTTGGTCTGGAAGTGGCCGCCGTCAACCTGCCTGTAGCGGTTCTGATTTGGGCCATGGTCTACCCGATGATGGTGGGTATTGATTTTGGTGCCTTGGCGGATGTGGGGCGCAAACCCAAAGGGCTGGTGATCACTTTGGTGGTCAATTGGCTGATCAAACCCTTCACCATGGCCGCGCTGGGCGTTTTGTTTTTTGAGTATGTTTTTGCGGCTTGGATTGATCCGGAAACCGCCAGTGAATACCTCGCCGGGGTGATCCTGCTGGGCGCGGCGCCCTGCACAGCGATGGTGTTTGTCTGGTCCAACCTTGTGCGGGGCGACGCCAATTACACGCTGGTGCAGGTCAGTGTGAACGATCTGATCATGGTGATCGCATTTGCACCCATCGTGGCCTTCCTGCTTGGCGTGACCAAAATCACTGTGCCATGGGAAACCCTGATCCTGTCTGCCGTGCTCTACATCCTGTTGCCGCTGATTGCGGGCTACGTCACCCGCAAACGCCTCATGGGGCAGGGCGGCGAGGCGGCGGTTGAGGTCTTCCGCAACCGCCTGCGCCCCACCTCTGTGGGTGGCCTCTTGCTGACCGTGGTGCTGCTCTTCGGCTTTCAGGCGCAGACCATTCTCAGTCAACCTTTCAACATCCTGCTGATCGCCATCCCGCTGCTGATCCAGACCTACGGCATCTTCTTCATTGCCTATGGCGCAGCGCGGCTCTGGAAAGTGCCCTTTGAGGTCGCCGCCCCCTGCGCTCTGATCGGCACCTCGAACTTCTTTGAACTGGCGGTGGCCGTGGCCATCTCGCTCTTTGGCCTTGGCTCGGGTGCCGCGCTCGCCACCGTTGTCGGTGTGTTGGTGGAAGTGCCCGTGATGCTCAGCCTTGTCGCTTTCGCCAACCGCACCCGCGGCTGGTTTGCTTAACTCTTCGCTTCCTCCCGAGGTCGGCCGCCGCCGTCCGTGTTAAAAAGGTAGACACATGACCAAAATCGCAATCAATGGCCTTGGCCGCATGGGCAAGCTGGTGATCCGCAGCTTCTTCGACCTCGGTCTGGATGCCGAAATCGTCTTGCTCAACGACCCTTCCGGCGATGCCGAGCTGCACGCGCATCTTTTGGAGTTTGACACGGTGCACGGCCGCTGGCGCGCCGATTTCGCCTATGACGCAGACAGCATCACCATCGACGGCCACCAGATGCGCAAGACCGAAGCCTGGTCCATCGAAGAGCTCCCGCTCAAAGAGCTGGGCGTTGATCTGGTGGTGGATTGCACAGGGGTTTTCAAAACCAACGCCAAACTGCAGCCCTACTTTGACGCGGGCGTGAAAAAGGTCGTGGTCTCCGCCCCTGTGAAAGAAGGCGATGTGGCCAATATCGTTTACGGCGTGAACGACGCCACCTACGATGCGGCCGCCCACAAGGTCATCACCGCCGCCTCCTGCACCACCAACTGCATCGCGCCGGTGGTCAAGGTGATCCGCGAGAAACTGGGCATCGAGCAGGCCAGCTTCACCACCATCCACGACGTGACCAACACGCAGACCATCGTCGACCGCGCCCACAAAGACCCGCGCCGCGCGCGCTCTGCCCTCAATTCCCTGATCCCGACCACCACCGGCTCCGCCAAGGCGATCATCCAGATCTTCCCCGACATGGATGGCAAGATCGACGGCCACGCCGTGCGCGTGCCGCTGCTGAATGCCTCGCTCACCGACATCGTGTTTGACGTAAGCCGCGACACCACCGCCGAGGAGGTCAACGCCTTCTTTGCCGAGGCTGCCGCAGGCGAGCTCAACGGCATTCTGGGCTATGAAACCCGCCCGCTGGTGAGCTGTGATTTCACCAATGATGACCGCTCCACCATCGTCGATGCGCTCTCCACCCGTGTGGTCAACAACCGCCATGTGAAAGTCTACGCGTGGTATGACAACGAGTGGGGGTATGCCTTCCGCCTCGCGGATGTCACCCGCATGGTTTTGGCTAGCCTGTAATTCTGGTGGCTCGTGCCGTTGGCACGGGCCGCGCCCTATTTGCCCGGTAGGGGCTTGTGAAACAAGCACCCGAAAGGGACCCTCCCCGTCGCGCCGAAGGCGCGCCACAACAAAACTGTAGGGCGCTTCACGCCCACCTAGGGTCGGGCGCGACCCTTAGGAGATGGATATGACCGCCGGCTCAAGTTCACAACCAGACGGCCTTGCCGCCTATATCACCGTCACCGCCGCCTATTGGGCCTTTATGCTCACCGACGGCGCGCTGCGCATGCTGGTGCTTTTGCACTTCAATGGGCTGGGCTTCTCCCCGATCCAGCTGGCCTATCTGTTCCTGCTCTATGAGGTCATGGGCATTGTCACCAACCTCTCCGCTGGCTGGATCGCTGCGCGCTTTGGTCTGACCTCCACGCTTTATGCGGGTCTCACCATTCAGATCGCCGCCCTGATCGCATTGGCACAACTTGATCCCGCATGGGGTGTGACCGCCTCTGTGATCTTTGTGATGTGCGTGCAGGGGGCTTCCGGCGTGGCCAAAGACCTCTCCAAAATGTCCTCCAAATCGGCGGTCAAACTGCTCGCCCCCAAAGAGGGCGGCGGGCTCTTCCGCTGGGTGGCGCTGCTCACCGGCTCCAAAAATGCGGTCAAAGGCTGCGGCTTCTTTCTGGGGGCTGCGCTGCTGGCGCTCTGGGGCTTTCAGGTCTCGGTCTGGGGTATGGCGATCATCCTCGCGGTGATTCTCGCAGGAGTAGTGACCTTTATGCCCTCAGGCCTGCCGCAGGGCTCCAAGAAAGCAAAGCTCTCGCAGGTCTTCTCCAAAGACCCCAATGTAAACCGGCTCTCCTTGGCGCGCATGTTCCTGTTCGGGGCGCGCGACGTGTGGTTTGTGGTCGGTATCCCGGTCTATTTCAACGCGGTGCTTTCTGATGGCACTTCTGAGGGGCGCCGCGAAGCCTTCTTTATCATTGGCATCTTTATGGCGGTCTGGATCATCCTTTACGGCGCGGTGCAGGGCAACGCCCCGCGCATCCTGAAAGCCGCCAATGCCAGCACCGATCAGGTGGTCGGCAAAGCCATCAGTTGGGTTGGCTACCTCACCCTGATCCCGCTGGCGCTCACCGCCGCCGTGCTGATGCTTGACACCTCCACCATGCTCACCGCCATACTGATTGTGGGGCTGTTGGTGTTTGGCTTTGTCTTTGCTGTGAATTCCTCGGTGCACAGTTACCTGATCCTGGCCTTCACCTCGGATGAGCGCGTCACCATGGATGTGGGATTTTACTATATGTCCAACGCCGCCGGGCGGCTGCTCGGCACCTTGCTCTCAGGTCTCAGCTATCAGATCGGCGGCTTGTGGCTCTGCCTGTTCACCGCCGCGCTTATGTCTGCGCTCAGCTGGTGGGCGGCAAAGCGGCTGCGCGCGGTTTAGAGTGGTTCGGCCTCTGGGTGTAGCGCAGCGTTGATCCATGCCATTTCTTCGGGCAGGGTCAATTCGTTGATGGCGATCGAGGGCTGTTTGGACAGCGTCGCCGCGGCCCGGCGCGCCGCCGCAAGGCTGCGCGCGTCACCAGCCTTGTGACAGGCCAGCGCTTTGAGCAATTGCAAGCCACGGTCTGTGGGGCGCAGATCGGCCGCTTCCAGCGCAGTCACACGCGCCATCGCATAATCGCCCGCCGCCAGATAGACCCGGGAGGTGAAGGCGAGGCGGGTTACGCGAAATGGATCATTGCTGCTGCTCTGCACATAACTTGCCAGCGCCTCGACCGCTTTTTGCGGTTTGCTTTCAAGCAGCGCCAATTGCGTGAGCAAGTCCACAAAGCCGAGGAATGTGGGGTTGATGCGACGCGAATGTTCGATGTCTGCCGCCGCGCCTTTGAGATCGCGCAGCACGCGCAGGCGATAGGCCCCACGCGCCCAGAAGACAAAATCACTGTTGGGCGCTTCTGCTATGGCCATATCCAGATCCTGCCCGATTTCGGTCAGTTCCTCCTCGCTCAACGTTTGAAAGCGAATGTTGGCCAGGTTCAGGCGGCTTTGTGCGCGCATAGCCAGTGACATGCCGTCCTTTGGGCTGAGCAACACGGCACGGTCCAGCGCCGCATAGCCCTCTTCCCAAGAAGAAAGGGTTTGTTTAAGGAACAAGCCAGCGGCGCGAGCGCGCAGCTCAGAGACGCTCAGTTGTGAATTTTTAAGATGCGCCAGCCGGTTGCCATCATATTGGATGGTTTGCATACGCAGGTCCGAACTCACCGTTGGCAGGATCTCATCCACAAATGCAAAGGGGTCATCCAGATCCCCATCGTAGCTTTCGGTCCAGAGCGTGGTCATATCCCGGCGCAGGATCAGGGAAACGGTAAAGCGGGCCCGACTGCCCGCGACACGAAGTCGGCCGTGTACCAAAAACAGGGTAGGGGTTGCTTCAACGCTGGCGGTATCCACTGTGGTGATGCCAGTGCGTTTCATGGAGAGCTGCACCATACCATCGTGCAGATCCTGTGCCACGGCGGCGGTCTCTGACGTATCTGGGGCTGCGACAAAGCGCTCAAAGCCGATGGTGGGCAGCGTGCCTTTGTTGGGCGCCGTTGTCAGATTGGCCGGTCGCCATTGATAGAGGCGCATGGGGGTGGCGATGTTCTTGAGATTGAACATGCCGACATCGCTGAGTTCCTGCTGGCGGGCCTCAGAGAGCTGGCGGAACAGATCTTCGGAGAACATGGCCCCGCCGGGAGGCGCTTCTGTCTCAATACGCTGCGCGATGTTGACGCCATTGCCGTAGAAATCCGCCTCATCTTCGACAATCTCGCCGATATGACAGCCAATGCGCAGCTTGATCACCTTGTGATCGGCCAGGTTGCTCTGCACCTCTTCGGCGCAGTCCAGTGCCTCTTCCACGCTGGGGAAAGACAGGATCCAGCCATCCCCCATACGCTTGAGCACCTCACCGCCATGGGTGGCCGCGACAGGTTCCAGATGGGTTTTGCGCAGCTCCTGCACGGAGGCCACAGCCAGCGCCTCATCTTCTCCCATAAGGGCGGAATAGCCAACCAGATCCGCACACATCAATGTGGTCAAACGACGGCGCATGGGAGAGGTCCTTGATGATTGGCTGCCAGAGCAGCATCGCTCCGGGTAGCTTAATAGTCGAAGTATGATTGGTCTAGAATCTTGGGCCTGCCGGGGGCAGGTTCAAGAGCGGCGTGTTTATTTTCTTTCTATCTGCGTGACAAGGGCCTGTCACACTGCTCACGAAGGCATGATCGGGGGGCGGGTGGTTCGGCTCACCAACAAGGGCTCTTTTTAGCTAGGCTCTTAACGCTAGCCCTTACCCGGATCACCTGTGATCCGGATCGCACCCCGCTGACGGCAGGGCTTTGCAACGCAAAGTCCCGAGAGTGACCCCGCCCCCCAGGGCGGGTGCGATTTTGTCACGGCTGAGTGAGACAAGAGCTGTGCCTTTGCGGAGAGCGGTTTGCCAACCTGACAGCCGCCCTCGGTGTCGGGCGCGATCCTCTGTTGCCGCTCCCCAACAAAGGCCCCCTACAGCTCGGCTCTTAGTATTTTTCTTAAACGTCTGTGCTTGAGGGCAAAGTAGGGATCGAAGGGGTGGTGGCTTCTGAGTTTGCGCGAGACAACTCGGCCAAATAGTCCCGCAGGTTTTCAAGGCTCAGATCACTCGGAGTAACGCCGAAAAAGTAACATGTTCCCGTCGCCAGGACTCCCCAAAATGGCAGGCTGCCAATCGTCTTGCCTAAGGACGCGGCGGCATTTTGAGAGACAACCCCTTTCCGTTCTTTGCTCTTTGCAACGGCGAGTTCCTTCTCCAGCTCAGCCACGCGCGCATGCAGCTTGGAAATCTCGTCAACAAGCCGGTTTTCTTTTTCGGTGTTGCCGACCTGGTTCCCGATGACACGCGCAATGGCTTTGAAATGCTGCGGCAGCGCTTCAAGGTGTTTCAGATCCTCGGGTAAGCAATTCGCAGGCGCCTCGCGCAGATAATCGGCAATCGCTCGCTCAATCGCATCCGCACCATTTAGAGCGGTGGCCTCTGTCAGGGTGGGGTTTCTCAAAAGATACTCAACGTGCTTCCGCAGAAGTTTTTCTTCCAACGGGGCAGGTCCAGTTTTATCCGTCTGAATATCGCGAATAGCCGCCGCAACCGCCTCAGGGCCATCTTCCCAAATCGCATCGGCAATCAAAGCCACCTGCAACTGCAGGCTCCAGTCCATCGGACTGCCCGCAAACATCCCGCGATACCACTTAATCCAAAAGGTCCAGATGCCATGTGGATCGGGGCTTTTCTGAAAGGTTTCCCAGCCCGCCAAGAGATCGGAAACAGGGGCGTCATCGCTCCAAAGCGGCGCTGTAAAATGCGCGTCTACTCCCTCGTCGCGCAGGCGGGTGCCATCTGAAAGGGCAGCGGTTTGCATGGCGGCTCGGTTAGCGAGGGAACGTGCCGCTGCGCTTACTGCTGCACTGGCTGCGGATTGGGCTGTGGAGCGGTCTGCCTCGTCGGCAGCGCCGTCCATGACTCCTAAAGAGCAGTGAGCAGAGATGGCAGCGGCGCAAGCGGCTTGGGCTGCGGCTTGCACATGTTTGGCGCGGTTTGGGCTTGTCGGAGATGCTTTGATGTCGAATCGAAGGGCTTGCAAAGCGGTGGCGGGAGTGTCTGAAAGCGCTCTGACCTTTCTCACACTGGAAGTTGGACATGTGCTCGCAACTGCGGTTGTAAGCGTTGCTCGAAAACAGGTTAGAAGAAACTGATCCGATGTCATCCCTGTCAGGTCTTGGTTTTGTGCGGCCATCGCCGCGGGCAGCGTGCGTAGCGCCGCCCGAGCGGCAAATGCATGGCTCACGCGGACGTCCTTTGTCTTCAACCATTGGTCCACGTGATTTAAGTTCTCAAACTGTACCGCTTCTACCACCCAAACACCTGTTTCACCCCAAATAACCTCCCCCGCACCCTACAGCGCTGCTTGACCAAGACAAGATTCCCCATCATATCCCGCATCATGAGCACCGATCTGTCCAAAATCCGCAATTTCTCCATCGTGGCCCACATTGACCACGGTAAATCCACCCTTGCTGACCGCCTCATCCAGGAGACGGGCACAGTGGAAGACCGCGACATGAAGGACCAGCTGCTGGACAGCATGGACATCGAACGTGAGCGTGGCATCACGATCAAAGCCAACACCGTGCGTATCGACTATAAGGCCGATGATGGGGAGACTTATGTGCTCAACCTCATCGATACCCCCGGCCACGTCGACTTCGCCTATGAGGTCTCCCGCTCCATGAAAGCGGTTGAGGGCTCGCTCTTGGTGGTGGACAGCACCCAAGGTGTCGAAGCGCAGACGCTTGCGAACGTCTATCAGGCGATTGAGGCCGATCACGAGCTGGTTCCTGTGCTCAACAAGATCGACCTGCCGGCCAGCGATTGTGACCGCGTGGCGGAGCAGATCGAAGATGTGATCGGCATCGACGCCACCGGCGCGATTCAGGTCTCCGCCAAAACAGGGCAGGGCATCCATGAAACGCTTGAGGCCATTGTCAAAGAGCTGCCTGCGCCCGAAGGCAATATCGACGCGCCGCTCAAGGCCATGCTGGTGGATAGCTGGTATGATGCGTATCTGGGCGTGATCGTGCTTGTGCGGATCATGGACGGTACCCTGAAAAAGGGACAACGCGTCAAATTCATGTCCAACGGCACTTTGCATTCCGTGGACCGCGTCGGCGTCTTCCGCCCTGAAATGCAGATGGTGGACAGCCTCGGCCCCGGCGAGATCGGCTTTCTGACCGCCTCCATCAAACAGGTGCGCGACACCCGCGTGGGTGACACCATCACCAATGACCGCCACGGCACCGAAGAGGCCCTTCCGGGCTTTAAACCTGCGCAGCCGGTGGTGTTCTGTGGCCTCTTCCCGGTGGACAGCGCGGAATTTGAAGACCTGCGCGACGCCATCGACAAGCTGGCGCTGAATGACGCATCCTTCAGCTTTGAAATGGAAACCTCCGCCGCGCTGGGCTTTGGCTTCCGCTGCGGCTTCTTGGGCCTTCTGCACCTCGAAGTGATCCGCGACCGGATTGAGCGCGAGTACAACATCGAGCTCATCACCACTGCGCCGTCTGTGATCTATCACGTCTATATGAAAGACGGCGAGATGATTGAGCTGCACAACCCCGCCGACATGCCCGACATGTCCAAGGTGGATCACCTTGAGGAGCCGCGCATCAAGGCGACCATTCTGGTGCCGGATGAATACCTCGGCGACGTGCTCAAGCTCTGTCAGGACCGCCGCGGCATTCAGGAAGACCTGACCTATGCGGGCTCCCGTGCCATGTGTGTCTATGACCTGCCGCTCAACGAGGTGGTGTTTGACTTCTACGACCGTCTGAAATCGGTGACCAAAGGCTATGCCTCCTTTGACTATCAGATGACCGGCTACCGCGAAGACAACCTCGTGAAGATGTCCGTGTTGGTGAACGACGAGCCGGTGGACGCGCTCTCCATGATGGTGCACCGCGACCGCGCGGAAATGCGCGGCCGGGCGATGTGTGAAAAGCTCAAAACCCTGATCCCGCGCCACATGTTCAAGATCCCGATCCAGGCAGCCATCGGCGGCAAGGTCATCGCGCGTGAGACTTTGAGCGCGCTGCGCAAAGACGTGACGGCCAAGTGTTACGGCGGTGACGCCACCCGGAAGCGTAAGCTTCTGGACAAGCAGAAAGCCGGTAAGAAAAAGATGCGTCAGTTTGGTAAGGTGGATATCCCGCAGGAAGCGTTTATCAGCGCGCTCAAAATGGACGATTAAACATCGTCCGTTTTCGAGCGCGAGTGCGCGGAAGCGAAGGCAGCGCCTTCGCGGGCGCACGCCCTCTCGAAGGCGCGGGGCAGTAGCCTCAAACACCCAAGGCCGCTCAACCGAGCGGCCTTTCTTATTGCCCCTTCAGCGACAAGCGCGATCCGGATCAAAGATCCGGGTTTGGCTCGAAAATTCAATAATTTGCTGGTTGATACGCCAATGCTTGTGTTAGCAGGCGTAGAAAATTACCTTCAAGACTTGCCTGTTTTAGTCTCGACCTTTCTGTTGTGCATCAGTTTGTATTTTTCGAAGTCGGCGTTGTCCCCAAGGCTAAAGGGACCGATTGAAAGCTCCATTTTCTTTGGCAAGATCTCAGAAGTTCAGATTGAAGCATTTCGGCGCAAGGTTGCCGAAGCTGTGGATGCCGATGTTGAGGAAGATTTGGCCAATCAAATTCACAGAAACGCTGAAATAGCGCACCAGAAACACAAGAACATCGGAAAAAGTATCGTCGCGATAACGCTTGGCATTCCGTTTTGGATAGTCGCGATAGTAGTTGGATAGATAATGGGACTAAGGCAAGAACTGGAAAATAAAGTCGACAATACCTTTGGTTCCCAATGGAAATTTGTCGAAGCACGTGTCGTTCCCGATGCCAAGAACATCGGGGCTGGCAACATAGGAAAGCGTATTACTGCTACAGTAATGTATGCTGACTTGGATTCATCTACTGCTTTGGTAGCCGGTTACAAAGACTGGTTCGCAGCGGAAGTTTATAAATCCTTTTTGTATTGCGCTTCTCGTCTCATTCGGGGTGAGGGTGGCGAAATCAGATCGTTTGATGGCGATCGGGTTATGGGTGTTTTTACAGGTGATACTCCGAATACTGATGCTGTGAAGGCGGCTCTTAAGTTGAACTGGGCTGTGAAAAACATTGTGAACCCAAAAATAGCAGCGAGGTACTCGACCCCCTATGTAGTAAAACACACAGTCGGAATTGACACCTCAGACCTGCTTGTTGTTAACGCGGGGGTAAGAGGAGACAACGATTTGAGTTGGATCGGCAACTCAGCAAACTTGGCTGCCAAGCTTAACTCACTTCCGAGCGAGTATCCGACTTGGATAACCCATAGGGTCTACGAGAGGTTAGGCGATACCGGTAAGGTTAGCTCGAAACACAGGACGCCAATGTGGGAAAGTCGAAGGTGGACGTCAATGAATAACATGAAAATTTATCGATCAAACTGGTCTTGGGTGATCTAACCGCGAGAGACATGCTGTACCGACAGCGTCCTTGGGCTCTGCCCTTCAGGCCAAAACTCACTCCCAACGCCCGGCGCGGGCAGCGCCCGACCCTCCCCACGGGAGGGCGCTTTCAGCACCCACCCAGGGTCAGGCGCTGCCCTCTGTTGTGCTCACATCAACCACTACGAACCATCCCCCCCATCCC
>NZ_JAGHQY010000013.1:0-34732 GCF_017744035.1 Shimia sp. R11_0 | reverse complement strand
AATCATGTTTGGTAGGTTGAAGGATTGGCGGCGTGTGGCAACCCGCTACGACAGATGCCCGAAGGTCTTCCTGTCCGCAGTCGCCCTCGCAGCACTCGTGATCTACTGGCTATGAGTCCTGACCCTATGTCTCATGCAAATTTTAGGCAGAGCAATCTGTCATGGGCTTCCAACCTCATAGGTAGATTTAAATAATGACATTGCATCTTTTGATAATTGACTCGCGGACGTAGCTCTGGCTACTTCAGCATCATTCTGGTCCGGTGGCTATGCCATCCGGTGAAAAGGGAACGAGGTGCGGCCTTTGCCAAATCCTCGACTGCCCCCGCAACTGTAAACGGTGAGCAACCTCGGCACATGCCACTGTCCGACACATGGATGGGAAGGCCCGAGGGCGCGTTGACCCGCAAGTCAGGAGACCTGCCAGAATGTTCACCCTGTCCGGACGCGGGGCGCGTCATGGGCAACGGTCATTCCGTAGTGGTGGCGATAGCTTCACCGTCTGCGGGGATTTTCTCCAAAGGCATTTTGAATTTGGCACGCGGCCGTGTGCCATTTAGCGGGAGTCGGGCAGCGTCTCCTGTGGAGATTTGATATGATTAAGAACATCCTGCGCGGCTCCAGCGCAGTTGCCGTGCTCTGTGCACAGGGCGCATTGGCCCAAGACGATACCACTGACCTGAGTGAGATCATTGTCAGCGGGGGGCTCACCGGAATTGCAGCCGAGAACTTCACGCGAAGTTACAGCGTGGTCACCGCAGAAGACATACGCGAACGCGGTATCATGCGTGTTCAGGATGCATTACGTGCCTTGCCTGGCGTGTCGGTGGCCTCCTCTGGGAGCACGGTCACAGGCGTATTCATTCGAGGTGGCGAGAGCAACCATGTGAAGGTTCTCATCGACGGTGTCGAAATCAACGGAGCACTTGAAGGTAATTATAACTTTAGCAGTATGCCCGTGGCCAATATTGAGAAAATTGAGGTCCTTCGCGGTCCGCAATCGGCAATCTATGGCACGTCGGCCATGTCTGGTGTGATCTCAATCACAACCAAGCGCGCTCAGGCCCCCGGGACCACCTATGGCGGCGGAATTGAGGTTGCCAAGGACGGCCAATACAACAGCAACCTATTTGTGCGCCAGGGCTGGGAAAAAGGTCAGCTTTCCTTTTCGATCGAGCAGAACCGTGAGGATTACAATTATGCCTCACTAGGCATGCCAAATGCTGAAAATAAAGTGCGCAATATAAACCTGTCTGGTGATACAACAATTGGGACGGGGCGCGTTAGAATTGGCTTTAACTTTCGCGACATCGATCAGGCCTACACTTCCTATCCGACGGAGAATGCGACAGCGTCCTCAACACCTGAGAGTTATCTGACAACCCCGCTACAAGACGCGGAAGTCGATGAACAGTCCGGGGCCATCTGGTTGGAAGCGGAAGCACGAGACGCCCGCTGGCTGCATAGTTTTGAGCTTTCGGGAATGGATCAAAAACGTGTCTTTGAACCCAATGACCTATATGCGTCCACCCGTGAGAGCTTCAGATATACCTCTACCTTCGCACTGGATGGCGCAAATGCGCGGAATTCAAATCAAAAACTGAACCTTCGCTTGGAAGCGCAGCGAGAAGGCATGGAGATCGACTCGCAATATTCTCAGGGCACGCAGGAGCGCAATTCACGTGGTATTGCGGTTGATTACCAAGGCAGTTTTTCCAACGGAATAGATGTTCAAGCCGGGTTGCGCTACGATGACATCGATGTTTTTGAAAACCCGCTGTCGTGGAACCTGTCTGCGGCTTATTCTGTGCCGGGCACTGATCTGCGTCTGCGGGGGGCAATCGGGCAGGCCACGGTCAACCCGACAATGTATGAACAGTTCGGATATTCTCCGGGGCAGTTCATCGGCAACCCAAACCTGAAACCCGAAGAGAGCATGAGCTATGAAATTGGCGGAGATCTTTCTGTTGCAGGGGGACGTGGCCAATTGGGTTTGACGATCTATCGTAATGAAATTCAAAATATGATCGCGTCTGTAGGTATGTCCGCAGACAACCTCTCAGGCACGAGTATTCGTCAGGGTATTGAGTTCACCACAGATTGGAGCGTCAATGACTGGCTGGACGTCAAAGCAAGCTACTCTTACGGTGACGGTGAAGATCCGGCCGGCGATCCTCTGGCGCGCCGCCCAGAACATGAAATCGGCTTGCAAGCTCGGGCGACATTCCTGAATGATCGTGCTGTTGCAACCGCCGATCTCAGATATGTTAACGGCAGCTACGACAAGGAATGGTTTCGACCATGGCCCAACAATCCAATCACCAAGCTTCCATCGTTCACTGTTGTCAACATTGCCGCCCAATACGCTTTGACAGACACGGTCAACCTGAATGCGCGTATCACCAATCTGTTTGATGAAGAGTACTCTGAGGCATGGGGGTCTTTTGGACAACGCCGGACGGCTTATCTGGGCCTGAGCGCATCTTTCTAACGTGAAACTTCGGCGTTACCTAATACCCGCTTTGGCGACCCTGCTTTTTGGCGGGGCCGTTCAGGCGCAGGAGGTGGTTGAGCCACCTTTTGCGCCGCCACAGCGCGTGGTCTCTATGAACCTCTGCACGGATCAGCTTGCCATGATGCTGGCCGCGCCGGGGCAGCTTGTGTCTGTCTCCTATCTTGCACGGGATGACCGCAGCTCTGCCATGGCACGCGCGGCCAAAGCCTATGACATTAATCATGGGCGGGCTGAGGAAATCTATCTGCTTGCGCCTGATCTGGTGATTGCCGGCGCCTACTCAACACGGGCAACAGTTGATATGTTGCGGCGGCTCGATGTTCCGGTCGCCGTGATGCAGCCCGCCCGCGCGCTAGAGGATGTTACGGCCCGTATTCTCGAAATGGGGGCGCTTCTTGGTCAAGAAGACAGAGCCGAAGATATGGCGCGAACGTTTGAGCGTGACCTTGCGATGCTGCGGGCGGCTGAACCACAGGATGTGCGGGCGGCACTGTATTCCGCGAATGGCTGGACATCGGGTGACAACACGCTGGCTGGACAAATTCTTTTGGCTGCGGGCCTGCGCAATGTGGCCACAGAGGTGGGCTATGCGCGCGGCGGGATCATGCCGCTTGAGGTTCTGGCAATGGCCGCGCCGGATATGGTGATCACCTCTTCTGGATATCCCGGTATGTCCCGATCTGAGGAAATCTTGCGCCATCCCGTGGTGGAGGCGTTTCGCGCGGCCGGCGCAAACAGCGCGATGCGGGATCGAGATTGGGTCTGTGGCACGCCACATGTTTTGCGTGCGGTTCAAAGGCTGATCGAAGACCGCAAAACCTATCAAAGAGGCCATAAATGATGAGATTGGAACTGGGGCTCGCCGTTTGTGTGATGTGTCTTTTCTTTCTGTCGCTGACCTTGGGGCCGGCCAATGTGCCCATGGGCGATAGCCTGCGAGCCTTGTTTGATGATGGGTTTGGGCCACTCTCGCTGGTGATGCAGGAAATCCGCCTGCCGCGCGCGCTGCTGGCCATTATTGTGGGGGCTGGGCTCGGTCTTGCGGGGGCCGCGATGCAGGGCTATCTGCGCAATCCGCTGGCCGAGCCGGGATTGATTGGCGTGTCGTCCTCCGCCGCGCTTGGCGCTGTGCTGGCTGGTCCGCGCGGGGGCGCGCTGACGCTCATTCTAGCAGGCATTGCAATTTCTGCCTTGGCCGGGGCATTGACCTCATTGGCCTTGAACCTGTCCCCCAATCCTTTTGCTGCCAATGAGATTGTGTTCTGGATGATGGGGTCTTTGGCGGATCGCTCCATGACCCACATGTGGTTGGCTTTGCCTTTTGTGCTTGTCGGGGGCGGGGTCATTGCGATGACCGCGCGTGGATTGGATGCGCTCACGCTTGGGGAAGATGCCGCAGAGACCATGGGCATAGATCTGTCACGCCTGCGCGGTCTGATTGTGCTGGGCACCGCGAGCATTGTGGGTGGTATCACGGCGGTGGCCGGGGCAATTGGGTTTGTCGGGCTGGTGGTGCCGCATATTCTGCGCCCTTGGGTGGGAGCACAGCCATCCCGCTTGATGTGGTCTTCTGCGCTTGGCGGCGCAATCATGGTCCAGTTGGCGGATATGGCTGTGCGTCTGATCCTGCCCGCGCGCGACCTGAAGCTTGGCGTGGTCACGGCCCTTGTTGGCGCGCCGCTGTTTTTGCACCTGATTTACAAGACGCGGAGGGAGCTGCCATGACCTTGCTCTCTGTTCAGAACCTGAGTGTCCGGCGGCGCAAACGGGAGGTGTTTAAAAACATCTCATTTGATGTGCAAGAAGGCGAGTTTATCAGCCTGATCGGACCAAATGGGGCAGGTAAAACCACATTAATGCGAGCGGTTTTGGGTCTGTTGCCGCACAGCGGTGAGAGTTCATTGGCCAATAAGTCTGCCCACGCGCGCGCCCATACGGTGGCCTGGACGCCGCAATCACGGGAAATCGCCTGGCCGGTTTCTGTCGAACGTCTGGTGGCGCTGGGGCGTCTGCCGCATCTGGCAACAGGGCAGCGGTTGGCACCGGCGGATCAGGCACATGTAGATGGCGCAATTGCGCGGCTGGGGCTGGAGACGTTTCGCGATCGTGCGGCCTCCCTCCTTTCCGGAGGAGAGCAGGCCCGCGCGTTGATTGCGCGTGCCTTGGCACAAGACACGCCTTTGCTCATGGCGGATGAACCCATAGCCGGGCTTGATCCCGCACATCAGATTTCTACGATGCAGATGCTTCGCACAGTGGCGGATGAAGGCCGTGCGGTGATGGTTTCGATCCACGATCTCGGTCTTGCGGCACGCCATTGTACACGCCTGCTGCTCTTGGCTGGTGGCCGCGTGCTGGCGGATGGCGGGCCTGGTGATGTGCTTACGCCGGATCTGATGGCAGAGGCTTTTCGCGTGTCGATCTGGCATGAGGAGACGGAAAGGGGAGCGGTCTTTCAGCCTTTGGAGGTGGTGACATGAGCCGGGTGACGCTGGAGGCTCCCTGGCTTGCATTTGATCTCGGAGCGAGCATGCAGGCGCTGAGCTGGTCGGTGAACGCGCCAGGGTTTGTGACGGCCTCCCGCATCTTATGGCGTGAGGTGCGCAATCGTGATCTGCCGGAGGGCGCGGATGTATATCAGTGGGCGCAACAGGAATTGGCAGCACGTAATGCCCGGGATGCCGTTCTGATGCTGACATCCCGAACCATTGCCAGCTTTCAGGAAAGTTCTGCGCAGGTTGGCGGCGTTGTAGTGGATGCTGTTGCCACAGTGGGGCTGTCAAATGGCGAACGCGTGGGCCATCGGGTGGACTACAGAGGCCGTGACTGGGGCACAATCAATATCGGAGTGCGCATTGAAGAAGGTTTGAGCCAAACCGGGCTGCTTGAAGCGATGAGCATTGCCGTACAGGCGCGCACCGCTGCGATTATGGATGTGGGCTTACAGTTGCCAACAGGCATCGCGACGGGGACGGGCACTGATTGTGTGACCATCGCCGCCCCCACAGGCCAGAGGCATTACGCGGGACTGCACACATGTGTTGGAGAGGCCATTGGCCGTGCTGTTTATGATGCGGTGCGTGCAGGCGCTGACATATGGATCAAAGAAACAAAGGAGAGGCACCATGCTCAAGCTTGAAGACGTATTGCGCGCCGCACTTATTGAGGAAGAGACTGGCTGGAACATGGGCTCCTTTGGTGCGATTGCCGAATTTCACCATGTACAGGGGGATCCGGCCCCGGTGCCACAGGAGGATCTGGCGCAGGTGACTTCTCGTGGGGGCGTGCGCATTGATCGGCTGAAGGGGGTCATCCCCGTGGCTTATGAAACACTCAGCCCGAAGCCGCATCGCTGGACGCAGGCTGTATCGCTTTGTTTGCCCCAAGAGCAGGCAGCCATGGCACAGCGTGACGTGCTGACCGAACTTGGCGCAGATGTCGGCGCCTTGCGCCAAGAAGATCGCAAGGCGGTGCTGTTTGACATGGGGCTGGCTCAGTTTCAGGTGGATTTCTGTATCCGCACCGCTGATTCCGCATTGCTTGAGATTCTGCGCGCAAATGACGGACGCTCATTGTTTGACCACGACAATCCCGCCATGGGGGCGATCCTAAAGGCGCATCCCCATCGTGTGGCGCTGACCCGGCTCGGTCGTGTCGAAGTCTATCAATTGATCGGCGGGCCTGACACGGGGGGTGCATCTCCAGAAGGTCCGCACACGCATGTGCTGCCAAAGCTTTTGAAGGCAAGGCGCACGCATTCGGCGAATGCGCCGATCCCAGAAGGTTTGGTGCCTTGCTGTGGTCTACATCCTGAAAACCCAGTGATTGGGCGACTGGGCGAAGAAAAAGCTTTTGAACAGCCCGCGTTTGATCGTTTTCAGACGCTCTTGCAGGCTTGGGGGCCGGAGGCCTATCTGGCAGGCAAAAATAGCGCATGGGCGGGTTTGGAGGCGGGGATCCTTGCTCAGAACGCCGAGGAACCAGACACGCGGGTTGGCCGTGCGGGTTGGCGCAATGGCATCCGCCAATGGCGGCTTTTGCAGGGGGACAGCGCCTTGCTGTCGGACTGGGCAATCACATTTGACCGGGATTCAGATCAGGCTGATCCGGAGAATCCCAGGCATTAAATTTGGGCTTTTGGAGGCCGGGATGCATGAAATTCGCTGTTTTGGATAAGGTGGGCTCTGATTAATCCAGGCAAGTTTGTGGCGCGCAGATTGCGATTGTTGTGGTATCTTGGCGCACGACGACACTACAGCCAGGCAATTTGGTCTCGCCCAATTGTACGTCGGTTGCGTTGTAGTTGAAGAGGAACTCCAAATCGCCAAGCTGTCGCCGTCTGACACCTTCTGGAAATGTTGATACAGGGAGAAGCACCGTTTCACACGCCATTGCAACGATCCGGTCCCACAGGGCCTGGTTGGGGAAACTGCCCAGATACCAGCGCTTGTTCTGTCCCATAAGGATCGGCGCGCCAGCCTGCGTGGCCAGAAAGACTTCGGCACTGCCGCTCAATCGTTCGTGCCAGTGATCGGCTGTTCCGCCACCCGCGACAGGGATGCCAGCATGAGGCGGTATACTTTCTATCAGGTCCACATGCACATCAAGGTCGGGCAACTCGGGGCGACCGGATGCAGGGATTGAGAAATCTTTTGTGATGGCCCCCGTGCGTGGGCCGTAGAGACCCAAGGCGCCTGCCGTGCTGACAGCCTCGACCAATGCGGGATCAACTGTGGCCACCCCCGGTGCAAACACCGCTTTATAGCCTGTGAAATCCCGGCACGAGGCACTCACGATGTCCACCGAAAGCCCCCCACGGCGCAGCGCGCGGTAGGCTGAAAACACCAGTCTGAAATAGTCAAACCCGGCGCCCTGCGGCTGTGTGTGCCAGGCCCAGTCAGATGGGTAGTCAAAGACCAGTGCCACATCGGCCTGCTGTGTCTCTTGCGGGGGCAATTCGGCCAAAATCTTGGCCACCGCGCGCGCCTCATCCATACCCGGTGCCTCACGGCCGTCGGGCGTTTGCAGCCCTGCATGCATCTGCTCCTGCGCAAACGGTGCCTGCCGCCAACGGAAGTAGCTCACCACCTCAGCCCCATGGGCAAAGGCCTCCAGCGACCACAGCGCCACCATCCCCGGCAAAGGCGCGGGATTGTATGGTGCCCAGTTCACCGGGCCGGGTTGCTGCTCCATGACCCACCAACGGCCCTTGCCCACCGCACGATAGAGATCGTGGTGGAAGGCCTGCATATCTGGGTCCCCTTGGCGCAGAAACCGCGCCTTGTGATCCTCTGACGCTTCCAAGCGGTCTGACAAGAAGCCAATCGGATAGCTGTCCCAGCTCGCGATATCGAGGTCTTCGCCCACATCAAAATGGTCAAATTCCAGGATGCGGCCCATGTAGTTGTGGATCAGCGGCGCATCAGTGTGCGCACGCAGGATATCTGTCTGCACCTTGTTAAACGCCACCACCTGATCAGAGGAGAACCGGCGGAAGGCCAGCACATGCGCCGGGTTCGGCTCGGTCACCGTGAGGTTGGGCAAGTCGATCTGATCAAAGGAGAAATACTCCATCGACCAGAAAATATTGCCCCAGGCCGCGTTCAACGCTTCAACCGTGCCATAGCGCGCCTTGCACCAGGCTTGGAAGGCGGTCTTCGCAGGCTCTGAATAGCTGATGATCGTATCGTGACAGCCGTATTCATTGTCCGTCTGCCATGCGGCCACATGCGGGTTCTTCCAATAGCGCTCCGCAAGGATCTTTGTGATCCGTGCGCTTTCCGCCTTATACCCTTCATGGCTGAAGCAATAATGCCGACGCGAGCCAAACTTGCGCGGATTGCCAGCCTCGTCCACCGCCAGCATGTCGGGGTGTTTGTCGATCATCCAGCGCGGCGGTGTGGCTGTTGGCGTGCCCAGCACAACCTTCAACCCCGCACTGCCCAGCACCTCAATCGCGCGGTCCAGCCACTCCAGCGTCAGCGTGCCCGCCACTGCCTCCATCCGGCTCCAGGCAAATTCGCCAATCCGCACCCAGGTGATGCCTGCCTCGATCATATCGACAGCATCTTTCGCCCACATTTCCTCCGGCCAATGCTCCGGATAATAACAGACGCCCAGCTCTTGTTTCATAGGATCACCCGCGGTTCCGCAACGCCCTGACCGGCGCTTACCTGCACAAAGGTCATGCCATTCTGTGGCGCAGCCGCCAGAACATCCGCTGCCAGATCTTCTGCCGCCGTGGTCACATACAGATCACACAACTCAGGACCGCCAAAGACCGGGCAAGAGGCTTGCACCCCGCCCACCTCCACGGCCTTCACGAAACGTCCCGCAGGATCATAGGCCGCCACCCGCGCAGCCCCCCATTGCGCGATCCAGACATTGCCTTCGGCATCCACCACCGCACCATCCGGGTTCAACCCTTCCGGTGCCAAATCAAGATACACCTCAGCCGCGCCCACCGGCCATCCGGTCTCCGCATCCAAAGACAGGCGCATCACCTGCCCTGTCGGCGTGTCGGTGTAATAGGCACAGGCCCGTGTCTGATCAAAACAGATCGTGTTGGAGATGGTGATGCCGCCAACCACCTGACGCAGTTCCCCTTTGTAGAACCGATAGATCGCCCCGGCTTTGGGCTCCGCAGATTTCCCCATGGTCCCGATCCAGAAACCACCCCAGGGATCCGCGCGCCCATCGTTGGAGCGCGTCACCGGGTTGTCCGCTTCGAGCGCGATCACATGTTCGCGCCGACCGGTTTCCAGATCCATCCGCCACAGCGCCGTCTCTGAGGCAACAATCAACGTGTCCGCATCAACCCATCCCGCGGCAGAGAAATGCTCATCAAATTGCCATTCCTGCGTGTCGCCCATGCGCTGGGTCAGCAGGCGCTTGCCTTTGATGTCAAACCAGTAAAGCTGCTCACGCACCGGATGCCAAAGTGGCCCTTCGCCCAGCTCACAGACCCGGTTATCAAACACTGCACTCATGACATCGCCTCATCATAAGCCGCCACAATCGCATCTGCCTTAGCTCGCACCTCAGCTGCGCTGTCGCCCGGCTTGTAAATCGCAGAGCCAATGCCAAACCCGTTCGCGCCTGCCGCGACCCACTCTCCAAAGTTGTCCGGTCCCGCACCGCCCACGGCATAGACCGCGCGGTCTTTGGGCAGCACGGCGCGCATCGCCTTAAGGCCTGCTGGCCCCGCCATGTCACCGGGGAAAAGTTTCAGCCCTGTTGCGCCGGCCTTCAGCGCGGCAAAAGCTTCTGTCGGGGTGAACACGCCGGGCCAGCTTTCCATGCCAAGGCTTGCGGTATGGGCAATCACGTCCACATCGCAATTGGGCGAGACTATCAATTGCCCACCAACCGCTTTCACCGCATCCACCTGTGCCACCTCCAGCACCGTGCCCGCGCCCACAAGCGCTTGAGCGCCAATGGATTTCGCAAGCAACCCGATGCTCTCCAGCGGTTCCGGCGAGTTCAGCGGCACCTCGATTTTATCAATATCCGCAGCAAGGATTTCACCTGCAATCGCTTCCACTTCGCCCGGGGTCACCCCGCGCAAGATCGCAATAATCGACCGGCTCATGTTGTTATCCCAAAAGGTTGCGCGCGGCGATCAGCCCCGCAAGTGTCATTTCCTGGCAGTCCACCACAGAGACAAACCCGCCCTGCGCCTTGAGCGCCTCAGCGTAGATATTTGAGAGCGCCGCATCGCCAATCACAACGATCTGTTGCCCCAGCCAATAGGGACGCGATGCCGCCAACTCAGCGCCCAGCAGCAGGCCGGAGAGCCGCGCACGGCCAACCGATGCGGGCGTCGCCTCCAGCAGATCACTGGCCCGGATCGCAAACAACTCAGTGGCAAGGTTTTCCGGGCGCGACAGCGTTACATCCATGCTCGCGCGGAAGGCCTCTTCATCCCAGCCCGCCCCCACCGAGTGCTGCAACACCGATTGTTTGGACAGAAGCGCAAACAGCTCTCCCGTCATAAAGGTGCGGAAACTCACGACCTCGTCCGCGCTCACATGCACCCATTTCGTGTGCGTGCCCGGCAGGCACAAAACCCCGTCCCAGTTCTGATGCTTTGCTAGAAAACCTGCCACCTGTGTTTCTTCGCCGCGCATCACATCGGCGGGGCTCACCTGTTTCAGACCCGGCACCACATGCACCCGCAGGCGCGCATCCGTATCCGGCACGCGAATGATCCTTTCCGCCAAAGCGGGCGCAGGCACCGCGCTATAGGGGGCCTCGACCCAGCCCTGCCGCGCACCAACCATGCCGCAGGCAATCACATCGGTAACGCCCTCGCCCAGCCAATCACCAACCAGCGCCATCAGGGCCGGTTCAAACTCTGCTTTGTTGAGCTTGGACATGCCCTGTTCGGACTCGGCAGTCGCCAGGACTTTGTCGCCGGCCATGGCAAAGGCCCGCAACCGAGAAGTGCCCCAATCCACCGCGATCCATTTTGCTTGCACGCTCATCACTTACCCCGAAACCACAACGCCGCCATCAACCGCTATACACTGGCCAGTCATCATCCGGCTGGCATTGGAGGCAAGATACAGCGTCGGATCGATCATGTCCTCAGGCTTTAGATGCTGTTTCAGACACTGACGCTCTAGATGCCTGGCCAAAGCTTCTGGATCTGCCCACATATCAAGCTGTTTCTGTGTGAGGACCCAGCCCGGGGCCAGCGCGTTCACGCGGATGCCTTTGGGTCCAAGCTCCCGCGCCAGCGAGCGGGTCATGCCGGTGATCGCGGCATTTGCGGCCGTGTAGATCGGATAGCCTGCGTTGCCCATGATGTAGCTGATGGAACTGAAATTGACGATGGCGCCGCCATTGGTCATTTGGCGTGCAGCCTCCTGACAGGCAAAGAAATAGGATTTTTGATTGACCGCCTGCATCCAGTCGTAAAACGCTTCATCCACCTCATCTAACGCATGGCGCTGATCATTGGCCGCATTGTTCACAACGACATCCAACCCGCCATGTTCGCCCGCGGCTTGCTGAATGGTTTCACGGAACCGTGGGATATCAGAGATGTCCCCCTGCATGAACAGAGGTGTCACCCCGTGTTTGCTTTCCATTTCAGAAATGAAGGTTTCCGCAGGGGATCGCCCAATAATCGCGACCTTGGCACCCTGAGCTAGGAACCCGTCGGTGAGGGCCGCGCCTATGCCGCTAGCCCCGCCAGTGATATAGACAGACTTGTCTTTGAGATCAGGAAAAATGGTGCCGCTCATCAATGGCTCTCCCTTGTGACAGGCCGGGTATCTTTCCCCACGAGAAAGTCGAAATCCGCGCCGGCATCGGCCTGCAGAACATGTTTGATGTAAAGGCTTGCGTATCCACGTGTATAATGTGGTTCAGGTGCCACCCATTCCGCGCGACGGGCTTCCATCTCTTCTTGGGAAATCAGAAGAGTCAGATCGCCATTTTTGGCGGACAGGCGGATCTGATCCCCGGTTTTTACCAGCGCAAGGGGCCCACCTGCGCTGGCTTCTGGGGCCACATGCAGGATCACCGTGCCAAAGGCCGTTCCAGACATCCGGGCATCTGATATTCTGACGATGTCCCGTACACCCTGTTTCACAAGCTTGGCTGGGATCGAAATATCGCCAACCTCCGGCATTCCCGGATAGCCTTTTGGGCCGCAGTTTTTCAGAACAAGAATGGTGTTTTCATCCACTGGCAAATCATCGCGGTCGATGTTGGCTTTAAGCTCTTCAATCGTTTCAAAAACATAGGCTTCGCCTTGATGTTCCAGAAGGTGTTCGGAAGCCGCCGAGGGCTTTATAATAGCGCCCAGAGGGGCCAGATTGCCTGTGAGCACCCGCAGACCCGCAGCTGGTTTAAAAGGCGCGTCAAAGGGGAAGATCACATCCCGATTGTAGGTCTCTGCGTCTTCATAATAGTGGGTGATGCTCTTTCCCATCACGGTCTGTGTGTCGTGCAGCAGGTGGCTTACTTCTTTCAGCACGGCGGGTACGCCGCCTGCATAGCAAAAATCTTCCATCAGATATTTGCCGGATGGCATGCAGTTCACAAGCAGCGGAATTTCAGAGCCAATTTCAAAATCGCTCAGGCTGAGTTCCACACCAACACGGCCCGCAAGCGCGAGCAGATGCATGACGGAGTTACTTGACCCCCCCAGGGCGGCGTTTGCAATAATGCCGTTTTCGAAGTTTTCGCGTTTGAGCACGTCAGAGAGTTTCAGATCTTCTTCGACCATCTCTACAATACGTTTGCCGGTCATATGGGCCAGTGTCATGCGCCGTGCATCGACCGCTGGCAGCGTCCCGTTCATTGGCAGGCTCATACCCATTGCCTCGACCAATGATGACATGGTTGATGCAGAACCCATAGTCATACAAACCCCTTTGGACCGGCTCATGTTGGACTCCGTGTCCATGAAGTCCTTCAGGGTCATGTCCCCGGCTTTCACATCCAATGCAAATTTGCGCACGTCGGTGCCAGAGCCAAGGTCACGCCCTTTCCATTTGCCCGACAGCATTGGGCCCGCACTGACAACGATGGTGGGCAAATCCACTGAAGCAGCCCCCATCAACTGACCCGGAGTGGTCTTGTCACAGCCGCCCAGCAGAACAACCCCGTCCATACCGTAGGCGCGAATGCTCTCTTCCACATCCATGGACAGCAGATTTCGAAACAGCATCGCTGTGGGTTTCATTTGAGTTTCACCCAGAGAGACCACTGGGAATTCCACCGGGAAGCCGCCGGCCTCCCAGACACCACGCTTCACGCCTTCTGCCAGTTCCCGCAGGCCTGCGTTGCAGGGAGTCAGCTCGCTCCAAGTGTTGCAGATACCGATGATGGGACGTCCGTCAAATGCATGATCCGGAAAGCCTTGGCTCTTCATCCAGCTGCGCCGGATAAAGCCATCTTTGTCCATCATGCCATACCAATCTCGGGAACGGCGGTTCTTAGTCATTCTTGTTTTCCTTCAATCACCCACATCTGATCCGGGAAGGACCAGGGCAGGATAAGACCGTGTTGCATTAGGAACTGACCGCTCAGCTTGAGAGGGCCGTTTTTTATGGGCAAGTCGCGGCGTGAAAGGTGATGCGCCTCATCGCGATTGATCAGTTCAATCTGATAGGTGGCGTCCGGCACCAGACCGCTGAGGCGCAGCGGGCGGGGCACGTTTTGGGTGCCGGTCGCTGCTTTCCCTGCAAAGACCACAAAACGGGTTTTGTCCTGCGATAGTTGCAGTTCTGCGATGACGCTTGGATCAGCCGCATCCAGACGAAGGATGTCCGCTTTGAATTGCCAGTGCCGGTTTGCCTTCCACCATGTGGTGATCTGCGCCAGCACGTTGACCTCTTCTTCGGTCAGTTCGCGCGGATCCATTTCAAATCCCATGTGACGCTGCGCCGCGACCCAGCCACGGAAGTGGATATCATGTACGCGTCCAGATGTATGGCAGTGCCTTGGACCAACGTGGCTGCCTGCAATCGAAGCTGGCAGCATCAGTGCTGCGTCATGCTGAATGCGTAGCCGCTCGCGGGCATCATTGCTGTCGCTCAGCCAGACACGCTGTGTGTGCTGTAAGATTCCAGCGTCAATCCTGCCGCCACCCGATGCGCAGCTTTCGATTTCCACTTTGGGAAAGGTTGTGCGCAACGCGCTTATCAGAGCATAGACCCCTTCGGCCTGTGCCGCATCCGCAACGGGCAGCAGGCGATTATGATCCCATTTGATGTAGTCGATGTCATGGCTTTTAAGAAGTGCGCTGATTTTGCCAAATAGGTGCTTCTGCACTTCTGGATTGGCTAGATCCAACACACGCTGCTGGCGCCCCTCTATCTGATCTGCGGGTCCCAGAATCCAATCTGGGTGGGCCCGCGACAGATCGCTGTTCAGGTTCACCATTTCCGGTTCAAACCAGAGACCAAAGACCATCCCCAGGGAGGTCACGTGGTCAATCAATGGCGTCAGCCCGGCCGGCCATTTGCGAGGGTCAATGTCCCAGTCCCCTAAGCCGGACGTGTCGTCATCGCGTATGCCAAACCAACCGTCATCAAGTACAAACCGCTCTGCGCCGAGCGCTGCAGCGCGATCTGCGATCTCTTTAAGTTGGTCAAATTTGTGATTAAAGTAGACCGCTTCCCAGCAGTTGTAATGCACCGGGCGCGGGCGATCCGGGTGTGGCCAGGTCACCACGTGGTCGCGCAGATGCCGTTGGAACGCCACGGCACAGCCGTTCAGTCCGGTGTCGGACACGGAAAAATAGAGCTTTCCAGTGTCAAAACGGGTGCCTACGCGCTGTGTGCCGGTCGCATGACCCCATTGAATTTGCCGACGCCCGTCTGGCAGCTCTTCGGCATACATGACATGTCCCCCAGACCAGCCATAATGCATGGCAAAGACCTGACCCTGTGTATTGGTCGCGCCTGCTTCGGGGAAATAGGCAATGGGGGGGTGTTCGTGACCTGAGCGCCCGGTGCGAGCTTCACGCATCAGGAGGCCCGTGCACCATGGGCTGCGCGCCATCTGGAACTCCCCAACCCAGCGACCTGAAAAGTGCAGGATTTCTGCCCCCATCTGTGGGCCGGGCAATACCGGAGCCGCCAGGTGATGCACTGTGATTTCTGTGTCAGACGTCAACGTTGTGGAGGCGGCAATCACGCTGCCTTCAATTGCAAAATGGAAGGTCAGGGTGAGGCCTGCCTCTGCATCTTCGCAGACGAAACATGCGCCATCGGCTTCTTTGAGTGTGAAGCGTGGATGCAGGGCTACTCCGTCGCGATAGGCCACAAGCCCCGCCTGCCCTTGAAAACTGCTACTCGCTTCCGGGCTGAGTGACAGATCTGGCAGCCGGTCAATCATGCCTCCGGTCACATCTCTTGCCGTCGCGGCTGCACTAGCGCTCAGGTTTTCCTCTGTTGGCAAAGGGGAACCCCAGTAGAGCGCGCCGGGAATGCCGCCGTCTGACGCCAGAACCAGAGTTTGCCCAGGCGCATCAATGCGCCAGATATGCAGGGCTTGCGTCACTTCACGGCTCCCAATGTCAGCCCGGCAATGAAGTGGCGCTGCATCAGGAAGAACATGGCCACCGGAGGCAAGGCCGCCACAATCGAGCCTGCGCTCATTAGGTGATAGGCCGCACGATATTGAGCATTAAACGAGGTGATGCCTGCTGTGACCGGCTGGCTTTCTGCGCCCTGTGTCAGGACCACAGCCCAGAAATAGTCATTCCAGATAAAGGTGAAGATCAGCACCGACAGTGCCGCCAGGGCCGGTTTCATCAATGGCAGCACCACATACCAGAAGATGCGCCATTCGCTCACGCCTTCTACGCGGGCGGCCTCGATCAATTCGAACGGTAGGGCACGAATGAAGTTGCGCATAAACAGGGTGCAGAATCCAGTTTGGAAGGCCACATGGAACAGCACAAGCCCGGTTTTGGTATTGTAGAGCCCCATCTCCAACGTCAGATCGCGTACAGGCACCATCAGAATTTGAAACGGGACAAAGTTCCCAGCGACAAACATGAAGAAGATCCAGATATTGGTCCGGAACTTGTAGATCCCCAGCGCAAACCCCGTCATTGCACTGAGTGCCACGGCGCCAATCACCGTAGGAATTGTGATCAGGAAGGAGTTCAGCAGGTAGCGCGGCATATCAGAGTCAAAAAAGACCCGCCCGTAGTTTGCCGTCCCTTCAAAGCTTGAAGGCAATCCCCAGTAATTGCCGGAGGTGAAATCCGCATCCGGTTTGATTGAGAACAGTGCTACCGCCAGCAGAGGTGCCAGCCAGAACAAAAGCGCGATCGGAAGCATGGTTTTATAGGCCAGCTGCGCCGCCTGCGGCTGTTTTTCGATGGGTTGTGGAAACATCTTAGTACCCTCGCTCTTCGCGATACATCGACCACAGGAAATAGGTGATGAAGCAGAGCATGATAAGGAACAGCACCACAGCAATTGCCGCGCCATAGCCCATGCGGAAGCCGTATTCCGACAGCGCCACTTCAAACATGTAGTAAGCCAGCACGCGTGAGCTGCCAAAGGGGCCACCCTGCGTCATGATAGAGATCAGGTCAAACGAGCGCAGCGCGCCGATGATCGTCACCACAAAGGCAATGAAGGTAGCAGGGCGCAACTGCGGCAGGATAATATGCCAGAGCATTTTCCAGCCTTTGGCCCCATCCAGTCGCCCAGCCTCGATCTGCTCTGGATCCACCGCGTTCAGGCCGGTGAGATAGAGGATCATACAATAGGCTGTTTGTGGCCAGAGGCCTGCTGCGACAATGCCATAGGTCACGAGGTCTTCGTTTCCAAGCACATTGATTGGACCCAATCCAATCCAGCCCAACATTGTATTGAGGAGGCCGAAGTTAGGATCGTAAAACCAGCTGAATACAAGGCCAACCACTACCTGGCTGATTACGAAAGGAAAGAAAAACAGGGATTTGTACACCCTGATGCCGGCAACCGTCTGGTTCAGGAACAGCGCAATGAACAGCCCAGCAGGAATGGCAAGCAAGTAGAGAAACAGCCACAGCACGTTGTTTTTCAACGACACAAAGAAGGCGTCTCGATCCACATACTCCCAATAAAGGTCTTCATAGTTGCGAAAGCCCACATAGGTCTTCTCTCCCAACCCGTCCCACTCATAGAGCGACAGGTTGAAAGATTGGAACACCGGCGCGATCACATAGACCGCGAAAAACAGGATGCCCGGCGCCAGGAAAACCCAGGGCGCGATACGCTGTTGCTTGCGGTGGAACCAGCTTTCGGTTTCAGGAATTTCAGAAGAAACGGTCATAACATAACCCGGGATTTGAGGGCTGAGAGGCGGAGAATTTCCCCGCCTCTCGTGTCAAACGACGGTTAACTGGCCAGATAGCCAACCCAACGCCTTGTTTTTATTTGTAGATACGACCGCGCGCGCGCTCGAGCTTTGCCAGGATCTTGTCCAGCTGATCTGGCTTCACCATGAACTCCTGGAAACCTTCCATGGAAACTTTGGCCATCTCTGCTGGCGCATCACGGTCCCAGAACTGCGCCACACCACCGGTGGAGTTGGTGGACAGCATTTCAAAACCCTGCTGCAGGAACTTGTCATCATCCACGGAGGAGGCTGCGTTCACAGGCAGCTGACCCAGGTTCTTGCCGTTGTTGATGATGGTCTGCTCTTCTGGCGATGTGGCAAAACGCAGGAACTCACGTGCCGCTTCTTTGTTCTTCGCGTTTGCAGGGATGTGGAAAGTGTCGGTTGGCGCATCTTCAGACAGCGCAACATCCGGGTTGATCTTCACAAACTGGTAGAAATCCAGTTGGTCGTCGCTCAGACCGGCCTCGCGCAGCGGTGCCACAGCGAAGTTGCCCATCAGGTAAGCCGCAGCTTCCCCGTTCACCATGAATGGCAGCGCTTCCTGCCAGCTGTAGGTCTGGTGGTCTTTGATGAACGCGCCCATATCCACGAGCTCTTTCCAGTTCATGAAGGTCTGCTTCACGCGCTCGTCTTCCCAAGAGACGTTGCCAGCCGCCAGATCCATGTGGAAATCAAAGCCGTTTGTGCGCATGTTCAGATAGTCAAACCAGCCACCTGCGGTCCACAGATACTTGGTACCGATGGTGTAGCAGGCACGGCCAGACTCGACGATCTTGCCGCAGTTCGCTTTCTCTTCGTCCCAGGTGGTCGGCTCAGACAAGCCAAGCTCGTCAAAGATGTCTTTGCGGTAGTAAACCCCCCACTGATAGTAGGTGTAGGCCACGCCCCATTGTTTGTCATCGATGGTCAGCGCGCCCTTTGTGGAAGCCAGGCCTTCGGCGATCGCAGGCTCTGCATAGAGATCTGACACGTCCTCAAACAGACCGGCTTCGACATACGGACGCATACGGTTTGCGGCATACCATGTGGCAACGTCTGGCGCGTTTGCGGTCAGGAAGTTGCGGATTTGTGTCTTGTAAGCTTCGCGATCAATAACAGTGGTTTCGATATTCAGATCCGGGTGTTTTTCACCGAAGCGCGCGATCATTGCCTCCATTGTCGCGCGTGGCGCCGGATTCGATGTGTCCAAGAAAATAGTTAAATCGCCGTTCAGCTCTGCCGAAGCCGGTACAGCAAAAGCAGACGCGAGTGCAGCTGCCGCTGCGGTGGTCTTCATTTTGGAAAGCATTGTGTCCTCCCTAGTGCTCCAAAATTATGCAATGCGTGTTCCATTATTTGGAACCATGTTTTACATATTGAAAACTACACACAGTCTCGGTTAGATTGTCAACAGATTCCTGCGCAAGAGTGGGAACGTGAAGGAGCAAGACAAGGCAATGGCAGGCGACGGAACAGTTGGCAAAGCACTGGATGTGCTGGATCAAGTGGCTGCTTTTGAGCGACCGGTGCGCTTCGGGGAGCTGCAAGAAAAAAGCATATACCCCAAGGCAACCCTTTATCGGTTTCTTCAAACTCTGACCAATCAGGGCATGCTTGCCTATGACAGTGAGCACCAGACATATTCACTAGGCATTCGTCTTGTTCGATTGGCCCATGCCGCTTGGACACAGAGCTCCCTTGCCCCCATTGCGCGTCCGCATTTGGATGCGCTTTCTCAGGCGTCTCAGGAAACCGTGCATCTTGCGCAATTGGATGCATCTCAGGTGCTTTATGTCGACAAACGCAATGCACGTGACCCTGTTGCCATGTATTCGCAGGCGGGCAAGGTCGGGCCTGCGTATTGTACTGGGGTGGGCAAGGTAATGATGGCGTTTCTGGATGAGGCAACGCTCGCTGAAACGATTGCACAACAGAGCTTCCACCGTTTTACACCCCATACATTGGTCAGCGCAGAAGAGTTGCGTGCTGAACTCGAAAACATACGTGCCCGCGGCTACGGTTTTGACCGTGAAGAGCATGAGCCGGGTATCGTTTGTGTGGCGGTGCCAATTCTTTCGCCAAGTGGTCGTATGCTAGGGGCGCTCTCCGTGACAGGCCCCACGAGTCGGACCTCGCTTGAACAACTAGAAACATGGGCGCCCCACGTGATGGAAACAGCCGCCCAGATTGGCCGGGAAGCCCAAGCCTGGCGTTTCCCTGAAACCAGACAGCAAAAGGTAGCGAGCACATGACAGGCGTAACTCTGCAAGGAGCCATAAAACGTTATGGTGAAACCCAAGTGATCCACGGCGTGGATCTGCAAATCGAGGATGGGGAATTCTGTGTGTTTGTTGGCCCTTCTGGTTGCGGTAAATCCACATTGTTGCGCATGATTGCCGGTCTGGAAGAAACCACCGAAGGGAGCATTAACATTGGCACGCGTGATGTGACACATTTGGATCCTGCCAAACGGGGGGTGGCCATGGTGTTTCAAACCTACGCGCTTTATCCGCACATGACCGTAGCTGAGAATATGGGGTTTGGTCTGCGTATGAATGGCCATCCCAAGGCTGAGATCGACGAAAAGGTGCAAAAGGCCTCCTCGATCCTGAAGCTTGACCCATACCTCAAGCGCAAGCCCAAAGCGCTTTCGGGCGGGCAGCGTCAGCGCGTTGCCATTGGCCGTGCCATTGTACGTGGGCCGGAAGTCTTCCTGTTTGACGAGCCGCTTTCCAATCTTGACGCGGAGCTCCGCGTGGATATGCGTGTGGAGATTGCCCGTTTGCATCAGGAAATTGGCGCCACAATGATCTATGTGACCCATGATCAGGTTGAAGCCATGACCATGGCAGATAAGATCGTGGTGCTGCGCGATGGCCGTATCGAACAGGTCGGCGCTCCGCTGGAACTGTACCGTAATCCCGACAACCGCTTTGTCGCGGGCTTCATCGGATCACCGTCGATGAATTTTTTGGAGTGTGACGTGGTGGACGGCGCATTGAGCAACCCCGCCTTTTCTGGGCCTATCCCTACGCCGATTGCCTTGCCTCAAAATCAGACCCAAGTGACACTTGGCATTCGACCGGAACATCTGGAGCTGAATCACAATGAGGATCAACTGACCATTGAGTTGACCGAAGCTCTTGGCGGAGTGTCATATTGTTATCTAGGGGGCATCAGAGATACGCGATTAGTCGTTGAGGAACGTGGCGATGAGCGAAGCCCGGAAGGCCAATCCGTGGGGCTGATTATCCCGCCAGAGCGGATCTATCTGTTCGATCCAGAAACCGGCGCCCGTATCCGCTGATACAGATTACCTGTTCATTTTAGGACTGTTGGACAAGCGGCCCCTCTTTGGTTGAGGGGCCGTTTCTATTTGTTTATACGAGAACATTTCGGCAATGATGCGGTTTGATTTGCCACTGCTGGTTTTGCAGAGGAGGCTGATCGGCGTGCGTTGAGGGTTGTTGGACTGTCTCCACGGTCATTGGAGCGCAGTTTCAAGACTGCAACAGGACAGAGTCCTTTGGTCTATTATCGGCGTATGCGAATGAAGCAGGCCTGACAGCTGGTGCTGTAAACGAATGTTGCGATTGCGAAAGTGGCCTATATGGTCTGCTACGCCACTCCCGGCACTTTCATTCGCTACTATCGCGAAACCTACGGGATCACGCCGATCGGTGACCGGCGCGCAAAGAACTCTATGCGTGTCGGCAGTGATGATGTGCTGCCGTCAGGCTAAGCGATCGATTTTGCCGCTGCGACTAGGGCGTGATGCAGGGAGCCTGCGGAAGATCGGGGGCCGATGACGGCAACGCGATCTGCACTGAAGCGCCAAATGAATACACTAAGATGCTCCAGCGTTGTGCGCAGGGCTGTACCGTTTTGCATCTCGCGAAGGGGGGCATTTGTAAGCCGTTCAAACAGTGAAGACGCAGTATCGCCTGACACTTCGAACCAGCACCAGCCATCCGTTTGTTCAACCACAGATGCGCAGTCTCCCAATTGGCTCTTGAGCTCTGCGGCGAGCCCTTCATGATCATCGTGAGCCGCTGTTATCATCCATTGATTGGGGCCAGACCAAAAGGCTGCGTAGGGATTTGCCTGCGTTGATTGACTGACCTCAGGAAGCGACAGCCCCGTTTTTTCAAACAGTTTTTGGCGCAGTGCCCGTGTCTGTCCTTCACGAGATGCAACTGAGGCCATGGCCCGATCCACGACTTCGGTGATCGTCAAAGCACCAATGCAGTCTATGGCTGGCTCGGCCTTGCCCAGAGGTGTGATCGCCTTCAATTTATGCACGGAGTTTCTCCCCTTCAGAGTCCACAAAATGGGCGCTGACAATCTCGACCAAAACCTCCTGGCCTTCCAACGGATTCACGAGGCGCAGCTTTTCACCTTTGCGATCAAAACCGCCTTTCAAAAAAGCCAGCCCAATGGAGCTTTCAAGGATCGGCGAGTAGGCCGCAGAGGTGACATAGCCCTGATCATGGGCTGCATCGACCGGCCCGGTGGCATTCATCAGATGCCCCCCGGCAGGCACGGGATCTGCCGCATTGACCGGTTTCACCCCAACCAGCGCCAGCGCGTCTTTGCTGTTCATCCCATCGCGACGGCTCAGCACATTGCCGATACAGTCTTTCTTGGTACTGACCATACGCCCAAGCCCGAGGTTCAGCGCCGTAGTGGTGCCGTTGAGCTCATTGCCCGCAGCATGGCCTTTTTCAATCCGCATCACGCCAAGCGCTTCGGTGCCATAAGGCACAACATCAAACTCCTCGCCCGCCTCCATCAGCGCGCGCATCATGGCGTCACCATACCGTGTCGGCACCGCGATTTCATAGGCCAGTTCGCCTGAGAAAGAGATCCGGAACAGGCGCGCGCGCAAGCCACCACAAACGGTGATTTCGCCGCAAGCCATGAACGGAAAAGCGTCGTTGGAGATGTCAAATTCGGGATCGACAATTTTCTGAAGCAGCTTTCGGCTGTTGGGCCCTGCCACGGCATATTGTGCCCAGGCTTCGGTGGTTGAAATCAGCTGAACATCCATCTCCGGGCACAGACATTGGCGGACAAACTCCATGTTGCGATACACAACAACCGCATTTGCAGTGGTGGTTGTCACCACAAAGTGGTCCTCCGCCAATCGTGCAGCGGTGCCATCGTCATACGCCACGCCATCTTCTCGTAGCATCAAACCATAGCGCGTTTTGCCAACTGCCAGCTTGGCAAAACCATTGGCATAGATCTTGTTCAGAAAAGCCGCAGCATCCGCGCCCTGCACGTCAATCTTGCCCAACGTGGTCACATCACACACGCCCACGGAACGGCGAGTCTGCAACACCTCACGATCCACAGATTGCCGCCAATGGGTTTCGCCCTGTCGCGGGAACCATTGCGCCCTCATCCAGTTGCCAACTTCGACAAACACAGCCCCCTGCTCCTCAGCCCATTTGTGGCTCGGTGTCAGACGGGTTGGGTGAAAATCCTTGCCCACGGCGCGCCCCCCCAAGGCCCCCATGGCAACCGGTGTATATGGCGGACGGAAGATCGTGGTGCCCGTTTCCGGGATCGACTTGCCGGTCAGCTCCGCCATCACCGCCAAAGCGCCGACGTTGGAGGTTTTGCCCTGATCTGTGGCCATGCCCAGCGTGGTGTAGCGCTTCAGGTGTTCCACTGCGGTGAAGTTTTCCTGATGCGCCAGTTTCACATCTTTGACCGTCACGTCGTTCTGATAGTCCAGCCAGGCGCGGTTTGCGCCTTTGACGTGCCAAAATGGTGTGATCGCAACCGGCGCATCTGCCGCCGCGGGCAAATCGGCAGCGGTTGCTGTGATCCCCAGATCGTCGAGTGCCGCGATCGCAGCAGCAGCCCCGCCTTTCAGCGCAGCCTCTGTTGTGAAATCTCCTTTTGCTGCGCCAGCCACAATCTGACCAACAGGCAGGCCCTCACCCGGCACAAACGCATGAATATCGCCATTCCAGACCGGACGCCCACGCTGATGGCAGGTCAGACCGAGATTTGGGTTCCAGCCGCCGGACATGGCCACCGCACCACAAGCGATGTCGCGGATCTGACCATTGGCCATGCGCACACGGACCGACGTCAGCCCCAGACGGCCAGAGCTGTCCACGATCTCCGCGCCTTTGAGCACCGCTGCGCTAGCCACATTCGGTGCATCCGGGCGTGTATCAACGATCGCAGGCACAACAACACCGCGTGCCATAAGATCACGCGCGGTCTGATGCGCGTCATCATTGTTGGCAAAAACCACAACAGACTGCGCCGGTGTCGCCGCCCAGCGGTTGACATAAGTCCGCACAGCGCCCGCCAGCATCACGCCGGGACGGTCGTTGTTTTCAAACGCAATCGGGCGTTCAATTGCCCCTGTCGCGATGACGGCGCGTTTGGAGTAGATCCGCCACAACGTCTGGCGCGGCTTATCCGCTGCCGGGGCAATCAAATGGTCGGCATTGCGCTCTACAGCGCCATAAATGCCGTGGTCATAGGCCCCAAACACAGTGGTGCGCGGCATCACCCGCACATTGCCCATCGACGCAAGCTCTGCCAGCGTCTGTGTCACCCAGTCCTCACCCGCCATCTCAGCCAGAGCACCGGTTTCCGCGATCAGGCGACCGCCCATACGGAAATCTTCGTCTGCCACAATGACCTGCGCGCCTGCGCGTCCGGCGGTCAGCGCCGCCGCCAGCCCGGCGGGGCCTGCGCCGATGATCAGCAGATCACAATGCAGAAAACCCTTGTCGTAATGATCCGGGTCATCTTCGCCGGTCAGGCTCCCAAGACCCGCCGCCTTGCGGATGATCGGCTCATAGAGTTTCTCCCAGAAAGCCTTCGGCCACATGAAGGTCTTGTAGTAGAACCCTGCGGTCAGGAAATTAGAGAAGCGATCGTTGATCGCCATGAAATCACGCTCAAGCGAGGGCCAGCGGTTTTGTGAATTCGCGCTGAATCCCTCATAGAGTTCCGCCACCGTCGCACGTGTGTTTGGCTCCTGACGCCCTCCGCTGCGCAGTTCAACCAGCGCATTAGGCTCCTCACTGCCCGCCGTCAAAACCCCGCGCGGACGGTGATACTTGAACGATCGCCCCATCAATCGGACGTCATTTGCCAGCAATGCGGAGGCCAGTGTATCTCCTTCAAACCCCTGATAGGCTTTGCCATCGAACTGAAAGGTCAGAGCGGCATCCCGATTGATCAAACCGCCCTTTAAACGATTGCGTTGTGTCATTGCTCTGCCTTTCCCGCCGATCTGGCGACATCGCGTGCCAGTTCAACTTTCAGAATTTCATGGGTGAGCGTGTCGCGTGTCACCACCAGCCAGGACCGGTCGCCCTGCTCGTGGAACCACAGCTCCCGGTGTATGCCAGCCGGATTGTCCCGCAGATAAAGATAGTCGTGAAAAGCCTGCACAGCATTTTCAGCCTGCCAGTCTGGGCGATGGATCAGCGAGGCATCGCCAAGATAGGTGAACTCCTGTGCATCACGCGGGCCCAGCAATGGGTGATCGATCAGCATGCTGCGTCCTCCGATCCTTGGTGAATAATTGTGATGTCCCGGATGCAATTTATCCGGTGATCGCTCAGATCGCCTACGAAAGTCGTGATCATAGCCATATCCTCAATGCAGATTGGGTTGGGCGCCCTGCCCTTTTTCATCCAGCATGTGGCCGGTCAGGAACCGGTCGAGACGATAGGCCATTGCCGTCTCATGCGGGCGATCCGTTTTGAGGAGATGGGCAAAGCAGTATCCCGCCGCTGGCGTCGCCTTAAAGCCGCCATAGCACCAGCCCCCGTTGAAATAGAGACCCTCAATGTGAGTTTTGTCGATAAAGGGTGACCCATCCATGGACATGTCCATGATCCCACCCCAGCTGCGCAGCAACCGTACCCGGCCGAGTGCCGGGATCAGCGACATGCCGCTTTCAACGACGTCCTCGACCACCGGCAAATTTCCGCGTTGGGCATAGGAATTATACATGTCGATGTCGCCGCCAAATACCAGCCCACCTTTGTCAGACTGGCTGCAATAGAAATGCCCTGCGCCATAGGTGATGACCCCAGGAATGAAGGGCTTGAGCCCCTCGGAAACAAAAGCTTGTAGCACGTGGCTCTCAATAGGAAGGCGCATGCCGGCTTTCTCCATCACTCGGCTTGAGTTGCCGGCGACAGAGACGCCAACCTTCTTCGCACCAATAAAGCCGCGGGTGGTGTCGACGCCGAGAATTTTACCGCCTTCGATGCGGAAACTTATCACTTCACAGTTCTGAATGATGTCGACACCGCGCATATCTGCGCCGCGTGCATAGCCCCAAGCCACGGCATCATGGCGTACAGTGCCACCACGACGGTGCAACAAGCCTCCTTTGATAGGAAAACGGGCATCATTGAAGTTCAGGAACGGGTACATTTCTCGCACGCTTGCGGTATCGAGAAGTTCGGCATCCGATCCGTTGAGGATCATAGCATTGCCGCGCCGTCTTGCTGCATCCCGTTGCGCATCCGAGTGCACAAGATTGAGAATACCCCGCTGACTGACCATGGCATTATAATTGAAGTCTTGCTCGAGGTTTTCCCAAAGCTTTAGTGAGAACTCGTAGAATGGCTCGTTGCCATCCAGCAGATAATTCGAGCGGATGATGGTTGTGTTCCGGCCAACATTCCCGCCGCCAATCCAACCTTTTTCAAGTACCGCAATACGCGCTGCCCCGAATTCCTTGGCGAGGTAGTAGGCTGTGGCCAGGCCATGGCCGCCACCGCCTATGATGACATAATCATAGGCGTTTGCCGGTGCCGGGTCCCGCCAATGCGCCCCCCATCCCCTGTGGCCGGTCAAGGCTTCTTTAAAAAGTCGCAGCGCCGAGAATCTCATTTCGGATGGGCTCCTATTGGTTGCCGCTCTATGTCTAAGTGATGAATGCGTCTTTTCCGGCCTCGGTTTCGGACAAAAACACTTTCAGATCCGACATAGATCGTGTGCGTTTGAAGGAAATGCACGCTTTCACTCACGATCGCACCTCACGGAGAAGGCGTAAGCCCGGCGTAGATGAAAAGGGGCAGATACAGGTCCCGCGCGGCAAGCAGTGGAAGGCACATCGTGCTTAATGTCGCTTTAAAGCGTGCATTGGGCGAAGGAGGAAGGTGTCTGGAAAGACGTGTGCCTGAACGCGAAAGGGGCGTTCAGGCAAGTTCTGGGAATCAGAGCTACGCGAGAGCTCATATGTTTTTGGTCTTTTGCACGCGTTAGTTGCAGGCAGCCGTGATGATCACTTCAACCTTCAGTTCCGGGCGCGCCAGCTTGGCTTCGCCGCAGGCGCGCGCCGGGGCATGGCCTTCCGGCACCCAGGCGTCCCAGACGGCGTTCATTTCAGCAAAATCGGCCATGTCTGCAACCCAGACGATGGCCTGCAGGATCTGCTCACGCGAGGATCCAGCCTCCGCAAGAAGCGCATCGACGCGGCGGAGGCACTCGGCGGTTTGCTCTGCCACATTGTCTTCGGCGTTGCCGACCTGACCGCAAAGATAGACGGTGCCATTGTGTTTGACGATCTTGCTCATTCGTTGGCCGATATGCAGGCGTTCGATCATGATGTTGTCCTTTTAAGTCTCTTGGCTGTTGGCGTCATACGCCGCCAACTCTCCCAATGTCACGGGTTTCAAAGGCGCCCGAATGCGCAGCGCCCCTGTGTCATCCTGGCTTTGTCCGGTTTCCTGCGCCAGCAATTCGGTCACGGTCAAACCGCAGAAGCGCCCCTGACAGGGGCCCATCCCTGCGCGACCAAAGGCCTTTGCCTGATTTGGTCCTTTGCAGCCCAGCTTTGCGAAGCGACGGATATCACCGGCAGTGACCTCTTCGCAGCGGCAAATGAGCGTGGCATCTGCGGGCGACAGGCTTTGTGCCGCAGGCGGATAGGACCGATCGAGAAACGGGCGTGCATGTAGCTCGTGTCGCCGTTTTCTCATGAGCGGTGCCACACCTGCTTGTTGCGCTTGAAGGGGGATCAATCCCAACTGGCACGCGGCGCCAAAGGCGGCAATCTCACCAGACAGTGCTGCCACTTTCGCGCCCCCAATGCCGGCACCATCTCCTGCGATGCTGATATTTGGCTCCGAGGAGGTGCAAAGCGCATCAACTTTCGGCACAAAACAACGTTGTGTTTGGTCATAGGCATGGTCCAATCGCAAGGCGCGGCTGATCTGTGTATTTGGGACCACCCCATGATGCAGTAGGGCGGTGTCGGTTGTGATCTCATAGGATGTATCGCGAGACTTAAATTGCACAGATTGCAACGCATCCTTCCCCACCAGTGCGATGTCGCGCGCGGCGCTGTAGCGCGGGACGCCCGCGGCCATGATTTTTGCCAGTAGGCCTACGCCCTTTGCCAGATAGCGCCAACCGCGCAGCGCACCAGGTAAATCACCTCGTGCGGCCCACATGTCGCTCAGGCTTTGGGTTTCGATCATGGCGCGCGGTTTGCGCCCGGCTGCGATCATCTGCGCCGCCAGCAGATAGAGCAATGGGCCACAGCCGATCAGTACCGGATCACGCGCCACAAGACCGCCGGACTTCAGCAGAATTTGTGCGGCACCAGCGGTCATCACGCCGGGGAGAGTCCAGCCGGGCAGCGGCATGGGCCGTTCGATTGCCCCTGTGGCCAGTATAAGATGACGGCCGTGGATCTGTTCGGGTTGACCGCCTTTCGAATAGGTCACACGCCCATCCCGGCTGACATCCCAGACGGTTGCACCGGCGCAATGGACCGCGCCGCTGCTCCGCAAAGCCTGCGTCAGATCGCGTCCATGGCTATAGTCTGGGCCGAGGATACGGTGCTGCGCTGCACTGGCCTGATCCACATTGCGATAGATCTGACCGCCAGGGTTGGGCTGTTCGTCCAACACCACAACAGACGCCCCAAGGTGCGTGGCCCGTGCGGCGGCAGCCATCCCAGCAGGCCCAGCCCCCAAAATGGCAATGTCAAATGCGGCCGTCATGCTGTGCTCTCATCTTCTGTCAAACGGGGCCGCACGCGGGAAATATGCAAGCCCTCTTCAATTGGGGTCATACAGGCCTGCACAGTCACGCCGTTGATGGAGACAAGGCAATCATAGCACGCCCCCATCAGACAGAAGGGACCCCGCGCCGCGCCAGAAACAGGGGTCTCGCGAAAAGCTGTGATGCCCGCACTCAGCAAGGCCGACGCCACAGTTGCACCGCGCGGCGCAGAAAGCCTGCGGTCTTCGAAGTGGAACTGCACCTGATCGGCGCTTTCTGGCTCAAGTGGATCAAACATTGAACCTGCTTTCACTGAACAGAGAAAGGTCGGGGGCGGTGTTGCGGTCCTGTATCCAGTCCGGCAACAGCCCAGCATGAGCAGCGGCCAAGGTGATACCGCTGTGACAGGTCACAAAATGCGCCCCGGCGTATTTCGCAGACCGTTGGTATATTGGCAGACCATCAGGGGACATTACCCTCAACGCGGCCCAGCTGCGCACCAATTGAACATGCTCCAGCAAGGGAAACACATCCACGGCATAGCGGGCCAGTTCCTGTAAAGTGGGCAGGTCTGTGGTGTCCGCTCCGGTTTCTGCCTTTGAGGCTCCGATTTGAACACCACCCTCATTCACCTGCCGAATCCGGCCTGAAGGATATTTCAGGAAAAAAGGCAGCTTTTCAGTGATCAGAACCTGTCCCTGTTGTGGGCGCACAGGGGCTTCAAACCCCAAGTCTGCGCCATAGTCCGCAGAACCGAGCCCCGCGGCGAGGACCAAAGCTTCCCCTTCAAGGCGTTCCCCAGTCTCAAGAGTGACGGTGTAAGCCCGATCCGCCCCTGTAATATCCGTGACTTTGGCACCGGTCTGCAGTCGCCCGCCCATCTGCTGCACCGCAGCTGACAAGGCGCGCAGCAACAGCAAAGGGTTCACATGCCCGTCCATGGGGGAATGGATGCCGCCAACAACTTTGGGTCCGATTTCTGGCACAAGTTGCTTGAGGCGGCTGTGTTCCAGCACTTCAAACGGATAGTCGCCCTTGAAGTGGTCGCGCAAGCCTTGCAGATCAGCGGCATCCTGCTGCAACTCATCGGCATCGGTGAAATACTCCACCCCACCGATTTGGCTGAAGGAGATATCAATGCCCGTGACCTCCTTGAGATCCTGCGCAAATCCCTGCCACAGTTTGGCGGAGCTGCGCGACCATGCGGCGTAGTGCGGGGCCTTGGCGCCTTTGCCTTGAATCCAGACCAATCCAAAGTTCCCGCGCGAGGCTCGCGCATCCGTGTCGCTGCCATCAATGACAGTGACACGGATGCCCTGTTTCAGCAGCCCATAGGCAACCGACATTCCAACAACGCCGCCACCAATCACTAGCGTTGTCATGTTTTATCCTTTGCCCACAAAGATTTTGTCGAGCCCGTAGAGGCGATCCAGCACCAACATTAGCAGGAAAGTCAGCACGATCAGTACGGTAGAGACCGAGGCAATCAGCGGATCAATCGTCTGCGCGATATGGTGATACATGCGCACCGGCAGGGTTTGCGTGGCGGGGGAGGCAACAAAGACGCTCATAGTTAGTTCGTCAAAGCTGGTTATGAAGGACAGGATCCACCCCCCTGCCACGCCGGGTAGGATCAGCGGCAGGGTGATACGACGGAAGACCGTGAACTTTGACGCGCCCAGCGTCATCGCCGCCTGTTCTGCATCCTGCGGCAATCCCGTGGCCGAGGCCAGCGCAAGACGCAATGCATAAGGCATGACCAGCACCACGTGGGCTGCAGTCAGCCCGGCAAAGCTGCCGCCCATACCGATCTTGGAATAAAACTGCAGGAAGGCCACACCCAGCACCAGATGCGGGATCATCAGCGGGGACAGCAGGAAGGCCGAAATCGCATCGCGACCGGGGAATTTGCGGCGCGCAATGGCCAGCGCTGCGGGAACCGCCATGGCAACCGCAATACTTGCGGACAACAGCCCCAACCAAACCGACACCCAGAATGCTGAGATGAAATCGGGGTTGTCGAGGATCGCATAGAACCAGCGCAGCGACAGACCGTCAGTGGGCAGGGACAGATAGCCTTTGTCGGTGAAAGACACCGCGACGACCATCAACAGAGGGGCCATGATGAATGCCACAAACAAGGCGTGAAAGATCAGGGCAATGGGGCCAAGACGTTGCATACCACGGGCTCCTTACTCAAAGACTTTGGCGAAACGGCGTTCCACCAATTTGTTGTAGGTGACAATGATCACCACATTCGCCACCAGCAACAGCACCGCAATCGTGGCACCTAAAGGCCAGTTCAGCGTGCTGAGATATTCGTCATATGCGGCGGTCGCCACAACCTTCATCCGGCGTCCACCGATGATGGCAGGCGTGGCAAAGGCGCTGGCGGTCAGGGCGAAAACAATGATCGACCCAGACAGAATACCGGGCATGGCCTGCGGCAGGGTGATCCGACGCAGCACGGTCAACTTAGAGGCCCCAAGGGTCCAAGCCGCGTCTTCAGATTGCGGATCAATCTTTTGGAGCGATGCCCAGACAGAAATCACCATGAAAGGCACCAGAACGTGCACCAGCGCAATGGTCATCCCGGTGAAGGTAAACATCAGGCTCACCGGCTCATCGCTGAAGCCCAGCCCTTGGGCTACCATGGTCAAAACACCATTGCCGCCAAAGAACAGCGCCCAGCCCAGTGTGCGCACAACGACTGAGATCAGCAGCGGCCCAAGCACCACCAGCAGGAAGATGGATTTCCACGGATTTTGCAGGCGTGATAAAACATAGGCTTCGGGCGCACCAATCAGCACGCAGATCACCGTGACTAGCGCGGCCAGCCCAAAGGTGCGCAGGAAGATCTTGTGAAAGTAACTGTCGCCCAGCACGTCCGCATAATTCGCCAATGTCCAATCCGGCAGCACGCCCGCGTTGAAATCATAGGCATGCAGGCTGAGCAGAAAGGTCATGATCATCGGCGCGCCAAGCAGGGCGGCAAAGAAGATCACACCGGGGGCCGTCATCGCCCATGCGGCTTTGTTGGCAGAGCTGGCCATTATGAGACCTCCGCAAACATCGACAAGGCACCATCAGGCCAGGTCAAACGTGCGGTCTGTCCGCGCACAAAACCCGGCGCGCCGGTGTTGGGTTGCGTGACAAACAGCTCCCCCATAGCGCCGCGCACACGGTAGAGCCAGTTGGCACCGTGAAAAATCGCCGCTTCAACCTGGACCTCGTCGCCATCACCGTCCGGGCTGAGTGCGAATTTTTCGGGCCGGATCGAGAGCTGCATGGTGGCACCACCGGCCATTCCATGATCCGGCAGTAAAAGCAGGTGGTCGGCGACTTTGACGTGATCGCGGTCGACAATCACAGCATTGAACAGATTGGTTTTGCCAACAAAGTCGGACACAAACGGACTGACCGGGCGTTCATAGAGATCCAGCGGTGCTGCGATCTGTTCCATCTCGCCCTCTTTCATGACCACGATGCGGTCAGACATCGACAGCGCCTCTTCCTGATCATGGGTGACCAGAATGGTGGTGACACCAATTTCCTGCTGCAATAGGCGCAATTCCAGCCGCATGTCCTCACGCAGTTTGGCATCCAGATTGGACAGAGGCTCATCAAGCAACAGCACAGGCGGTTCAATCACCAGCGCCCGTGCCAGAGCAACCCGCTGGCGCTGCCCCCCGGACATTTCCTTAGGGAAGCGTTGCATGAACTGGCCCAGCTTGACCTGTTCAAGCGCCTTGCGTGCCCTATCCTGCCGCTCCGCTTTACCGACGCCGCGCATTTCCAAACCAAAGGCCACATTGTCCAAGGCTGACATATGCGGGAACAGTGCATAGGACTGAAACACAATGCCAAGCCCACGTTTGTTGGGGGGCGTGTGAGAGATATCACGACCATCCAGCAGAATTTGCCCGGATGTGGGCTCCAGCAATCCGGCAATCATCTGCAGGGTTGTGGTCTTGCCACAGCCGGACGGCCCAAGCAGTGACACGAATTCCCCCTTTTCGATGGACAGTGTCATATCGCGCACGGCGGTGAAATCGCCAAATTGTTTGTTGAGGTTCTTGAGGCTGAGGAAAGACATCCACGCGGTCCCTAGAGGCTAAGAAAGACGCGGATTTTCAGCCCCGCGTCTTTGCATTTCATGAAATGAGAAGCGTTCAACGCTCGATTTGACGGGTCCATTTCTGGGTCCACGCGCCGCGCTGTTCGTTGACCACGGTGTAGTCAATGTTCACCAGCGTGTCGACACGATCCGGGCCCACAGGCAGAGCACCAATCTGTTCTTCTGTCAGTTCAACATTCTTGTTCACCGGGCCCCAGCCTTTTTCGGTGGCAAAGTATTTCTGCATTTCAGCAGAGGTGATGAACTTCAGGAAATCCTGAGACAGCTCTGGCACATCGGAATCCACCACAGGACAGGCAGCGATCAGGAGGTTGACGGCACCCTCTTTCGGGTAGGCAAATGCGCCTGGAAAGCCGGTATCGGCCAGCGACTTCAGACGTCCGGATCCCCAGACGGACATGGCAATCTCACCGTTTTGAAACAGTTCGGACATTTTGCCGGAAGAGGGTTCATAGACCAACACGTTGTCGTCGATCTTGTCCTGGAACATTTCAAAGCCAGGCTCGATGTCTGTTTCTCCACCGCCATTCAGCTTGGCCGCCATGATCAGCGCGTGCAAGCCATAGCCATTGGTAATCGGCGGAATCGCAACTTTGCCTTTATACTTTGGGTCCGCCAGATCTGCCCAAGAGGTTGGAGCCTCCCAGCCATTTTTTTCAAACATCTCGGCGTTATAGGCCAGACCGGTTGCCACGATGCCAACGCCTACCGCTTTGTTGTCGGGCATCCGGGATGCGTCATAGAGATCGCCAAAAGTCGCTTCGTCTACGGTGTCGCAGTACCCGAAGTTAATCGCCTGTGTCATCGGGCCGTCATCGATGAACGCGATGTCGATTTCCTGAGCGCCTTCCTGCGCACGCAGTTTTGCCAGCGTATCTGTGGAATTTCCCGGCACATACACAACCTCGGCCCCGGATTTTTCCTGCCAAGCGGGGATGATGACTTCCTTGAACAGCGTCTCCGTCGAGCCACCGTAAGCCGCGAGATACAGTGTTTTGTCTTCCGCATGTGCCAGCCCAGCCGAAATGGCCAGAGCACTTGCCGCAATGAGTGTAGAACGCATTTGGTCCTCCCTAGGCGTTTTGATTGTGCCCTTTGTATCGAGGATAAATAACATATTTCAAATTCAAATATCCATGCTATTCATGCCAAAATGTTATGATTTAGGAGGGAGCCCGTGAAGCTTAATCATCGCCAGCTTGAGGCCTTTCGCGCCATGATGGAGACAAGCAGCGTCACAGAAGCTGCCCGTCGGATCCATATCACTCAGCCTGCGGCCAGCCGTCTGCTTTCTGATCTAGAACTTCAAATCGGCTATCCTCTTTTTATCCGTCAGAAAAAACGCCTGACCCCGACCTCTGAGGCTGTCGCGCTTTTCGAAGAGGTGGATCGCTCTTTCATTGGCTTGTCGACCATCGCCGAAGCCGCGCGGGAAATTGGCACCTTCCGGCGCGGGGCCCTGCATATTGCTGGCCTGCCCGCTCTGGCGCTTGAGTTCCTGCCGGATGTGATCTCAGAGTTTTGCGCCGATCGCCCAGAGATTTCTGTGGCCCTGCAGATCCACAGCTCTCAGAAAGTCTTGCAATGCATCGCCTCGCAGCAATTCGAACTTGGCTTTGCTGAACGCAGTGTCTCCCATCCGGCGGTGGCCTCTGAAACCCTGTGTGAAGTGCCCATGGTTGCGGTTTTGCCGATTGGCCACCGGCTTGCAGAGCGAGAGGCCCTGACACCTCAGGACATGGCAGGGGAGTCGTTCATCTCACTGGGGTTGAACTATGCCATCCGCCAGCAGATTGACGCCATTTTTAAGGCGGCAAATGTCGAACGTAGACTGCAGGTAGAGACACAGTTGTCTTTTGCCGCCGGTCATCTGGTGGCAAGCGGATCGGGTCTTTCCATCATTGATCCAATCACAGCTAATTATCTCACCCGCCTAAATCTCGTGGTTGCGCGCCCTTTCGAGCCGTCGGTCAGCTATGCCTACCAGATGTTGTTTCCGCGCCATCGTCCGCAATCTCAGATTTGTGAGGCGTTTGCGAAGATCACCAAAGAAAGGCTAGAGCAGCGTCTCAAGAGTAGCTAACGGATCTCCCTGCGTTAGGGTCAGGACTCATAGCCAGTAGATCACGAGTGCTGCGAGGGCGACTGCGGACAGGAAGACCTTCGGGCATCTGTCGTAGCGGGTTGCCACACGCCGCCAATCCTTCAACCTACCAAACATGATT
>NZ_JAGHQY010000012.1:0-74710 GCF_017744035.1 Shimia sp. R11_0 | reverse complement strand
GGGGAAGAAAGGTTCAAGACGCGCCATCTGCGCATCCGTCAGCCAGAAAAGATCAGACATGGTCACCACTCGATTTTCAAACCGTGAATCACGCAGACAAACGGAAATCAATGGGTCCTGACCCTAATCCATAAAGATGCCGTGGTTGATCTGCGTACGGATCTTTTCAAGTTCTTGGATCGAATTGCAGGGCTGTCCCATTATGCAGGGCACATGTGGCAACTCGCGGCTGACCCGCAGGGCATCACGCGTTGTCCATCCGCGGTTACCATCCACCGCCAGACGCATACCGCTTTCCCTGATGCCTTCCCAAACCTTTGCGATGGTTTCGATGTCAATTTCAGCTGGGCGGCCACCCACCTTGACCTGAAGACGAGGATAGCCTTCTTTCCTCTTCTCTTTAGCGAGCCTGGCAATGTCGTCGGGGTTACCCACACTCGTGGCATAGTAAGAGGGAACCCGATCAGTTACCGCACCGCCTAGGAGATCAGCGACATTCACACCCAAGGACTTTCCCATCAAATCATGGGCTGCAATATCCACAGCCGCTTTGGCATAATTGTGACCGTTGAGACACGCGTCCATCTGGCGGCGCAGACGGCCGGGAACCACATCCGCTCCTAGCACTCCCTCCGCCAACACCCGCAGAGCAGAGCGCGCGCCCTCGGCATGGGCCTCTGCGTAGGTTAGGCCAACCGGGCAGGTTTCTCCCCAGCCAACGTGTCCGTCATAGGAGACCAGCTTGACCAACGTGGATTGCAGAGACCACACAACGCCGCTCGCCATGGCGTAGGGCCCGTTTTTGACCGGGAGATCATGGGCATAGATGTGTATTTCTTTTATTTTCATGCCGCCAACCTCCTCGTGACCATGTTGTTTATTTTGCTTACCCTCTTAGGATTGTGCCTTCTGGATCAAAGGGAGGGTGCTCTAGGATGGTTGCCTTGTGGGGCTGGCCCAAAACCATGACGTCCACGCGGTCGCCGGGTTGCGCATGTTTGACATAACCGAGGGCCAGAGACATCCCGACAGTGTACCCGTAGGTACCAGACGTGACCCGCCCAATGCCTTTGCCATCTTTGAAGATCGGCTCTCCGCCAGTGGCATCTGCGTTAGAGGCCGTTACATCCGCCTCATCCAGATGCAGCAGCACAAGCTGCTCGCGGGCCGGCTGTTCCAGAGCGCCTAGCGCTGCTTCCTTGTTGAGGAAGTCTTTTTCAAATTTGCACAGACGGTCCAGCCCAACCTCATGAGGCCAATATTCAGGGCTATATTCACGGCTCCAACTGCCATAACCCTTCTCTACGCGCATAGACATCAAGGCGCGACTGCCCACCGGGCCTGCATCGAAGTCTTTGCCTGCTTCCAGTAGCGCTTCATATAGGCGCATCTGATCCTCTGTCTTGCAGTGCAGCTCCCATCCCAGATCGCCCGTGAACGATACGCGCAGCGCCAAGAGTTCGATGCCAGCCAGCTCGATCATCTTGCTGCGCATGAACTGGAAGTCCTCATTGCCCAAGGAGGAATTGGTGAGACGTTGCAGTATTTCACGCGATTTTGGTCCTGCGACATTGAACCCGCACATGGCTTCTGTATGGGATTCGAATGTGGTGCCTTCTGGCAGAGCCACCTGATTGAAGAACCGTTTGTGATATCGCTCAGCCATACCGGAACCGATAATCCAGAAGACATCTTCGGCAACACGCGTCACTGTAAAATCACCTGCGATACCGCCGCGTTTGGAGATCAGGGGTGTTAGGCAAGAGCGACCAATTGCCTTGGGCATGTTATTGGCGAACACCGCGTTCAAGTAGTCCGAAGCACCAGGTCCTTTGCAGATGTATTTGGCAAAGTTTGAGATATCTATAATACCGGCCCGGTCGCGCAACATCTTGCACTCTTCTCCGACAGGGGCCCACCAGTTCTGACGGGTGAATCCGTTGGTGTCCTCAGCGCCGATTTTTTCCGCAAACCACAGCGGATGTTCCCAGCCAACGTTCAACCCAAATACAGCGCCCATTTCCTTTTGCGCCTCATAGATTGGTCTTACACGTGCTGGTCGTCCCGCGCTGCGTTCTTCATTGGGGAAATGAATAGCAAAACGGTGTCCATACTGATCCGCAACACGGGCTTTGGTGAACTCTTTAGTTGCCCATGTATCAAATCGCGCCATGTCCCATGCGAACATGTCGTATTCCGTTTCGCCTTCAATGATCCATTGTGCTGCCATCAGGCCCATGCCGCCGGACTGTGAAAACCCCGGTATGATGCCATTGCAGCAGAAATACCCTTCGACTTCCGGAACAGGGCCCATCAGAACATTACTGTCAGGAGACCAGATCATCGGGCCATTGATCACTCGCTTAATCCCAGCCTCTCCCACGGCTGGCAAGCGTTCTATGGCATTCATCATATTCTCCTCAATCCGCTCCAGATCATCCGGGAACAGATCATGCGCGAAATCCAGGGGCGTGCCCTCTTCTGCCCAGAATTTCATGTCTTTCTCGTAGGCTCCCACCAGAAGCCCGTTGCCTTCCTGTCGCAGATAATATTCACCATCGCGATCTGAGACAGACGGAAGCCGGGTGCCATGACTCGCGACATCTGTCATGGTTTCAGTCACAAAGTATTGATGCTCAGTCGGCTGTAGGGGCAGTTCAATGCCTGCAAGCTTGGCCACTTCACGTCCCCATAGGCCAGCCGCATTCACGACCCAAGGCGTTTTAATATCGCCCTTTGGAGTTTTCACAACCCATGTGCCATCATTCTGTTGTTCCGTTGCGGTGACTGGCGTGAAACGGTGGATCTCTGCGCCCCGCTGACGGGCGCCGACTGCATAGGCATTAGTCACGCCTGACGGATCGACATTCCCCCCATCGGGCTCAAACATCACACAACGAATGCCATCATAGTTCACCAGTGGATTCAGTTTTTGCGCTTCTTCAATGCTGATCTCATAGAAGTTCATTCCATAGAGCTTGGCTTTGGCAGCTTGCAGTTTGAGCTGATGCTCACGTTCTTCCGTTTGTGCCAGATACAGTGAACCCGGTTGAAAGACACCACAGCTCTGACCGGTTTCTTCTTCCAACGCGTTATACAGATTCATTGTATAGTGTTGAATCCGACTAATATTGGTGCTGTCGTGCAGCCCATGAATATTGGCTGCTGCGTGCCAGGTTGAACCGGAGGTGAGTTCGTCTCTCTCCAGCAGGACAACGTCGGACCATCCCAGTTTTGTCAAATGATAAAGGATCGAGCACCCGATCACTCCACCGCCGATAACCACAGCCTGAGCTTCTGTTCGCATTTTCATTATCTCGCGCATTTGTCTTTGACCGAGGTTCTTTCACGAAGGAGAGGCCACCGACAATGTCCACAAAATTCAAGGTCAGTTGAAGAAACTTAAACCCAATCGGCATGGGCGGATTGCATGAAGAAAACCATGATGTCGGGAAGAAGTGCGTCCTCACCGTGCCGTATAGACTTAGGTGAACACACGAACGACTGGGCTGAAACGCGGCGCAAACTGCTGTCATTCGTAGAGCGGCAATCTCTCTATGAGTGTATTTTGCACTCCCACGCTGGCGCACGGACTGATGGATTCGATGCCGAAATCTGATTCATGGCAGATTTGAAGCCCCTTGTTGCCCTCGCAAAAACCGAAATCGCCTCATCCAAAGTGAAAAAACTAACAGTCTTTGGCCCTGATCGTTTCTGCAGCGCAGCAACGCGCAATGCGTTGATAGGTTTTCTAGAGCACTAGCGTAGGAACGCATCGCGTGTTCCTTTTGATTTCAATGACATGTCTTGGTTTCGCGCCCGAACAGTACAGACCATCAAATACTGGCATTTGCGGGAATATTTCTGCTCGAACACTGCGGTGCCTTCATGCGTAAAAATACCAGGCACATTGCCAACGTAAAATAGGCGAAAACTCCTTTTCAGACACTGTTAACAGCTTTGCCGCAGGCTCCTGAAGCACGTCAAAAACCTCTTACGGAGCTGCAAAAATGTCATTCAACCTCAAGGTGCTAACAGCCGCTGCGCTGCTGATCGTTCCTTCAATTTCCACTGCAGAGCAGGGGATCACTTCAAACAGCGTTGTCTTTGCACAAGTTGCCGCATTTGAGGGGCCTGCTGCGGCTCTTGGTAGTGGTATGCGCCTAGGCATCACGGCTGCTTTCGAAGAGGCAAACGCTTCCGGTGGTGTGCATGGGCGTATGTTGAAACTTGAGACCCTGGATGACGGATATGAACCCGACCGCTCCGCCGCTCTTGTGAAAGGTGTTGTGGATGGTAACAACCATATTGGTCTGATCGGTGCCGTTGGCACACCGACATCTTCTGCAACCCAACCAATCGCATCAGAAGCCGGCCTTCCATTCATTGGACCATTCACCGGGGCAGGATTCCTGCGCGATGCGAGTCACGGCAATATCTTCAACGTCCGCGCCACCTATGCAGCGGAAACTGAGGCCTGGATTAAACATCTGGTGGATGAGCAGGGGATGAAATCCATTGCATTGTTGTATCAGGATGACGGTTTTGGTCGCGTGGGGCTGAAAGGTGTCACGGCCGCTCTGGAAAAGCGCGGCATGGCCCTGGCAGCGGAAGGCACATACACCCGCAATACCGTCGCCGTGAAGAAGGCCCTTTTGTCTATCCGCAAATCCAAACCGGATGCGGTTGTCATGGTAGGCGCCTATAAGCCCGTAGCAGAATTCATCAAGCTGGCACGTAAGATGAAGATGGATTCCACTTTTGTGAACATCTCCTTCGTGGGCTCTGACGCGCTGTCACAAGAGCTTGGGGATGCAGGTGAAGGCGTAATTATTAGCCAAGTCGTACCTTTCCCTTGGGATGCCTCCATTCCTGTTGTGGCACAGTATGCTGACGCTTTGAAAGCTGTCGACGCAGACGCCAAACCAGGTTTTGTATCCCTTGAGGGTTATATGGTTGGCCGTCTGGCGATTGAAGGGCTTGAGACAGCAGGCACAGAGTTGACCCGCGAGTCTTTCCTTGCCGCAATGAATGGTCTTACCACGGTGGACCTGGGTGGGGTGACGATGACTTACGGCTCCGGCGACAATCAGGGCATGGACGACGTCTTCCTGACCCGCATCAATAAAGATGGTGGCTTTGATCCGATCGTATCGGGCGGAAACTCCTAAAATACCTCTGGGGCGCGCAGATCGCGCGCCCTGTTCCAAGCCATACCCTCACCGTACTCAAATAGGTGAGACCGCCTCTTTGCCGACTGCCATGGGACATAAAATGAACCGCCAATTTCTACGCAACCTGCTCCGCCGCTTGAATGTGCTTTCCAGTATTCGCGGAAAAATCACCTTCATTTTGCTGACACTTGCCGTCATGGCCGGGTTTGCGGGATATCTGAACTACCACTCCTTTGAACGTGTTTCTGCTGCCGTGGCTAAGATGACCGAGGAAGACTTACCGCAGCTCGGGCGTAGTAACGACCTGATCCGCGGGGCGAGTGAAACCAAAGACGCGATGGTTTCCGTCTTAGCTTCTCAAAACAAGTCCGAACTTGGCAACGCAAGAGATCAGGTGCGTGTATCTGCCGAACATCTACAGGCAGCCATTGATGTTCTTCCTGAAGATCTCCGTGTTGAGTTTTCTTCGGAAATGGAGCGGGTGTCGTCTAAACTGGACGCGACAATTCAGGCCCGTGCTCTGTTTTTTGACAACATTGCGCGCGTTGATGACATGACGCAAAACTTGCAAGCGCTCACCGTACGTCTGCAATCCGTTTTGCTTGAAATCGCAGATGATGCCTATTTCAACATCTCCCTTAAGGGAGAAGACACTATGGCAACGGTCGAAGACACCCTTTTGGATCTGGCTGAAAACAAGTTTGCTACCCTACAGTCTCTGCTTGAAGCGCGTGCAGAGATTAACCTGTTGTCCGGCGTGGCATTGGCCATGGCGACAAATTCTGATCGGTCGACACAGTTGATCTTCAATGACCTTGCTACCTCCTCAAGCCAGCGTCTTGACGGCGCTCTGAACGGTTTGTCTGACTCCGATGTCGGCGCGATGATCAGCGAAGATCTGATCAATATTGCTGCGCTGATGAGTGATGCGGTTTCACGTGGTGTTGAAGGGCGCTCTGTGGATCAAGGAGCCATTTTGTCTGGTCGTCAGGAGGCGGACACACTTCTGGCCGGTGCAGTTGATGATATGGTGTTTGAGTTAACCATTGCCGCAGATGACGCAGCAACAGGCAACCGCGATGCCATCCAGACTTTGTTGGACAATGAGGTGGCCTTCATGGGCGAATTGTTGGAAATCAACTCCCGGCTCAGCAATTTTCAGATTGCGGCTCTCAAGGCTGTAGCTACGCAAACTGCCGAAGGTGCCCTTTCTGCGGAGCGTGGAATGGTTGCAGCCGTTCAGTCCCTTGAAGCCTATAGAGACTTTGGTGAAGGGCAGCTTGCAGAATTCATAGACCAAATGGGCACGATTGCAGCGCCGGATGCAGGATTGGCCTTTTTTCGGAGGAGCTCCATTGAAGCCGATCAAGCGGCCGCAATCGCAGCTGCAGACACTATTCAGGAAGTCTTCATAATTGCTGGGCGCGCGACAACTCTCGGCATTGAAAGCCAGGCTGACATAACCACCCGGGCAGAGGACATTATGCAAGATGCAACGGACGTCAAAAACGGCCTGATCATGATGGGTTGGTTTGGTGCCGGACTGATCGCTACGACACTTATTTTGAACCATCTACTCATCGTGCGCCCTCTAAATCGTATCAGCCTTACAACCGAGCGACTGTCCCAAGGTGATATGAGCCCCGTGACTGGCTTTGACCGAGCCAGTGATGAAGTCTCGCGAATTGCGGGCGCATTGACTGTATTTAGAAATGGTCTTGTGGAGAAAGAAGAGCTGCAACAGGTGGCAGATCAGGAGCGCGCCGCTCACCAAGCCGAGCAAACTGCCGCAGTCGATGCCATTGGTAAGGGACTTGCCAGCCTTGCGAATGGCAATCTCACATATCGCATTGAGGCAGAACTTACGGAGGGCTACGCTCAGCTAAAACATGATTTCAATCGTACAGCCGATACCCTCAATTCAACAGTGCAGGAAGTCGCTGAAGTTACAGAGTCCTTGCGCAATGGCTCTGCTGAAATCTCACAAGCCTCAGATGAACTAGCCAAGCGCACAGAAAGTCAGGCTGCGACACTTGAGCAAACCTCAGCCGCTCTCAATGAGTTGACCAAGAATGTACGCTCGGTTGCCAAAGGCTCCAAAGATGCTGAGGCAACCACCTCGGACGCGCATAAGCAGGCGACAGACAGCGGTGCGGTTGTGGCAGATGCCGTGCAGGCGATGAAAGACATCGAAGACAGCTCTTCCCAGATTGCGCAAATCATCGGTGTCATTGACGATATTGCTTTCCAGACCAACCTCTTGGCTCTGAATGCTGGGGTTGAAGCCGCACGTGCCGGAAATGCGGGACTTGGGTTTGCCGTGGTGGCATCTGAGGTGCGCAGTCTTTCCCTGCGTACGGGCGAAGCGGCCACAGAAATCAAAGACTTGATTTCCACAAGCACCCGCCAGGTGGAAGCCGGAGTCGGTCTGGTGGGGCAAACCGGTGCTGCACTGCATGACATCGTAGAACGTGTTTCTCAGATCTCTGACCTCATGAGCGGCATCGCAATCTCCACCAGTGAGCAGGCCACAGGCCTAAATGAGGCCAACGAAGCTGTGTCTCATCTCGATCAGGTGACTCAGAAGAATGCTGCCATGGTTGAAGAAACCAGTGCAGCGGGGCAGCTGTTGGCCGCAGATGCCGAACGACTGGGTAAACTTATGCAGAGCTTTGAGATAGAAGTGACGCCGGAACAGGAGTGGGACAACAGCGACACCCGCGCATGGGCCTAATTCAATCATGGACGGCCCCATGCGGGAGGGCTTTTGGCACATAGGCCTCGCTTGATGGCATGTGCCAGTTAGAGAGGCTGCGTTGCGGGAGGCGCGGCGCTCCAAACGAAAGCGCGGCATGCCGTACACCGTGACTGCGGTCTTTGCGTGCCTGCGTCGGGGATTGTCCAAACTCCCTGCGGTAATTCACGGAAAACGCACTGGTACTGTCATACCCAACGGAAAGCGCCACCTCTTGTAGCGGCTTGTCGGTATAAAGTAACTTTTGGCGCGCAGCATCCAATCTGAGCTTCCTGTAGTAGGTGCCGGGGCTGATGCCGGTTTCCTTTTTGAAACTCCGTTCGAGCTGTCGCAGTGACATGCCGACCTGTTTGGAGACGTCCTCAATCTTAAGCTTGCTCTCTATGTTGCTGGCAAATAAATCAATCGCTGAGCGTACGGCGCGTGGCAAACCGTCTCGTGTGTGGTTTTTGCTATAGGTAGGCAAGATTTGTCGTGTGTCAGTGTCCCGCAATCCTGCGTATTGAAACCAGCAGGCGGTTTCTACGGCAACCGATTCAGAAACTTTCTGGGCAATCACCCCAAGCATAAACTCAAAAATCGCCGCTGTTCCGGCAAAGGACATTCGATTGCGATCAACTGTGTAGAGCGTATCGCTCAGAAGGAGCTTGTCAAACTTCTCTTGCAATGCGGCTGTGTAACAAAAGTGAGCACTGCATTTGTATCCGTCAAAAAACTGTTCCTCTGCTAGAGCAAAGAGTGCGCCGCTTACTGCACCAATGCGCGCACCATGTGACAGATGGCGTCGTAAAAGACCGCCAGTCGCCTTCCTGTTTTGAAGCCTAGCGGATGCACCCGCGAAGACAATAATGGCATCTGTCTGCGCGACATTCGCAAGTGCCTCGTCTGGGTTGACGCTTAGTCGTGAACTCGAAAAAGTCGCCGCTCCGCTTTCGGAGACAACCGTCCAGTTCAAATTTCTTTGGCCGCTGATTTCATTGGCCACCCGCAAAGGATCAATTGCCATAGACAATGCAGCAACGGGGAAGTCATCCAAACAAAGAAACGTGAAATGCATTATAATCTGACCTCATCAAAATGCGTGTGCTTTGCCCAGACTCAGAAAGTAAGGCGATGCGCACGGCCACGTTGATAGAGTTTGAGATTCAACTCTTCAGCTTCAGCAGCGCCATGTTCCAGCGCAAAGACAAAAGCGTGCGTCAGGTAGAAGCAAGAGGCCTCATGGTCTTGAAGCTCGTCAGCTTGTTTGGCTGCTGCATGATAAAGATGGATCAGCATGGGTGCGTCGTCGTCTGCATGGGCCTGCAAAAGCTGTCTGTCGAGTTCCTGAAGATCCATTGGCTTAGCCTTTCAGAGAAATGGCGATGTTCTTGGTGCGCACGTAGTTGTAGAGCGCTTCAAGCCCCTTTTCCCGACCAAAACCAGATTTTCCGACACCTCCAAAGGGTGTTGAAATCCCACCGGCAAACCACTCATTCACAAAGACCTGACCTGCGCGGAGCTTGCGTGCGACCCGGTGTGCGCGAGCCAGATCCCGCGTAAAGATTCCTGCGACCAGACCAAATTCGGTGCCGTTTGCCAGCGCAATGGCCTCAGCCTCTGTGTCAAACGGCGTAAAGCATGTAACAGGCCCAAAGACCTCTTCCTGCGCTATCTCGCTTGTCGGATCCACATCTGCGAGGATCGTCGGTGCCATAAAGTATCCAGTTCGCTCAAGCCGCGCGCCACCTGTCACAACACGCGCACCGCTATGGCGTGCGGTTGAGGTAATGGTTTCGATCCGCGACAATTGCCGTGCAGAAATGACCGGAGTGTGGTCAGGATTTTCCATCCCATGCCCAACCGTCAGCCCTTCTGCCAGTGCCGCAGCACGTTCCACGGCTTGATCATAGAGAGAGCGATGTACGAGAACGCGAGCCATTGCCGAGCAAACTTGCCCGGCGTTGTAGAAAATGCCGCTTTGCAGACTTGTCATCAGCGTGTCCAAATCCGCGTCATCAAAAACAACAGCCGCAGACTTTCCACCAAGCTCCATCAATGATGGGACCACACTATCGGCTGCAGATCGCAGAATATGCTGGCCAGTGGGTACTGATCCCGTGAACACAATCTGATCGACCTCTGGACAAGCGACCAGCCGCGCCCCCAAATCAGAGCCAATACCATTCAGGATCGACACAGCCCCCGGCGGGACATCCGCACGCTCCAATGCAAGGCCAAGCATCGCTAATCCAAGCGGATCCAGCTCTGGTGACTTGATGATGGTGGCATTACCAGCGGCCATCGACGGCGCTAGCGAGCGTCCTGCAATTGAGACGGGAAAATTCCAAGGCACGATCTGTGCGGAAATCCCAAAAGGCTCAAAGATCGTATAGTCCGCGTAGTCAGGGCCTAACGGAATTGATTTGCCTTCAATCTTGTCGGCGACACCACCATAATACTCAAAATACTGCGCGGCTTCGAGAAACTCATCGCGCGCCGCCTCAAGTGTCTTACCACTTTCTCGGCAAAGTAGCTCTGCGCCTTCATCCGCAATGATCCGGATTTCCTGAGCAATGCGGATCATCAGCCGCCCACGTTCGGAAGGCTGCAGATCCGACAGATCGCCGCGTTCAACGAAAGCCCGCGCACTGTCCAGTGCCGCAGATAGTGTCCCCTCACTTGCTTGGGCGCAATCTGCAACATGCTCTTGGTTGCCGGGATCCTCAACGGCAATGCAACTGCCGTGATCCCCCTCGACCCAACGGCCGGCCAGAAAATTTCGGGCCAGACCATCTTTGACAAAGCCGCTCATACTTCTGCGCGTCCTTTTTGCACCTGAGAGGCCACCCAATGGTGAAAACAATGGGTTGGTCCATCCATCGCGGGGGAGAAACGGCCGCCATCAAACTTCACCCCATGGCGGCCTTTCTGCATACCCTCGACAACAAATACATCCTCTTGAAAAACTGTGTTCCAAAGTTCTGCATTTTTGTTTCGCAGCTCCGCGTGTTCCGGAGCATCTTCAGGTTTTTGCGCGTAGTAAAGCTCAATATGCTCGCGCGTTTTTTCGTGAGTAACGGGCTCCAGAATAAAAGCAAATCCATGATCCCGTTGCACGCCGAGCAAAACATTTGGATAGACGACGATATACTCCGCCCCCTCATGCCATTTCTCGCTCAAGTTTTCGAAATCTTTCAGCTTTTCTCCGTTCTCCCCCTCGAACTGTCTATAGACCAGGGTACCCTGCCCTGAGTATTTGCCGAGCTCATTGATGTTGTAGTGATCCTCCAGTCGGGAGTAGCTGTTGAGCCCTGGATGTACCCAAGGTAGGTGATAGCTCTCACAGAAATTCTCAACAGCCAGTTTCCAGTTGGACTCCAGCTCCAGAAGAACAGATGCGTCCGAGCCACCATGGTACATTGGCTGCTCGAACTCTCTCCAACGTTCCATCAGATCCGCGTGCACATCTTCGAATTCCGGCGCATTGCCGTCAACGTTTACGAACACAACGTCGCGCCACACATAGGATCGAATGCGGATCAAACCCAATTTAGAAAAATCCAGGTCTTCATGAGTGTTTTGGCCAGGACCACCAACATGTGGTGCCGTTCTCAACTCTCCATCCAGTCCATAGCACCAGCTGTGATAAGGACAGCGGATCGCCCCGCGAATTTTTTGCGGCTTGTCTACCAAAATCATACCACGGTGGCGGCAGGTGTTTTGAAACACGCCAATCTCACCGTTACGATCGCGCACCATCAATAGTGGCATCCCTAGAAAATCAACAGGCTTTGCATCACCTGTGTTTGGCACATCTTTGCCAAACCCAATCCCGGACCAGTTCGCAAAGAGGACAGATTCCCGTTCTTCCTTAAAGACTTCAGGATCGATGTAGTGAGCATTTGGCAACCCATTTGCCGTATTCACATCTCTGAGGACTGAAGCGAGGGGGGCATGCTGATTCATCGAACTCTCCTTGGCGCTATTGGCGTTGCGTCTAATGAAAGTGAACATCTATCGCGCTCAATATCGGAAAAGTTCATTCAAGGTTGATTTTATCTAAAGTGAATGAGTTTCCGCGTCGCTCAAAATCCAAGCCTTTAATTTCTGCGCCCCATCGGACAGCGTTTCGTCCGGCTGGCCACAGAGGTAGAAACGATGTGGCGCCGGCAAGGTATGCGGCTCAATTGCTACAAGCTTTCCACTCTGAAGCATTGGCGCAACCAAGCGCCGCCAGCCCAGTGCAATCCCCGCCCCTTTCCTGGCGATTTGCAACGCAACAGAATAGCTTGTCACTCGTGCGCCCCGCGCAATATCACCGGTATACCCAAGCCTTTCGAACCACTCCGACCATCGGGTCCAAGATGGGCTAGCAGCCTCTAGATGGATCAGCCGCTGGCGCGCCAGGGCATCAAGCTCGATGCCGTCTAACTGTGCGGCCAATACAGGTGATGCAACGGGCACCAATTCATCTCGATAGATCGGTGTTTGGCTCAATGTTGAATCGCCTGAAAGGCCATATGCTATGAAGAAATCGAAGTCGCGCACGCGATCAAAAGGACGGTCCTGTGTGATCTGATGCACGTTGATCGCTGGGTGCTCCCGCCAAAAATTAATCACAGTGGGCGACAACCAAAGGGCGGCAACTGCTGTCGTGGAACCCACAGTCACCGCCTCTTCTCCCCCTCTATTTCGAATTCGGGACAGCTGTTGCGAAATCTGTTTGAATGTCGCCCCGAGGGTCTCAAACAGTACTTTACCGTCTTCGGTTAGTTGAACGCCACGGTGCTGACGCAGGAACAAGGCTTGCCCCAATTCTTCTTCCAGCGCCTTGATTTGGTGACTGACAGCGCCCGGCGTGACCGATAGTTCCTGAGCGGCATTTTTGAAACTCATGTGCCGCGCGGCGGCTTCAAATGCAGACAACGTGGTGAACGGGGGGAGGTCATAGTGGCGTCTGGACATGGCGACTCCGCAACAAAGGTCTAGCTATAGGTGAGGTGAGCTCACCCTTATATGAGTATTTTCCGAATTGAACGAGTCCCTTAAATGCATTTTTTCCACCGTTAACAACTTTGGAAGCACGCGCGTGACCTAGGCCAGAAACGTAGCGGACCTGGCTGCGCCCTTTTTGGGCCAGCAACCGAGGGAAGGCGTCGCTGCGCAGCAACCGCCCATATTAGAGAGGATACGCCCATGCAGACCGTGACTGCGCGCCTATTGAAAAAGACTGCTCTTAGCCCGGACACCACTGATTTTGCATTCGAAGTTTCGGAAGGACGCTTTCAAGGCCTTGAGGCAGGTGCACATGTAGACGTGCATCTCGGATCTGATCTTGTCCGCCAGTATTCAATTTGGAGCTGGAGTTTGGATGGACGGCTTCTGAATGTCGCAGTTAAACGCGAGGACCAGGGACGCGGAGGGTCTCAGGCCATGCATGCGCTGGAAGAAGGTGTATTGGTCGAGATTGGAGGCCCACGAAATCACTTCAAGCTGCAACTCAGTGATCGCTACGTGACCTTGATTGCGGGCGGTATTGGTGCGACCCCTTTGGTCGCCATGGCACGAGAGCTGTTGAATGCGGGGCGTGATTTTCAGGTCGTGTATCTGGTGCGCACGAGAGATCTCGCCGCCATGGATCAAAAGTTTCGCGCGCTGGGACTGAATGAATGGTACCGGCTGCACTGCGATGACGAAGACGGTGCCTTCGACCTGCCTGCCTTGATGCGATCTTTGCCGGTGGACAGTGATATTTACACATGCGGCCCCGAGCCAATGCTGAACGCTGTTCTGGATGCAGGGGCGGCGATGCGCGGTGGCACCATTCACTTTGAACGTTTTGCGGCGATCACAAACACCGAGCATAGGGAAGGTAGCAGCTTTGAAATTGAGCTCACTTCAAGCGGTGCCGTGTATGAGGTCGGCGCCAAGCAATCCATCCTAGAGGTTCTCCAAAGCAATGGAGTGCACGTAGATTTCGGGTGCTCTGAGGGCCTGTGCGGCTCTTGCATGGTGGATGTTGTGGAGGGCGACGTTGATCACCGTGACGGCATCCTGACTCCGGAGGAGCAGGCCAGCAACAGCTTTTTGTGCACATGCGTGTCGCGCGCCAAAAGCAAGCGCATTGTTCTTGATCTGTGACATCCCATCCAACTCAAACACAAAAAGGCAGACAGGGAGGAAACATGTCTATCAAACCACCTTTCACAGATTTGGAGATCAGTCGACCATCCAAAGGTTTTTATGAAGGTCACTCCGTTCAAATCGCGTTGCTCAGCAAAGCCATCATGATTGCGCTTGTTCTGTGGGCGCTTATCTGGCCAGCCAAGGCCAATGGAGTTTTGGCGGTCCTGAAGAGAAGCCTGAGTTTTCCGACTTTTCTTGGTTCTCTATGATATTCGGTGCAGGGCTTGGCGTAGGACTTATGATTTTTTGCCACGGCCGAACCATTAAGCCTTTGGGGATCCAACCCGGTCGTCTTGGCGGGCGCAGTGGACGCCAATTCACTTGAAGTCATTCAAGCAGCCTACCCTTATACCTACCAGCACTACGGCTTTCACGCTTGAGCCATCTATGTGGTGACCGGACTGTCGCTGGCCTACTACATTTACTCAACGGGGATATCCCTAACGATCCGGCCTGTCCTTACCCCATTGTTTGGCCCTTTACTGAATGGTTTTCTGGGGAATGTGGTCGATGTACTTGCCGTGGTTGCGACCATTTTAGGTGTATCAGTCATCATCGGCCTCGGCGTCAGCCAGTTCATCGACGGTCTGTTGCTATTACTGGCATGGAATGGATGATGCACCTTACGGGGGATGTGCCGCCCCCCCCCAGTACAGTGCGCCTGATAGCCGGCCTGATGGTGATCATGAACCTATCGAACCTCAACCTCATCCTGTCTATGATCCTGTTGCTGGTTTTTGTGATTTGTGGATCCTTTGCCTTCGCGCTCAGCACGTATGTTTCTGCACTTGTTGACTATCTGCTACATTTTTTTCAGTCTCAGCTTTGGAGCCTATGGCCCCCAATCGGCGACTGACTTTGCCACGGTGCTGCCAGCGGATGCTGTTCCGTATGCGGATGCGCTACGCGGCGGAGCTACGAATGCATGGGGTTCGTATGATGGGTTTGTATCTGGCCTTGAAGGCGAGGCAGCAACTCTTTCAGCAGAGAGGCTCATGGCAGCTTATGATGCAGATGAACAGCAACGGCAGGCTGGCTGGACCACATTCTACTGGGCTTGGTGGATTGCCTTCTCTCCTTTCGTAGGCCTGTTTCTGGCCCGGATCTCAAAAGGGAGCACCATTCGCGAATTCATTATTGATTGTGTCTTTGCTCCTGCTGTGGTGTGCTTTGCTTGGATGGTCATTCTCGGCGGTACCGCGATTGACATGGAACTGAGTGGCGACGCAAATGGGGTCATCATTGGCGCCTCAAATACTGCCAAGCTTTTTGTCACATTGGGCGAAATGCTTAGCGGACCACTTTTGTCGGGCATTACCGTTATGTGCGTCGTGCTAGTATTGACATTTTTGGTGACGTCCGCGGTTTCCGGTATCCTGGTCATGAATACCACATTATGTCCGGCGGAGATCAGGAAGTGGGCAATAAGCACAAGATTGTCTAGGGATTGATCCTTACCGCTGTGATTGGGACGTTGATTTTGGCTGCGGGTGAAAACAACCCGCTGGACGCTATGCGCAATGCCATGATCATCGGAGCCCTACCTTTCATTATGGTCATGGGGCTGATGTGTGTCGCATTGGCCAAAGCGCTGTATCGCGATGGGCAGCGCACGAAATCGCAAACAAACGAAGCTGTCTAAAGACACGCACTGAAGCAACTTTTGAATCTCTTAAACTCCGCCCTCAATTGGGCGGTGTTTTCTGTTATTCTGTCTTTGCTCGCGTCTATTTTTTCAAGCGATCGCGTATCGAGACCGCCAAAATATTTCTGAAATCAGCGCTTCAATGATAGTCTAAAAATGATGGAACAAAGCGATACTTATCTTGAGAAGTATGATCACGCAAAAAACCTTGCGCGGTTTTATCACCTCTCCATTATGCCCAACCTTTTTGGGGAATGGACCCTGTGTCGCCAATGGGGGCGGATTGGACACGCGGGCCAATCTCGATTGGATCTTTTCGCAAACCAGCAGGAGGCGCAGAATGCCTTTGACGCGTTGAGGCGAGCAAAGTTGAAACGCAATTATACGCTGACATAGCGCTGCGCCCATCCCCTTTGTTGACAGGCGCATGATCCATGTTACGCTCGAACGCGTTTGACCGCGTTCCCGTTTTTCCAAAAGCGATACATTACCTTGAGGGCAGGCCAAGCCCCATCTGCCTTCTTCTGGGGGGTTTTGCCCTGTGATAAACGCTCAATTTGCATCGTGTACCAACTGATTTCCATGATTGCCATGGCATCAATTTTCTTGATTCCGGATGTGATCGGTTTCACCGTGGATACATAGGTTGGGTTGTCCACAATATGTTTGCCAAAGCGGGCATCCACAGCAGAAGGCCGTGCCACGCCGGCCATGTCAACCGCACCTGAGGCCAGCGCTTCTTTGATGCCAGTTGCCGAGCGGAAGCCACCGGTCACTACAAGCGGTGTTGAAATTTGCGCCTTCACCTTCTCCGTATATTCAAGGAAATATGCTTCACGCTTACGAGTGCTCTCTTTGACTTCACCCTTACCTTTGCGGTTCACAGGGTTCTCCCAAGAGCCGCCAGAGATTTCGATCAAGTCAATGCCAAGCGCGTCGAGTGCTTTTGCAACATTTATGGAATCCTCTTCGGTGAACCCTCCTTTTTGAAAGTCCGAAGAATTGATCTTTATGCCTATATTGACGGGCCGTAAAAAAGAGCTGATCATCCGGGGCGGCCACAACATCGATCCCAAAATTATCGAAGAAGCCATGCATGCGCACCCGGCCGTGCAAATGGCGGCTGCTGTGGGGCGTCCTGATGCCAAGGCGGGCGAGTTGCCCGTGTTGTATTATCAGGGCGACGCAATCCAAGAAGAAGAGCTCTCCTCCTTCGCGGCCACGCATATTGCCGAACGTGCCGCGATCCCAAAGGCTTTCATCCGCCTGGATGCCTTGCCTGTGACAGGCGTCGGCAAAATTCACAAAGTCACGCTCAATATGATGGAAATCGAGCGCACCATCCGGGCTGAAGCGGAGGCCAAAGGCATCGCCATCCGCGAGCTGGAAGTGCTGCAGGACAACCATCGTGGTGTCTTTGCCCATCTTCGGCTCGCATCCAACAGGGATCAAGCCACCATGCGCCATGCGCTCGGTCTGTATGCCTTCTCGGTGGACTACCAGACTTAGGAGGTCACCACCTGTCGCAAGGAGGAGGCGACGGGGAAGGCCAACCCAATCTCGACAGGGAGGAAAGAGATGGATTTTGCAATCAATATTGTTGTGCCTGCAGCGCAGGCCTTCATTATGTTTTCACTGGGGCTCGGTCTGGCAGTTGACGACTTTCGCCGTATTTTCTCGCGCCGTACCGCCTTGGCCATAGGGGCTTTTGCGCAGATCGTGATCTTGCCGCTGACGGCCTTTGCGGTTGTATTGATCCTAAATATGCCACCTGTGATGAGGGCTGGTCTTATGCTGCTGAGCTTCTGTCCCGGTGGGGTGAGCAGCAATGTCATTACCAAGCTGTCGCATGGTGATCTTGCACTGTCTGTGTCCATGACCGCGGTCACCAGTGTGGTCGCCTTTATCACTGTGCCGCCATTGGCCACATGGTCTATTCTTTATCTGATGGGGGAACAGGCACCTGATTTCTCCTTCTTCGACATCGCCATTTTCACCTTTCTTGTGACCACCTTGCCGGTTTTGACTGGTATTTTGGTGCGCGCGGTTATGAATCGTTTGGCGCGGCGCCTTGAGAAGCCACTCCAAAACACTGCAGTGCTGTTCTGGGTTCTGCTGGTCGCTGCGCTGTTTTTTGCCAATCGTGCTGTGCTGATCGAGAATATGCCTTCTCTTGGCTATGCCACCATGCTCCTGCCCTTTGCGTTGATTTTGATCGGCCTCACGCTCTCTCGCCTGCTTGGGTTGACCAGCACAGAGTCCAAAACTGTGGCAATCGAAACCAGCGTTCAGAATTCCCCCTTGGGCATTACGCTTGCGATCGTGATCACGGGCACCAGCACAAACTTTGCCGAGGTTCCCTTAGCGCTGCCGTCGGCGATGTATTCGCTGACGATGTATATCGTGGTTCTGCCGTTCATGCTTTTTTTCCGCGCGCGCAGCCGCAACACGGAAAGCCGCTTGGCGCAAAGCACGACTTAAGTAACTTTGACAGATATCCAACAGACTGCGTGGCGCCCGGTTTTCAGGGCGCCACAATGCGCGTAATCTGCAAATCAGATCTCAGGAGTCTGTGGAAATCAGTACTGGATAGCCTGAGACAAAAGCTTCTGGCATCCGGGTCGGGTGCCCTGTGGAGAGATTGATTGAGACGTAAAAAGATTTGGCCCGCAACAGAGTCTTACGGTCCGACAGTCTGATCATCTGGATCAGACGCGTCGCACGCAACCGCCCGTCATTTTCCACAATCCAATTGTAAACAACAACTTCATCTCCGAGTAGGGCAGACGCGAGATAATCAATCTCGTGCCGTACCGCAGCCATGCCACGATTTAGCGACATGCAGACATCCTCACCCAGACCAACAGCGCGTGTATGATCCCAGATCGTAGCGTCAATCCACTTCAGATAGACAGCGTTGTTGACATGCCTAAAACCGTCCAGATCGCTTTCTGTGACGGTGAATTTTCGCCAGAATGCCCGTGGGTGATCGGCCAGAGCCGCAACCTCATCGTCGGTCATGTCCTCCCGCTCCAATCACACGGGAACTTTCGAGAAGTCAGGGGCACGCTTTTCTGCAAACGCTTGTGCCGCTTCTGCAAATTCCGGTCCCTTGAGCCCGTCAAAGAACAGCTCGAACTCTTCTGCAATTCGCTTGTCCAGATCCTCTCCTGACACATCCCGCAGCAGGGCGCGCGACTTCATCAGGGCATTCAGGGGCTGTTTTACAAGTGTCGCAGCCGCCGCTTCTGCGGCTTGCGCAACCTCTCCGGCAGGCAAAACCTGCGATATAAGACCTAGTTTCTCGGCTTCTTCCGCAGAGAAGAGACGCCCCAAAAGGATCAACTCGGCAGCTTTCGCGGCCCCCATCAAGCGCGGCAGCAGAAACGACGATCCGGCTTCAGGGACCACACCGAGATTGACAAAAGGCATGCGGAATTTTGTGTCCTCGGCCGCATAGATCAGATCACAATGCAGCAGCATCGTCACACCTATACCCACAGCCAGCCCTTCAACCTGTGCGACAATCGGTTTGGGAAATTTTACAATCGACTCAACGAATTGCACCGGCGCAGGCGTTTCCCCTGCTGGTGCGTTGAAGCCATTCACATCATTGCCCGAGGAGAATACCCCACCTACGCCACGCAACAACACAGTGCGCACAGAATGATCGCTGGCGGCGGCATCAAGCTCGGATTTCATCCGCAGATACATTTCGCGGGTGATGGCATTTTTCATTTTGGGGTTGTCCATCGTCAGGCGCAGAATGCCTTCTTCGCGCTCTACGATCACATGACCCTTGTTTGGTGTGGCATCGGTCATACTTGATTCTCCCTCTTGAGGTGCAACCCGGCAGGACGTCCTGCCATCAGGTCGTTTGTTCCATTCTTACGCATTTGATAAAGACAGCCACCGCCATTTTCTTGTCGTCCGTTACGTCATTTCTGCGACACAGAAGAATTTTGATCGGGATCGCTCTGTCTCTGAGGTGGCTTCCGCGCGACCCGTTTTACGAAGTGCGCTGCGCTGCTCTCTGGCGGTCCATGCGGCGCAGTGCCCATGAGAAAAACCGGCCACACGTACTGCGTGGCCGGTTCAGTGGTCCGGTCATGATCAATGGGGCGCCACAGTCGGACCGGGAAACGTCATGCGTTCAGGAAGCCGCCAAGTCGTTTGGAGATGATCTCATCCGCCTCCGCCATGATGCGGTCAATCAATTCCTGGCAGGAGGGGATGTCGGTGATCAAGCCAGCCACCATACCACAGGACCAAGCTCCGGCATTCATATCGCCTTCTTTCATGATTCTCGGATAGACGCCTGCCACTTTGTCGATAATGTCTTCAAAGGTGATCTTGTCGCCCAGCTCTTTCTCTTTCTGGATAAGCGCCTCAACCGTTGGGTTGGTTAGTACGCGTTCGGTATTCCGCAGCGGGCGCATAACAAGCCGGGTGTCCAGCTCAGATGCGGCCACGACCGCGTCTTTCACATTCTGATGTACCGGCGCCTCTTTCGTACACAGAAAACGAGTCCCCATGTTCATGCCTTGCGCCCCCATTGCCAGAGAGGCCACCAGACTACGACCATCCGCCTGACCACCTGAGGCCACAAAAGGGATTTCCAATTCATCAGCCGCACGTGGCAGTAGGATCATGTTGGGAATGTCGTCTTCACCGGGATGACCACCACATTCAAATCCATCAACCGACACCGCATCACAACCAATCTCCTGCGCCTTAAGCGCATGTCGCACAGACGTGCACTTGTGGATCACCTTAATGCCAGCATCTTTGAAATAAGGCATGACCTGTGCCGGGTTTCGCCCGGCTGTCTCAACGGCTTTTACCCCACCTTCGATGATCGCTTTAACATAACCGGGATAATCTGGCGTGCTCACGGTCGGCAGGAACGTCAAGTTCACGGCAATAGGCTTATTTGTCATATCTCTGCACCGAGCAATTTCATTGGCCAGACTTTGGGGAGATCCCAAAGAAAGCGCCGTGATGGTGCCCAGACCGCCTGCGTTGGACACAGCCGCTGCCATCTCCGCATAGCCCACCATATGCATGCCACCCTGAATGATCGGATGCTCAATGCCAAACATTTCCGTAATTGCAGTTTTCATAACTAGATCTCCTTTGCTCGGATCTGAGCCGAGCCCTTTTGGTGTTTTGAAGACAAATGAGGTGCCAGCTCTAAGCCATCAACGCGGGCGCTTGTTTCAAGCCCAAGTCAGTGTTGCTTTAGATTGGGGATGGCTGTCTGCGCCTTGTCAGCCGTTTGATAGCTGCAGGTAGATTTCTTCTTCAATCTGGCCAAGCCGCTCTTTGCCAAAAAACATTTCGGAGCCCACGAAGATCGTTGGGATTCCAAACACGCGACGTGCGACTGCGGCTGCAGTATTGGAAGCAAGATGATCTTTGACAGCTTGGTCCTGTGTGGCTTCAAGCAGATAGGCCCCGTCTAGCCCCACCTCATTCATCGCCTGAACAAACACCTCTGGATCATCCATTTTGAGGTTCTTCTCCCACATCGCAGAGAACCCAGCCTGCAGGTATTCACGGTGCTTTCCTTCGCGTTCTGCAGCAGCGGCAGCGCGCATCATCATCAGTGTGTTGACGGGAAAGTGGCGATTGAAAACATAGTCTGAGAGATCGTGTTTCTGAACGAAGCGGTTAATTTCAATCCGTTCATAGTCGAGCTTACCTTTGACCTTGGAGAAGGCGAAAGCGGGCGCCATATTGTGTGTCGCCTTGAAAATACCGCCCAGTAAACAAGGAATGTAATTGAACGTCACCCCAGTGCGTTCCTCGATTTCGGGTATGACCTTGTGACAGAAATAGGCATTCGGGCTGCCAAAATCATAAATGAAATCTGCGGTGATACTCATTCGTCTATCCTCACCACTTTTCCGACCAAGGCCGCAGGTCAAGCTCGTGCGTCCACGCCGAACGGGGTTGATGGTGTAACATCACATAGTTCTGCGCGATGTGATCAGGATTCAAAATGCCATCATTGGCCCGCAAGTCATCGACATGCGGGAAATTCTCTCGAATGAAATTGCTATCAATTGCACCATCAATGATTGTGTGGGCCACATGAATGTTCTGCGGTCCCATCTCGCGTGCCAAAGATTGGGCAAAAGCGCGTAGTGCGTGCTTCGCGCTTGCAAAAGCTGAAAACATTTTACCACCACGTACCGATGCCGTCGCACCTGTGAAAATAATGGTTCCCCGCTTGCGCTCTTGCATACGTTTCGCTGCCTCGCGCCCCATGAGAAATCCCGCAAAACAGGCCATTTCCCATACTTTGCGATAGACGCGCGCCGTGGTTTCAGTCGCTTTGAACATCACATTGGCACCAATATTGAATACGGCAACTTCAATTGGCCCGACCTCCGCTTCGATTTTATCAAACAGAGCAATCATCGCTTCTTCGTCACGCGCATCCGCTGGAAAAGCCAGCGCCTGATGCCCCGTATCACGAATGGACTGCGCCAAATTCTCCAACGCATCCGCATGACGTTCACGGCGCACCAGACAGGTGATCAAGCCATCCTGTGCAAAAGCTCTCGCAAGGGCTGCTCCTGTATCATCGCCAGCGCCAATGATAAGGCAAACACCTGTCTTCCCATCCATATGGATCTCCGTCCCTTCAAATTGGGACACCTAAAGCACTTGCCTGCCACAGAGGTCTCCGCAAGCCCTAAAAGCTACAGAACTGATGTCCTCCCGCGACCAAAGCCAAGTACCTTGGCGTCCACCAGATTTGGTCTTATTTATAAACCATAGAGATATTTGGTTTAATTTCTCAACCAAATATCTCGCCATTCCGAAGTGACGTGAGGGAAAATGTCCGGAAAACACAAACAGACATGCTCGATCGCAGGGTTTCTCAATATCTTTGGAGATGCTTGGACCTTGCTCATCGTGCGCGAAGCTTTTTATGGCACAACGCGGTTCTCCGACTTTCAACGCCACACTGGCGCAGCTAAAAACCTGCTTTCAGATCGCCTCTCTAACCTTGTGAACCAAGGGATCTTGGAAAAGGTGAACGTTGGCACAACTGGCGCACGCTATGCTTATCATGTGACAGCCAAAGGAGAGAGCCTGAAACCGTTGCTGGCGGCCATTATCGTGTGGAGCAACGAAAACCTCTATACCAGCGGCGAAGAGCCGACCCTCGTTCTAAGTCGGGACACCGGCGAACCTGTGCGCAGCTTTGAAATGACATTTGACACTAAGGCAGCAATCCCTGTGCCTGCTCTGGATGTGGTAGCGGGACCCGGGGCCAATGACGCCGCTCGCAAGCGCCTTGCCAATCGGCCCTGGCCCGCCCAACAGATGTCCAATGATCCAAAGGCTTAAGCCAGATAATCACCCAATGACGGGCACAACGCTTGTTTCCTTGCGTCAATAGAGAACCCCCCATTTGCGGCGACTTCAACACACTGGCTATGCTTAATAATCTCAGTGTTCGAAAGGACTAGTCATGACCTCTCCCCTCGCTGCTCCCTTGGCTATTGGCAACAAGGCCAGCATCCGCAACCGGTTTTTCAAATCGGCAGCAAGCGAACAGCTTGGCGACCGCGCCCGCAATCCCAAACCGGGACTGGCGACCCTTTATCGAGCCTGGGCCAAAGGCGGCGCGGGCTTGGTCGTGACAGGAAACGTCATGGTGGATCGCACGGCTCTTGGAGAACCATTCAATGTTGTTTTGGATGACGAAAGCGATCTGGACGCATTTCGAGCTTGGGCCAAAGCGGGCACAGAAGATGACACACATCTTTGGATGCAACTCAATCACCCGGGTAAACAAAGCCCAAAACAGATGAGCCCGGAGCCACTGGCCCCCTCTGCTGTACCCTTAGTACCTGCGTTGCAGGCGGCCTTTAATCCACCACGCGCCATGAGTGAAGCAGAGATCAGAGATACCATTGCCCGTTTTGCCCGCGCCGCAGCATTGGCAAAGGAAACCGGTTTTACCGGCGTACAGATTCATGGTGCCCACGGGTATCTGGTCAGCCAATTTCTGTCGCCCCATCATAACCGACGCGAAGATCAATGGGGCGGTACACTTGAAAACCGCATGCGGTTTGTGCTGGAGATTTATGCGGCGATCCGAGCAGCAACCGGGCCTGATTTCCCCATTGGGATCAAATTGAACTCCGCAGACTTTCAAAAAGGCGGCTTCAGTGAAGAGGATTCTATGCAGGTGGTAAAGGCGCTGGAAGAAGCAGGTATTGACCTGATCGAGATTTCTGGTGGCACCTATGAGGCGCCGGCCATGATGAAAGGCAAGCGCGAGAAAGCACAGACGGCCTCGACCCAGAAACGTGAAGCCTATTTCCTGCAATATGCCGCCGAGCTGCGCAAAAGCGTCAGAACCCCTTTGGTGGTCACCGGCGGGTTCCGCAGCCGTGCGGGTATGGAAGAGGCGCTCAATAGCGGTGCCACCGATCTGGTCGGCCTCTGTCGCCCGTTGATTCTCAAGCCAGATCTTCCCAATGCTGCCCTCGCGGATCCGGCCTTCAACTATACGTTTCAGGAACCCAGCACCGGCATTCGCGCGCTTGATAAGATGACCATGATCAATCTCACATGGTACGAAGGCCAGCTCTGGCGGCTTGCCAAAGGTCAGCAACCCAGCACCAAACTGCCACCGAAATTGGTTGCGCTGTCCATCATCTGGAAATCCATGATTGGACCTCGCCCCAAACTGCGGGCCTGACAGGAGAACCAATATGCGATGGCACCACCCCTGTCTGGGAATTGTTTTTCTGTGGTTTATGGCCGGTGGTGTCACACATTTTACTGCGCCCGATTTTTACCTGCACATCACGCCACCCTGGGTGCCCTGGCCTCTTGCCGTGATATACATCTCGGGGGTCTTTGAAATCGCGGGCGCCATCGGCATTCTGCTGGCACCTCTGCGACAGCTGGCCGGAAATGGCTTGATCCTGCTCACTTTGGCCGTAACCCCCGCGAACATTTACATGTCGATGAACCCGGAGCTTTTTTCAGAGGCGTCCGAGGCTCAACTCACCCTCCGACTGGGGGCGCAGGTTCTGCTTCTGATGTGCATCTACTGGTCCACACGGGGCAAACGTTGGCGAACCATTTAGCTCCCGCATCTCATGCGGGAGCGGCGGCCATCACCTCCACCTCCACCAGAAACTCTGGCCGCGTGAATCCGCCCACAATCATCAGGGTGGAGGCCGGCAGATGCGGGATCTGCTCCAGATATTCATCCCGCGCACGCATATAGGCCTGCATATGGGCGCGGTCGGTCACATAGGCCGAGATATGCACCACATCCGCAGGCCCCATGCCGCCTGCGTTCAGAATGGCGGTGATGTTTTCAAAACACTGACAGGCCTGCGCATAGGCCCCGCCGGGGATGGTGTCCTGCGCCGTAATGCCAAGCTGGCCCGAGGTGCGTATGATCCGCCAGCCCGCCGGAATTTCAACGCCATGGGCATAGGCGGCAAAAGGCGGGCGAATGCTTTGTGGTGTCAGGCTTTTCATCACGTCCCCCACCCGCTTGGCGCTTCAGGCACCGCCATATCACGCACATCGCGCAACAATTCGATAAAGCCCGCCACCTGATGCTCTGCGGTCGCCAGACCTTTCTTTGCCGTGCCCGCTCTGGCGTCCCCAACCGTGCCCAGCGGGTTGAGATCTGAGGCAATCCAGCCACGGGACACCGCCCCGATCGGGGAAATCGCCGTGTCCTCCGCCGCAGAGCGTGCCTTGGGCGCGGCGCCCATATCCACCGTGTCCGGCGCAAAGGCCAGCATCAGGGAGCTCTCTACATCGCCGCCATGAATGCCAAACCGCAGCTCATGATCGCTGTACATGTCCTGCGGATGGCCAAAGCTGCCCCATTGACATTTCACCGCCAACATCCCGGCCTGAACCCGCAACTCGCGGCTGAGAATGGAAATCAGATCCAGATTGCCGCCATGGCTGTTCACAATCACGATCTTGCGAAAGCCCGCCCGCGCCACCGACAGGCCAATCTCTGTCCAGGCCGCCAGTGCCGTCTGCGCCGAAAGTGTCAGCGTGCCTTTTGCCCAAAGGTGCTCGTTGGATTTGCCCACGGTCTGTACCGGCAATATCCAGGGGCGCAGATCCTCCGGACAGCGCGCGCGAAACCGCGCCAGCATGCCCTCCATGATCAGGCTGTCCGTGCCAGTCGGCAGATGCGGCCCGTGCTGTTCAATCGCGGCAGTGGGCAGGATCGCAATATCGCGCTGCGGGTCCACCTGTTCAAACGCCCGCGCCGATCGCGCGGCCCAATCCAGCGGGTGTGTCATGTGTGCTCTTTCCTGTCATAGGTCGCATCCAGCCGCATCCGCAGATAATCAGCCGCCAGGATCGGCGGATAGCACGGCGTGCCCGTGCCCGGCAAAACCGCAATCTCGCTGTCCGGGTTGGGATCGAGAAAAAACGCAATCGAGCGGCGCGGGTTGGCAGGCGGCAACACCCGATGCGGATTGGACACATAGGTGTCATTGCTCCAGCGCATCAGACAATCCCCGATGTTCACCACCACCGCTTCGGCGATTTTGGGCACGTCCACCCAATCATCGCTTCCGCGCGGCTGCACCTGAAGCCCCGCCTCCCCATCGGTCACCAACAGCGTGACCGAGCCATAATCGGTGTGTGCGCCCGCGCCGATTTCCCCATCCCGCCCGGTGGCCGCCGGATAAGACAGCAATCTCAACGTCGCCATGGGCGCGGTGAAATGCGGGGCAAAAAAGCCCGGTTTAAGCCCCAGATCACGCTCAAACGCGCCATGCAGCGCCACCCCAAAACGCAGTGCCTCATCGTAGTAGCGCAGCATCACATCGCGAAACTGCGGCAGATCCTGCGGCCAGATGTTCACCCCGCGAAAGGCCTCGCCAGCCAGCACCCGTGGATCCTCCGCCTCAAGATCAAAGCCAATATTGAAAGCCTCTTTCTGATCCTGCATGCCGGAGGCATTATCCAGCCGTTCCTCGCCCTGTCCGACCCAGCCGCGATTGTGTGGATTGTTGCGCAGCGCCAAAGGCGCTTTCCGGGCGGTGGGCTGCGCAAAAAACGCATCCGCCTGTGCAAACACCTCCGCCACCAGCGCTGCCTCCAGCGGCGGGTTGGCAATCATGAAAAATCCAACTTCGCGACAGGCCTGTCCCAAATCTTGGGCAAAACCGTCCGGGTCACTCTCCAATCTCTGCCAGTCCAGAATAGGGATCATTTTGCCCACCTCACCATCCGTTTCACCTTGCGATCCACCCGCGCCAGATGCGCGGTCAGGCTGGGCCTCTGCGCACTGTCCATCAGGTAATGGGCCGCAAATGTGGTCTTGCAGCCTTTGGCGCACAGCAACCGCACCCCACGCAAAATCGTGCGCCGCCCCGGTGCCCCGATCAACCGCGTCAGCCACCAGCTTGCGCCACAGGTGGTGAACACCGCCAGCTGCGTGATCTGGGTCAGCGCCGGTTTGATGTCTTCGCCCTCCGCAGGCATGTGAAACGCCACCCCCGGCACCATCACCCGATCCAGCCAGCCCTTGAGCATCGCAGGCAGCCCGTACCACCATGTCGGATAGACAAAGATCAGCGCCTCACACCACATCAGATCGGCGCAATGGGTTTCGATGCCGCTCTGGTTCTGCGCCACATCCGCATAAAGCGTCAGCTCCTGCCCGGTCAGGCGCGGGTCAAACTGCTCGCCGTAAAGATCAATCACACGCACCTCGGCCTCTGCTGCACGCAGGGTGCTAAGCACCTGTTCTTTCACGGCATGGGTATAGCTGACCGGTTTGGGGTGACAGTAAACAACCAGCGCCTTCATGCCAGCCTCTCCACTTTCTGTTGCACATGCGCCAGATGCGCCGTCCGCACCTGCGCGCTGTTGCGGTTCATATCGTAGAGCGGCAGATAGTGGCAGGGCGGCATGCCACAGGCATAGCGCAACGCGCGGGTTACGTTCTTGCGCGGCGGATCACCATTCAGAAACGCCCGAAACCGGGTGCCGCCATAGGTGGTGCAGGCCATCAGCTGTTTGATGTTGGTCAACGCCGGGCGCACCTTGCCCTCGCGCAGCTCAAAGCTCACCCCCGGCAGGCACACCCGATCAAAAAACCCTTTCAGGATCGCCGGGTAGCCAAAGTTCCACACCGGAAACACCAGCACCAGCGCATCCGCCGCCCGCAGCCGCGCCACATAGGGCGCCACCGGGGCAAGATTTTCCGGCGCCTCGTGATAGCCGCGCCGCTCTGCCTCGCTCAGCACCGGAGAAAACCCTTCCGCGTTGAGATCACAATCATCCACCGTCCAGCCTCCGGCCTTCAGCGTGCCCACCACCGTGTCATGCACCGCCGCGTTAAAGCTCTCCGGACAGGGATGCGCATAAAGCACCAGCGCACGGCGCGTGTTGGTGTCGCTCTGTGTCATACCATCCTCCTCAGCTTGGCGGGCGCATGTCGGGATAGGCATACATGGTGTCATAGGTCCAATACGGATCGTCAAAGGCGATCATCTTGCCCGGATTGAGCAGGCCTTTGGGGTCGGCTTCGCGTTTGAAATTCAGCTGCGCATCATCGGTGTGCTGCCGCCCGCCTTCTTCCAGCGTGTAGCGGTGCGGGTTGAAAATCAGCGCGCCTGCGTCTTCATGAATGCGGATGATCTCCTCCAGCCGCGCCTCGGTAGTGAACCGCACCATGGAGAGCCCGGCAAAGCCCACTTTGCCCCCGGCCCGGATCGCCTCCAGATGCTGGATCACCTCGCCTTTCGGGAAAGCGGCCCGCATCTTCTCCACCAGCGCCTTATGTTTGGGGAAGCCATAGCGGATCTGCAGATAGGTGATCGACGGATCCACCTTCAGCGCGCGCAATGTGGTGTGGTTCCAGCCATATTCAAAGATCAGCCCCGGCCCGCGCGCCCAGCTGTGCGCATCAGAGCGATAGATCATCTCCGCCCCTTCTTGCCGCCCCAGATAGGTCAGAAACCCGTCCATCCCCTGCGGCGCAACCATCAGCGCCAGCAGATGATCATCCTCATCCACATAGGGTGCCACCCGTTTGAAAAAGGATTTTGCCGTGGGCGCCTCAAAGACAGAGGCCAGTTTCAGCAGGATGCCATCTTCATTGGCCAGATCATCCGCCAGCGTCATCGCCACGCCAAAATCCTTGGCTTTCACCAGCACATCGACCCAGTCATAGGCCGGCGCGGTGGGCATTTCGACCTCGGTGATAATCCCGTTGGTGCCATAGGCATGGCTGACCCGCGCCAGCGCCTCGCCGGTGAATTCCAGCACCCGTGGCGCGGCTTCCATGGTCACCACCCGCAAACGCAAGATATTGCCCAGATCGCGCAGCGACCCCCATGTGACCGAGCCCACCCCGCCGGATCCGCCAGCAATAAAGCCGCCAATGGTCGCCGTGACCCAGGTCGAGGACACCATACGCAGCTCATGCCCGGAGTGTGTTTTGCAATGGGCATCCAGATCTTTCAGAAGACAGCCGGGCTGTGCCACCACCCGCCCCGGCGTGCAGGACAGCACCTGATTCATATGGCGCAGATGCATGACACAGCCCCCGCGCATCGGCATGGCCTGACCATAGTTGCCCGTGCCCGCCCCGCGCGTGGTGACCGGAATGTCATAGTCATAACAGGTCTTGAGCACCTCGATCACCTCCGCCTCATTGCGCGGGCGCACCACAAAATCGGCGCGCAGATGATCCAGCCGCGGCTTTAACACCGGCGAATACCAGAAGAAGTCACGCGACGCCGCAGTGATCGCCGCCTCCCGCTCTTCAAGATCCAGATGAGACAGCGCCGCTTTGGCCGCTTCAAGGTTTTGGGTAAAGTCTTTCATGGAAAATCCTCAGAACAAATCATCCAGCTCGGCGTAATCCGGCAGGGTGCGGTCAATGGCCTGACCGTTGCGCAGCACAATCCGGTCACTTTGCGGGCGCGGCAGCAGCTCAGACCAGTTGCGCGCCCTGAAAATCACCAGATCCGCCGCATGGCCGGGGGTCAGGTCTTGAGGCGCAAAACCACAGGAGTGCGCCGGGGTGGTGGTGAAACTCTTGATCCAGTCGGGATCCGCGTGATCCAGATGGGCAATGCGCGTGGCCTCCCGCAGCACCTCTACCATATCCAGATCACCATAGGCGTAGAACGGATCGCGGGTGTTGTCAGAGGCAAAGCTCACCGGAATGCCGCGCGCCTTCATCTCATGGGCCAGCGTCACCCCCCGCCCGCGCGGGGTGCGCCCGGCGTGGCGATCCTGCAAATACATATTGCACATCGGCAGGCTCACCACATTGAACCCGGCCCGCGCCACCAGATCGAGCGTATCAAGCGCCCGCGCCTCCTCCTGTGTGGACAGGGAACAGAGATGCCCCACCTGCACCGGCGCATCAAATCCGGTGTCCAGCACCGCCTCGGCCAGAATGCGCAGGGTTTCCGAGCCCGGATCCATGGTCTCATCCACGTGGAAATCCACTTGCAGATTGCGCTCTCCCGCCAGGGTCAGGAACTTGCGCAACAGCTCGGCCAGATCATCAATCGGATAGGTCACAAGCCCCAGCACACCGCCATGTTCCGCCACCAGATCCGCCGTGCGCTTGAACCGCCCGTCAATATCCACCCGATCACAGCCCCCCAAACAGGACGCCTGCAAGTCGATCTTATCTGCCCAGGCGTCGCGCAGCCGTGCAAAGGCGGGCCAGGAAATCTCATCCTGATCCGGCGGGCTGTCCAGATGGGTGCGGATCGCGCGTGTGCCATGGGCATAGGCACAGCGCAGCGCAAAATCCGCGCGACGATAGACATCCTCTGCCGACCAATTAGCATGATCCGCCATCACCGTGGTCAGCGCGCCCATGAAGCTGCCATCAGGGTTGGACGCGCGCGGATGGATGTGGCCCTTGTCCAGATGGGTGTGCGCATCGGTGAAACACGGCAACACCATCGCGCCTTTCATCTCCACATCCTCCCCAACCGGGGCCGCTGCAATCTGCCCGTCTGAAATCGCCAGATCGGTGGTGATCAGATCCCCCGCATCCGCCCCCGCCAGACAGGCAGGCACAGTGACGTTGCGCAGGGTGAAATCCCCCTTGGGTAATGTCTTGAAATCCATTTAGTTTTCTCTCTTCAAGGCACTTTCATGCCAACGGTACAGGCACAGGTGGCTGACCACGCTCATCAGCGCAAAAATCACCACCCCCATCAGCGAGATCAGCACCAGCGCCGCGTACAAGCGGCCAAAATTGAACCGGTAAGACGCCTCAAGCAGCGTGGAGGCAAGACCCAGCCCGGTGCCCGCGCGGCCAATCACAAATTCCGCCACCACCGCGCCGATCAGCGCCAGCCCTCCGGCAATTTTCAGCCCACCCAGAAAATACGGCAGGGCTGACGGCCCCGACAGAAACCGCAACCGCTGCCAGGCGCTGGCCTCATAAATGGTGAACAGATCCTGCAGATTATGATCTGCTGACTTCAGCCCGATGATGGTGTTGGACAGGATCGGGAAAAACGCCACGATCCAGGCACAGATCAGCGCCGCCGCAAAGGCGCTGTCCACATAGATCTGCAACAGGGGCGCAATCGCCACCACAGGGGTGACCTGCAAAATAACCGCGTATGGAAACAGCGACATTTCAATCCAGCGCGATTGGGTGAAAGCCACCGACAACAACACGCCCCCCAGCACCGCCAATATCAGCGCAAGCAGCGTCAGCCGCCCGGTGATCAACAGCGCCGGCCACAGCACGGGCCAGTCCTGCACCAATGTCACCGCCACTTTCCACGGCGACGGCAGAATATAATGCGGCACCTGCGCAATCATCACATAGGCCTGCCAGGCCCCGATCGCCAAAATCAGCACCAGTGACGGCAGCGCCCATTTGGCGATCTTCATGATCTTTTCGTTGCGGGCCTTGCGAGCCTCTTCGGCATCCAGAACCGGCGCCGCCAGCGGTGCCTCTGCACTCTGATCGGTCATGCGGCTTCTCCCATAGCATCATGCAACGCCTCAGAGGCCCGCCGCGCGTGGCTGGCATAGCTTTCTGTGGTGCGGAAACTGTCGTCCCGCGGATAGGCGGCATCCACCTCAAGCTCGGCAATCACCCGCCCGGGTCGCGCCGCCATCACCACAATCCGATCCGACAGAAACACGCTTTCAAACACCGAATGGGTGACAAAGATCACGGTGCAGCCGATCTTTTCACGCAGGCTCAGCAGATCGCGGTTGAGCTTGTGCCGGGTGATCTCATCCAGCGCCGCAAAAGGCTCATCCATCAGAATAAGCCGCGGTTTTGTCACCATCGCCCGCGCAATCGACACCCGCATTTTCATGCCGCCCGAAAGCTCGCGCGGGAAAGCGTTCTGAAATTTCTCCAGCCCCACCAGCCGCAGCGCCTCGATCACCTCGTCTTTCACCGAAGAATAGGATTTGCCCCGCAGCCGATACGGCAGCCAGACATTGTCCTTCACCCGCGCCCAGGGCATCAGCGTCGGCTCCTGAAACACCACGCCAAGGTCGCCCTCGCCGCGCCCGTCCTGCCAGTCAATGCTGCCCGATGTGGGCTGCATCAGCCCGGCAATCAGCCGCAGCGCCGTGGATTTGCCACAGCCCGACGGCCCCAGCAGCGAGACAAAATCGCCCTGATTGATGGCAAGGCTAAGATCCTTCAGCGCGGTCACCTGCCCGCCAAAGGTTTTCTCGACATTCCGCATACGCAACAGCGGCGCACGCCCCCCAAGCGGCGGGATAAGGTCTTTCCTGTTCATAAAGAAATCCGTCTTGCGGTTTCAATTTGGCAGCCCCGCCCCCGTTCAAAGGACGAGGCCGCCCCACGCGGTTGCTTAAGGCTTCAGCTCCATGCCGACGCCCTTGCCCACAAAGCTGGTGGTGAAGGCGCTGTCATAATCCAGCCCCGCCTCAATCACCCCGGCCTCAACCATCTTGTCGTAGAAATCCGCCACTTTCTCGGCGTTGATTACCCCGATGCCCATGGTCTCCGCATCGCCGGATTCCACAATGCCGTTTTCGCTCATCTTGGCGATGGCATAGTCGATCTTATCCTGCGTCATCTCCGGATTGTCCGCCATGATCAGCGCATTGGCGGCGGCATTGTCACCATAAAGATAGCTGTACCAACCCTTGATCGAGGCATCGACAAAACAGCTCACCTCTGCGGGTTTGCTCTCGATAGTGGCCGACATCACCTCGATTGTTGTGGCATAGGTGGAATAGCCCGCATCCGCGATCAGGAAGACATCCGGCTTAAAGCCGCCTTCTTTTTCCACCAGAAACGGCTCTGACGACAGATAGCCCTGCATTGCCGTGTCGGAATTGGCCAGGAACGGCGCCGGGTTGAACGTATAGGGCTGGCGCTGCTCCACCGTGAAACCATAGGCTGCCATCATCCACTGATAATAGCTCTGATAGCCATTGTCCCCGATCAGCAGCGTCAGGTCTTTCAGATCCTCAAAGCTTTCCGCCTGCCCCGGATGGGCCACCAGCACCTGCGGGTGTTTCTGGAAAATCGCCGCCACAGACACCACCGGCACACCTTCTTTCACCGCGTTGAAAGCCTGCAGCATATCCCCGCCCATGTGATAGTCGATCTTGCCCGCCATCAGCAGCGCGCGGTTGTTCACCTGCGGCCCGCCGGACACAATCGACACCTTCAACCCGCAGGCCTCATAAGAGCCATCTGCCACCGCCTGATAAAAGCCGCCATGTTCCGCCTGTGCCAGCCAGTTGGTGCCAAAGGTCACTTCGGTAAGCTCTGCCAATGTGGCCGTGGGGGCAAGCAGCGCCACCGCTGTCAGTGCCGAATAAAAGGATGTGGTCTTCATGGATCATCGTCTCCTGGTTGGTGATAAAAAGGCCACCCTTCTGGCGGGGCGGTCCGGATATGGATGAAAATTTCAGAGGGGTTTGGCTGTCCCGGCAAAATTGGCCTTCAGACGCATCTGAATGTAATCATGCGCGGTGATCGGCGGATAAAGCGCATCCGGCCCCTGCAACACCGTGTTGGTATTGGCCTGCGCAAAATAGGCAATCGACTGGCGCGCCGCGGTGGATTCCCCCGGCGCAGGCATGCGCACCCGATGCAGGGTCGACAGCAGCCGGTCATCCGACCAGCGCCGCAACATATCTCCGATATTGCAGGTGATCAGCCCGGAAACCGGCGGCACATCACTCCAGTGCACTTCCCCGGCGGCTGCGTCTTTGCCCGGACAGATCTGCAACCCGCCCTGCCCGTCGCGCTGATGCAACAGGGTGAGACAGTCAAAATCCGTATGTGCCCCGGCACGCCACATGCCCGGCGCCTGATCCGCATCGGTCAGCGGCAGATAATGCAACAGACGCAGGGTGGATTGATATTCCGGTGCAAGCGGATCATGGCCTACTGAAAACAGACTTGGGGCCAGATCCAGCTTGCGCGCAAAACACTGCAACACGCGCATCGCCACCGCCCAGTTCTGGCGCTCAAATTCCAGCATCGTCACCTTGAAGCTCTGCAAAGCATCCGGATCGGGCCACAGCCCAGCCATACGCGGCAAGGTGATCTGATAGCTTTCTTTCTGATCCGCTGTGCCGGTGGAGGGGCGCACCTGACTGGTGTGTTCCCAGCCCGCATTGGTGCCGGGTTTCAGCGCCATCTGCGCCTTGATGTCCGGGCTCTGGTCAAAAAACGCCTGTGACTGGGCAAACGCCGCATCAATCAGCGCCTCTGAAATGCCGTGGTTTGACAGCTGAAAAAATCCAACCTGCGTCGCCGCGTGCCAGAGCTCATCGGCAATCTCGGCGTGGCGATTGTGAAAATCGCCCATATCAATGACGGGCACATCCCGCACCACCAGCTGACCCGCGCCGCCAATGCGCTTTTCGGTTTCAATTTCCTGTAAGGCGTCTTTGCCCATTGCGCACCTCTCCTGGAGGGAGCAATGACCCACATCCTAGAAAGATGTTGCCAGCTTATACTCCGTCTCAAACAGCGGTTAGCTGCTTGATGATCTGATCGATTTTGTGCCCATGTCACTGAGCACCCTCGTAGATAACGTGAAAGAAATTCGATCCGGCAAACAGATTGCGGCCCCACTTCTAGATTTCGAGGCCAAAGACCAATTTTTTGACACAAATGCCTAATTTTGAAACGGACTGCATGTGATGTTTTGCCAAATTCACATCAATTACACGCAGAATGCACCTATTCCCAACCGTCTAAGAGCCAGACATTGATCTTGCAGAAAATGCAGTGAGGTAGGCTTCTGCGTCACGCGGCGCCAAAGGCTTTGAGTAAAAGTAACCCTGACCGATGCGCGACGAACAGCCGACTAGTAGCTTAACCTGTGCCGCGGTTTCAATCCCTTCAATCACAAGGGAAATGCCCAAGCTTTCAGACATGCTGGCAATATGCTGCAAAAGTTTGTGGTTGGCGTTGCCCTCTTCAAGGTTTTTGACAAACTCACGGTCGATTTTGATTTCGTCAAATTGCATTTCAAGCAAATATGCGAGCGATGAATAGCCTGTCCCAAAATCATCCAGAGACATGCGCACCCCAATGCCCTGCAGCTTTAACAGCACATCCTGCACGAGCGTCCAGCTCTCGATGGCCGCTGTTTCTGTGATCTCAAGTGTGAGCATCTCTGGAGATAGCCCCGTTTCCCAGAGCACATCGAGGATATCCTCTGTCAACGACCCATTACGAAAACTGTTGGCGGAAAGATTGATCGAAACCGGTATGTCCTGTCCCATCTCCGAGGCCAGATCGGCAGCAAACTTTGTTGCTTGCCGCAAGACAAACATATCCAAATCATGCACAACACCTGAGCTTTCAGCTAGAGGCACAAACTCACTTGGTGCAATACTTTCATTCCCAAGCTGCCATCGGGCAAGCGCTTCAAACCCTTTAAAACTGCCATCATTGAGCTGAACTTTGGGCTGGAAAACAACACCGATTTCACCATTTTGAATGGCGCTAGGCAAACTGGCTACAATACGGTTCTGCCGAGTGACCTGTGCATCAAGAGTTTTATCATACCTCTGATATGTATTCTTCCCACGCTCTTTGGCGACATACAGTGCCGCATCAGCCGCCTTCACGAGGTTTTGAGGCGTGCCTGCTCCCACTTCCATGGTTGTCGCCACACCAATGGAACACTTCGGAACAATCTGCCAGTTTTCAAACTGCATTGTTTTAGAAACCCGGTTCAGCAAGTTCTGAGCAAAGACGTCACCTGTGTCTGTGCTTTCCTGAACTTCCCATATGATGGCAAACTCATCGCCGCCAAGACGGGCCGCAAAACCATTTCTCTCTGTAAGTGACGCTTTTAGCCGTCTGGCAACTTCAGTCAGAAGAGCATCACCCGCAGGATGACCCATTGTGTCATTGACGGCTTTAAAATCGTCAAGATCGATCAATGCGGCTGCCAGGCACGGCATACCCTCTACCGCAAAAGCTTGCTGCAGGTAGTCATTGAACAGTTTGCGATTGGGGAGACCGGTGAGAGGATCATGCGAGAGCAAGAACTTCTCCTGCTGCTCCGCTTTATTCTTCATTTTCTGATACTGAACACGCGCCTCCAATTGCATCGTATTGAGGCTGTGGTTCTTTTCACGATAGATAATCAGCCAGAAAACCAGAAAGGATGTGACAAATAGTATACACGCATACTGAATGTCCTCTTTCAGCTCAGGGGTGAGATCTCGCTCAATGATATAGGCGCCCATGACATCGCCCAGTTCAAAGACTTCCTGACCGAGCGCATCATTGTGGCAGCTGACGCAATTTTCTTGCGTTGCAATGGATGGAACCATTGTTCGGCCGATCATTCTGCCAGCTTCAAACCGATTCTCGTGGAGATCGTCCGACGCATAGTCGTCTGCAAACGATTGGATGATTCTACGCAAACGGGGATCATCGGCTTTTACACCCAATTCAAACCCTGGCAGACCGGGCAATGACATATGGGCTTGATCAGCGTTCCGCTGCTGAGAACCCGTACTGTTGAAGTGGTCAATGCCAATTCTACGAAATTCAGCCGGTACAAGCGTATCTTCCCCACGAACGTCAGAAAACACAGTCGTGAATCCGTTCGTCATTTCGATCAGCTGCAACCTCTCACGCTGACTAATGGCTTTATCCGCAGCCCAAGCTATAAGAAAGTATGCCAGAGCGGTGACAAAGGCCGCCAAAAGGGTGAGGGCAAAGCTCAAGCGCATGTTGTTCTTTGCAGTATGTCCCAAAAATTCAGGCAAATGGCCCTCACGTTCTTTGTGCTAGCGAAAAATGTAGTCCAAAACTTGTTAACCAATGATGACAAACTTCGTGATTTGAATGGATCAAAGCAGCTGAAGGGATACCATCAGAATTGTCGATCACGACGCTCGAAAAACAACTCAAACTAACTTAGGAATACTCCGGACCACCAAGCACTCCCCTCTCCCCACAACCCGCTGGTTGTTTGTGGAAATCCAGCGCAGCCCGCAGGGGGCGCCGCCGTTGAGTGGTAACCGATGGGTCCTCCGTATTCTATGACTGGCGTTATTTTGCAATATTTGGCAGAATTGTCTTAGTTCTAACCAAGAGGGTTTACTGTGTTACCATCGGAACGTCATGCGATTATCCTGCGCGAAGTATCCCGCCAGCCTGCAGTGTCCATCCGGTCTCTGACCGAAAAGCTTGGTGTCTCGCGGGAGACGGTGCGGAAAGACATCGAGCAACTCGCCCAAGAAAATAAATTGAATCAGGTCTGGGGGGGCGCGACCAGCATTCGCACAGAAGAACCGCCAATGGCAGATCGGTCTCTGACCAATCCAGAAGGCAAAGCCCAGATCGGAGCCTGCGTCGCAGATCAGATCCCGGATGGAGCCAGCGTGATCATCGACAGCGGGTCAACAACACTGGCGGCGGCGCGGGCTTTGGCCGAGGTTCGCAATAATTTAATTATATATACAAACGACTTGACCATTGCATCCGTAATGTCGGCTGCCGCGTCCGAAGTCACTTTGCTCGGCGGACGTCTGGACTTTGCCGAAAATGCCACACTGGGCCTTGATACCCTGGACCACCTGAGCAGATACCACGCGGAGTTTGCACTGGTCGGTGTTGGAGGATTGAGCGCACGCTGTGGTTTTACGGATTTTTCGCTTGAAGCGGCGAACCTGCGGCATCTCATGATCCAAAGGGCGCAAAACCCGCTTATACTGGCCGATAGCAGCAAATTCGACGTGATCGGGCAGATCGCCATGAAGCCCTTTTCGCGTCCAGCCACCCTGATTGTCGATACGCCGCTTCCGCCTGACATCTCCGAAGCTCTGGAAGAGCTGGGGGTAATATCACTGCTTGCCAACGCCAAATAAAGAAAGATTTTGCCAACTATTGCCAAATCACTGTAAGGTGCCGTAAATCGAACCCCTTTTTACGGAGCAAACCCATGGCCGAAACGCAACTTCCCCAAAGCGCGCAATATGTCATCATAGGGGGCGGCATCGTTGGCTGCTCGGTCGCATATCATCTGACGAAGATGGGACACCGCGATGTTGTGCTTTTGGAGCAGGGTCAACTGAGCTGTGGTACCACTTGGCATGCTGCGGGACTTGTCGGCCAGTTGCGCAGCCAGCCTGCGATGACCAACCTGATCCGCTATTCCACAGAGTTATATGCCCAGCTTGAGGCAGAAACGGGTCTGGCCACTGGCTGGATGGAGTGCGGTTCTGTCACGGTTGCACGTACCGACGATCGCATGACCATGCTCCTGCGGACAGCTGCCGCAGCGCGCGCGCAGGGGGTCGAAGTGCAGGTCATCACGCCGCAGGAAGCGCAAGACAAATGGCCGGTGATGCAGGTGGACGACGTCAAAGGCGCGCTTTGGATGCCCGGCGACGGAAAAGCCAATCCGACAGACTTGACCCAGTCTCTGGCCAAAGGCGCGCGTATGGGCGGCGCTAAGGTGATCGAGGGGATCAAAGTCACCGACATCCTGACCAAAGACGGTGTGGTCACCGGTGTCGCGACAGACCAAGGCACGATCCACGCCGAAGTTGTGGTGAACTGCGGTGGGCAATGGGCACGGCAACTTGGCAAGATGTGTGGCGTGAATATCCCCCTGCATTCGGCCGAACACTACTACATCGTGACTGAGCAGATTGAAGGCGTCACGCCTGATCTGCCCGTGCTGCGAGACCCGGATGGCTATATTTATTTCAAAGAAGAAACCGGGGGGCTGGTCATGGGCGGCTTTGAGCCTGATGCCAAGCCTTGGGGCATGGAGGGCATCCCCGATAATTTCTTCTTCCAGCTTCTGGAAGATGATTGGGATCAGTTTGAGATCCTGATGGAAAACGCGCTGATCCGTGTCCCCAAAATGGGTGAAACCGGGGTGCGCCAGTTCTACAATGGCCCCGAAAGCTTTACGCCTGACAACAACTATCTGCTGGGCGAGGCCCCTGAGCTGAAGAATTTCTTTGTTGGGGCGGGCTTTAACAGCATGGGAATTGCCAGCGCAGGTGGTGCGGGGCGGGCCTTGGCTGAGTGGATTGTCGAAGGGGCACCAACCTCGGATCTTTTTGCCGTGGACATTCGCCGCTTTGCCAATTTCAATAACAACCCGACTTGGCTGCATGATCGTGTCAAAGAAACTCTGGGCCTGCATTATGCCATGCCATGGCCCAACCGCGAATTGGACACGGCGCGACCGTTCCGCCGTTCCGCGCTCTATGATCGGCTGGCCGCAAAAAATGCTGTTTTCGGATCGAAAATGGGGTGGGAGCGGGTAAATTATTTCGCACCCGAAGGGGAAAAACCAGAAACCCAGTACAGCTTTGGTCGCCAAAACTGGCACGATGCTGTTGCCGCCGAACATAAGAATACACGTGAGGCGGTATCGGTTTTCGATCAGAGCTCATTTGCCAAGCTACTGGTGCAGGGGCGCGATGCTTGTGAGACATTGAACCGCATCTGTGCGGCCAATGTGGATGTGCCGGTGGGGCACACCGTTTACACAGGCCTGCTGAACGAGCGCGGCGGCTACGAATCTGATTTGACGGTGTTGCGCCTGAAAGATCAGGAATTTATGCTGATCACCGGCTCTGCGCAGGCGGTGCATGATGCCGACTGGCTGCGCAAGAACTTTGATAGCGAAGCGCATGTTTTTCTGACCGATGTGACCGCTGCCTGGTCCGTTCTGGCTGTGATGGGGCCACAGGCGCGCGCGGTGCTCAGCAAATTGACCAAGGCGGATCTGTCAAACGCAGGCTTCCCCTTTGCCACGGTGCAGGAGATTGATCTGGGCTACGCTACGGTTCTGGCCAATCGCATGACCTATGTTGGAGAGCTCGGCTGGGAATTGGTAGTGCCGGTGGAATTCACGATTGGCGTCTATGAAGATCTGATGCGCGCCGGAGCCGAGTTTGGCATCCGCGACGCGGGCTACTATGCACTAGAAGGATTGCGCCTTGAAAAAGGCTTCCGCGCCTGGAGCCGCGAGCTCACACCTGATGTCACCCCGCTGCAAGCTAGCCTGAGCTTCGCTGTGGATCTCGAGAAACCAAGCGGATTTATCGGTAAAGCAGCGGTGCTGGCTGCGAAAGAAGACCCAAATCATCTGAAAAAGCGTATTGTGCAGCTCGTACTGAAGGATAAGGCGCCACAGCTCTGGGGCGGAGAAGCCGTGTTAAGAGATGGCGTTGAGATTGGTGAGGTCCGTTCCGCCGCATACGGCCATACGCTTGGGGCTGCTGTTGCTCTCTGTCAGCTTGAGGCCCCGGAGCCAGTGACAGCAGAATATATCCGAAACGGCCGCTTCGAAATTGATCTGGCCGGGCAAAAGCTGGCGGCGGAGGTTCATCTGCGCTCGCCCTATGATCCTAAGGGCGAACGGCCCAAAGTGGACGGTTAAACAACCGCTTTTGCGTGAAGTTATCCGTCATGCAACAACGGATTGGCCAGTGTTTTGGCCAATCTTCTCTCGCTCGGGGCGCATGTCTGATCCCCTTGCAGAGACTTACTCGACGGCCGGTGCTTCCGTCATTGGCTCTTTGAGCGCTGCGATCGCAAGAAAACCGCAAGCCGTTGCCAACCCTGCAACCAGATATAGTTGCGACAGTCCGAAAACTTTCAATACAAAGGCGCCAAGCAGCGCGCCAAGTCCTATGGCGACATTAAAGGGACTGTCGTATTAATCTGCTGAGGCCGGATTGGCGCGTTCGAATGCCTCAGGATCAAGCAGCCTCAAACAGTCGCGCGATGAACTTAATCTCCTCAAGGACACCTGTTCGTTTGTTGTGGATGTGCCGAATTCTGTCGAAGTGTGGATCATAACGGCGATTGATTTCGCGAATGACGTGCCGATAGGCGGGGGCCTTATCAGTCACGATTGTCGCCGGCCGGCGCAATCGGACGCGCTCAATCGCTTTGTTCAGAAAGGCTTCCGCAGCTTTTGCATCCCGTCGGGCTGTGAGGCGGAAATCAACCATTTGGCCATTTGCGTCGCCTGAACGCCATAGGTGACCTCAAGACACCGAACGTCCACAATGCCGGCAATTAATGCAACAGTCTCGTTTATGGTGAATTGATATCAGTGAAGGGGGGGGAAGACCAGCTTGATTTGGTCATGGGCACGATGGTCAGCCTCAAGCACAAGTGCTTTTTGCCACGCCTCATAGTCACGACCTCACCCATGTCCCAATTGTCGTTTGGCTGACGGCGACCTAGCCTTATGCAATCTAAAAAGTGTCTACCAACGCGATTGATCCATAGCAGAGCTGCTTCCCGACTGCGATCACCCCACGCGCAGCCAACAACTCCTCAGCGCCAACTGTGCTCAACGCAAAGCGATGACAACTCCATGCTGCATAAGCAATGATCTTACGAGGAAAGCGAACGCCTTTAAGGCGCAGTATAATCGTCGGGATGTTCATCAACGCGAGAGAGCTGGATCACTCGCTCTGACAGCCTCCCTTTCAAAACACACATCCCCAGTGTTAACCTCGCAGGCTTCCAAATTGCAGGACCGCAGCATCATTCTCAGAGTTGTGCCGCCCAAATACGAAACCTCTTGGCACCGGTCACTTCGCGAACCAAACCCATGTGGTGCAACCGTGCCAGAAGCCGCTCTGCAGTATCTCTGGAAACACCAGTTGCGACTTCGACCATCTGGGTTGTGGCATGTGGCTTGGCAAAAAGCATCTCAATGATGCGTCCGGCATTTTTGCCTTTGATTCCTGCGGTGGCCGCATGAGCCTGATCTCGCCATTGCGACAGCCTGTGCAGCTCTGCGCGCGCCGCGATGGCACCGGCCTCAATGGCCGCGAGCAGCGTTGGGAAGGTGGACACACCGAGGCCGGTGATGCGGCGCCCCTCTTGCCCCAGTGGTAAGAACGTCAGGGTCATGCAGTCTTGCGCCATATGTCTTGCCGCCCAGACCGCCCCTTCGACCATATCCCCCTCGACCGAAAGATCAGATAACGCCCAGAGAAACCGCGCATAAGCGCCGCGTGTGAAAGCATGGGCATCGGCCAGACTGGATACATGCCTCAGGAACTCTTGTGCCGCCTCCTCAAAGACAAGCCCCGATAATCGAGAAGGACCTCTGGTGAGAGAGGTTTCTGTCTCTGTGAGGTGCAACCCGAGAAAGGCCGCCAGATGATCAATCCCCCCCTGCCCCATCAAACGGCGCAGGGCCCAACGGGCGGTTTGCAGATCAAGCGGATCGCCATCAGCGCGGGCCGCGAAATGATCTCGCGCGATGTCTTCAAGCGACACCGATTTGCCCGCAGCCCAGAGAAGTGCTGCTGCCTCGCGCAAGGCCAGCCGCTCTAAAGCGCCGACACCGATCTGCGCCACCATCATGTCAAGTTGTCCAACCGCCAAGGCAGCACGCGCCAAGGCAGTTGCATGTTGCGCCTGTGCAGCCAGCCAGCCCTCAGGTGCTGCAAGACGGGATTGCAGGAACACAGCAGAGGAAAGATCGCTGTCCGGACTCTCCGTCTGTGGATCTGGCAAAAACCACAGGTCCTCAGGCTCCTCCGGTGGATCATATATAGAAAGGATATAGTCACCCATATCCGCAGTATATCAACATTTTGCGGATTACATAGAGGCTTCGGAAGATCTTATTCAACATATGATAATATATACTTATCGTATATTGACAAAAAAAGCCATTCTCACCATCCTCAGCCCATGAAACCACAGCCAGGAAACCTCAGAGCAGCGACAACGACCGCCCTACCCTACGGGTTCATTGAGGCAGCTGTCGCAGCAACATTTGCCTCACATGATCCTGGCCACCATAAAAAATTGCCAATATGCGGACGGTCTTTCGCTGCCCGTCGAATTGATACCAGTAGATTACACGTTTCAGTGTCAGATGCCGCAACCTGGGCAGCCACTCTTCATGAGGGTCCCCACGATACGGGGCTGTGGCGATCCGCTCCATCGCGTCCAGTATCTTGCCCATGCGATCGCTGGCATGCTCGGCAACCGAAGCGGGAGCTTCGCCAAGTCCGATATAACTCTCAGTCAGAAAATCGAAGACCAGCGCGATGTCCTGCTCAGCAGTGGCTGAGACTTCAAATGTCTAGACCATGTGATCGACGTTTGCTTTTCAGCATGACATCAACAAGGGTGCGGAAGCTTTCAGTTGGCACAAAATCCCCCTGTGCACGGGACTGCAACAGAGCTTTAAGTGTCTCGGTATCGGCCTGTTCTGCATCCTTCCGCTGCCGGATCAAATCAATCCCGTGCTGCGCCACTGCACTGAGGGATGGGAAGGTACCCTGCTCCACCAAATTTTTGGCAAACTCGGCTTGAGCATCATTCAAGGATATGGATGTCTTGAACGTCATGGCAGAGCCTCCTGTACCTCAGGGCATGATGCGGTCATACCAAATGCAAGCCTGTCGATTCACGCTAGCACAGGTGCATTGTCATGTCTGATCCATTGATCCCGCATCGCGCCTCTGCCCTGCCCTCACTGGATGTCGCAGACAGCGCAGCATTGGAAGACCTCTATGTCCGTGGCACGCCGACCAACACCCTGCGCGCCTATGAGAGGGATCTGGTCTATCTGACCGCTTGGAAACAGGCAGCCTTTGGAGCGGCATTGACGTGGCCGGAACAGGAAGAGGTGGCGCTGCGCTTCGTTCTGGATCACAGCCGTGATCTGCACGAGGAAGAGGGGCGTGCAAAACAGACGGCGGAGGCCTTGATCGGGCTGGGGCTACGCAAGGGGCTCTCTTGTCCGGCGCCAGCAACGCTCAACCGTCGGATCGCATCCTGGTGTGCGTTTCACCGGATGCGCAATCAACCCAATCCGTTTGATGCCCCGCTGCTGCGGCAAACGCGGGCCAAAGCGCGTAAGGCCATGGCCCGCCCCCCTACGCCCAAATCCGCACATCCCATCACAAAGGATGTTCTGCTGAAACTGCTTGATGCCGCAGGATCAGGGCTGCGCGGACTGCGAGACCGCGCCATTTTACTACTGGGATGGGCTTCAGGCGGGCGCAGACGGTCAGAGATTGTGGGGCTCAATCGCGAAGATGTAGACCTGTCCGAGTATGATGCGCAGGGGGTGGTTTGGCTGCAACTGGTGCAGACCAAGACCACCGATCACGGCAAGACCCCGAAACTGGTCCTGAAAGGCTATGCGGCGCGGGCTGTCGTGGCCTGGATTGACGCCAGCGGGATCACCGAAGGGCCACTGTTTCGACGGATCACCCGCACCGACGCCTTGGGCCAGAAGCGCCTGTCAGATGCGGCCGTGTCACAAATCCTCAAACGGCTGTTGCAAGACGCCGGGCTGGATCCTTCCTATGCCTCACCCCATGGTCTACGGTCAGGCTTTCTGACACAGGCGGCGCTGGATGGCGCGCCCCTGCCCGCGGCCATGCGCCTGTCGCTACATCGCTCGGCAGCTCAGGCGCAGAAATATTATGACGATGTGGACGTGGCGGCCAATCCAGCAACAGACCTTCTGGCGGATTGGTAGGCTTTAGGACTTTGAGATCAAAGAAGCAGCCCGCGCCAACAAGAGATTGCGGCGCGGGTTTCGCGGCGAAACCTTAGCGTGGTTTCTCCAAATAAGCGCGGATTTCATCCAGCAGATTGTCCATCAGAGCGGCGTCCACCGGGGTGCCTTCAAAGCGCAGAACGACCCCCTTGGCGTCCGCCTGTCGACGAATGGTCACCCCCGATGCGGTGACCATAGTTGCCGCATTGCGCCACTCTGTGTCTGGTGTGGTCTTCTTGGGACGCCCGCCACGCTTGGGATCTTTGACCGGGCTGTCCATGGCAACGATCACAGCCTCCAGCGCGGCCCATTCTTCCTCAGCAGAGGCCGGTGAGGCTTCGGCCAATGCATCGCGCAACGCGGCTTCTCCGCCTTGTCGTAGCATCTGCGCCAGCTTTAGCCCTCGCTTCTCGCTGAGCGCGTCTGGAAACTCCAGCATGTCGCCGAGCTCTTCAAAGATTAAAGCAAAGCTGCGCACTTTGGAGCGTTTGGCCTTGGAGCCCGTAGCGAAGAGTTTGTTGACCGCATCCTCTACATTGAGGAAAGCCCCCTGCTGTGCAGAGATCACCGCGATACGACCGCGCTCAAACTGGCTCAGCTCTGCGCGCACCTCGTTCTCTTCGACCATGGCGACAAAGGCGGTGTCTGTCTCGGCCTTGGGGCGAATGATGGCGCGGATGGTTTCATGCGCTTGCTGCCCACTGAGCCCATTCAACTCGCGGATCGCCATCAAGCGACGGTAGCCGGAAATCAGCCCATAGCGGCGTCCGCCCTCACTCCCATCTGGCAGTTCAAAAACTTCGATCGGCAGACGCAACCCGTTCTGCGCAATCGACAGACGCAGCTCCAGCATGTCATCGGCATTGAGCGTGGTTCGGTCGCGCACGATGGCCTCGGCCTCAATCTCGGCAATCGGCAAATCCACCAGAAGCCGCCCATCGTTTTCGGCCGCTGTCAGTTTAGCGGCGCGGGCTTCGAGCTGCGCATCGCGTGCACGTTCCTGCGCGGTTTTGGGTTGCGCCACCGCTGCTGTTTCTGCCGCGATCTGAGAGATCGGCGCCATGCCGCGTGTCTTGGGCGCGCCAGGCGCAGCGGCAGAGGTTTCGCGGCGAAACTCCTCTTCGAGTTTGCTGATATCTGCGCTGCTTGGGGCTTCGAGTTTTCTGCGCTTAGCCATTTTCAGCCTCCGCCGCCTGCTCCGCTTTCAAGTCTTCGAGATCACGCCACCATGTGCCCAGAATGATTTCTTTGACCTCGGCCCATGTCCGGTCAAATGTTTCACGCCCCCGGACATAAGTATCGCGGTTAAACTCGCGATAATCGGCTTCATAGATGCCATTCACCTGTTCGCCAGCCTGCCCGACCATGGCGGTAAGTTCCTGACGATAGGTGGTCATAAAATCACCAAAGTAGGCCTGTATCACATTGGCCAGATCAGTCTGCTGTCCAGCATCAAACCGAGTGATGAGTGCACGCACCGCATCCCATTCAAACTTCATCTCCGGCAGGCCATCTCGACGGCGGGCGGCATTTTCGCCTTCTTCAACGCTGGCGAAGGTCGAATAGAGCATATCAAAAAAACGCCCGGTAGAGTCAAATTCCAGAAAGGACGCCCCGAGTGGCACCAGCAGAATGTCCGCAGCTGCCAAGGCATTGATGGTCAGATAACCAAGGGCAGGAGGGGTGTCGATGAAGATGATGTCATAGTCATCGACGATGCCTTCGTTGGTCAAAGCGTTGGTCAGCGCATCCCAAAGCGGCCAGCTGCGCAGGCCCATGCGCCAGACCGGAATCTGAAACTCAGCCCAATAGAGATTGAGCTGCGCCCCAAGCAGATCGATATTGGGCCAATGGGTCGGCTGAATGATGTCGCGCGCCGAAACTTCGAGTGCTTCGGTCAGTGTTTCGTCGAAGGGCAGGGGGCTTTCGCCACGGGCCTCGCGGACGCTGTTCTCGGCCACCATTGCCTGCGCGTAGTCTTTGGCCATCAGCGGAAAGGCCGTGGACCATTCATCCGGCACATCCCCCCCCATGATCGAAGTCAGGGAGCCTTGGCTGTCGAGGTCAATGACCAAAACCTTGTAGCCGTCCAGCGCGGCAGACATAGCCAGATGGGCGCTGGTGGTGGTTTTAGAAGTGCCGCCCTTGAAGTTGGAGACTGCCACAATTTTCGCAGGCAGCCCTTCGGGACGCCAGGGTTGATACTCTCTGTCTTGTGCACCTTCACTGGCAAAGTGTGCGCGCAGCGCCAACACGTCTTCCAGAGAAAACCACTTGGAGTTTCCTTCACCCACGCCCTGCGGCAGATTAGGATATTTCTTGAGCACCCGCCGGAAATGTGCCGGGGCAACCGGGATCAGAAATTTACAGATCTCCCAGGTGGAGAACCGACGGAGCCGTTTTTGACCATCCGGGGCATAGCCACGGCGGGCGAGATCCTGGCGCCCCTTCGTAGCAAATGCCGCCGCTTTCGCGAATCGGGCCGTGTCGATAGGCTCGGAAAGCTTGGCAGCGGCGGTGGCTGGGTCGATGTTGAAATAGGGCGGAAGTGGGTCTTTGCCTGATACCATCTCTGTTCCTATGCGATGTACTGCTTCTATTAGTATTTTGTCAGAACTATCGCACATGAAAAGCCATATGTGAATCTTTGAAGGCAGTTTCGCCACGAAACCTAATCAAAAATAAAAAAAGCAACGACATATAGGTTGTAGAATCTTTAGAGACTTTAGAATCTTTGCGACATCAATAGATATTATAAACAAAGACTTACTCTAGTTTGGGGGCCCGCTTACGGGATCAGGGGAACCCGCATACAGGATCAAAAGACCCCAAACACAGGTGCAATGGGCCCGATTCGCGGGAACAGGGGGGCCTACCCACGGTTTTGGCTGTTTTAGCGTGCAAATCGCCCATCTGCGTGACTCTTCCGGTCAGGTGATCCCGTATTGTGGTACCTTTAAGGCTGCTGTTGGCGGGTTCAAATGCATAAAGGTACCCAAACACAGGAAAGCTGTTTGCCTTTCTTAAGAACCCAAAAGGGAATTGCGCACAGGTTCCTTTCAGACCATACTGTGGTAAAAAACAAAGGCAGCAGCAGATGACAGATATTCCACGTGACCAACTCACGGGGGCGCTCCGACGCGGTGCCGTAAAGAAACATGTGGCGGCGATCCATGTGTCTGGAAAGCTCACCTTGTTACAACGTAAGCTGTCCAACGTCTTGTTGCTGAACGCCTATGACACCCTCACCAGTCAGGCGAAACACTCAATTGATGCACGCACGCTCTGTTTGATGATTGGGTATAACTCCAACGATATGGACACGTTGAAAGCTTCTTTGCGCGGGCTTGCGGAGACGGTCGCCGAATGGGACATGCTGGACGAAAAGGGGCAGCAGGAATGGGGGGTGTCGAGCCTGTTGAGCTATGCCAAGCTCAAGGGCGGTGTTTGTGAATATTCCTATTCTCCGGCGCTGGCGGAAAAGCTGCATGATCCTAAGGTCTTTGCGCTGATCAATCTGAACATCCAGAAGAAATTCACGTCAGGCCATGCGCTGGCGCTTTATGAGAACTGTTACCGGTTTATTCGCACCGGCAGCACCGGCTGGTGGTCTATGGAATTGTTCAGGCGCCTGATGGGGCTGGATGGATCAAGCTATTATGAGAGCTACAAGCATCTTAATGCGAAGGTCATCAAACCGGCGGTGGCAGAGGTGAACAAGACCAGCAATATTTTGATCGAGCCGGAAACCCGCAAGAAGGGCAGGGTGGTTTCCGAGATCCGCTTCCGCATCAAAGAGAACCCGCAGCTTGCGATTTTGGACATTGATGATGGAGGCGGGCTGCGCCATGGGCCGGTTTACGGCAAGCTCAGAGAGCTTGGGGTGAGTGACCGGCTCGCCAAACAATGGATCAGCGCCTATGGCGAAGATCAGGTTGGCGAGAAGCTGGATTATGTGCGGCAGCGTAAAGACGTGAAAAGCATGGTGGGCTATCTCAGCACGGCGTTGAAGGAAGACTATGGCGCAACACCTGAGGCTGCGCCGGTCAGCGCCACTCAGTCAGATCGCGCAGAGCGCTTGAAACGTGTGCAGGCTGCGATCAACAAACGCACGCCGACGCAACGGGACGCGGACAAAAGGCTCTTTGCCAGTCAACTCGACGATGAGGTGGCGCGCGGAGACTTTGAACGTTTTGGCTGGGTGTCGCCCTTGAATGTGCGTGCTATTTTCACCTTTTGGGAAGAGATGGACCCAGAGATCTTTGAAGGGTTGGGGACCTGATCAGGGGAACTAAGAGCGGCATGCGCCCAAACTTCATGGCCGCTGGGCAGGCGATGACGATACAGGCTCCAAGAGGTTTCCTCTTTGGGCGGCACCGCTCTGAGCATTCCTGAAACTTAAATGCCTGCGAGGCCAACACCGGGGGGGGGGTGTTTTGAAGGGTGAGATCATGTATTTCCCGCATGAGGAAAACCTTACCCTTATCAATAAGCGCTGGCGTGATTTGGGATGCATGTTAACACGTCTAAGCATTGCGACTCTATGCGCGAAGACCATTGACGATGACGACCTCTGCCGGCGATCTAACATTCCGCATAGCGCGAAGCGTCGCGGATCTGCTTCGCATCGTGGATTTTGCACGGGTAGTGCGATGTTTTCATCAGGCTAGGCTGGGAGTGTTGCTTTGCCAGGTTTTTGCTGAATTTTTAAAGGGGCTAACGTTGATTTTTTCTGTTTTTTGGAGAGTACGTGCGATTAGACCCGTGTTTAAGAGGATTAAGTTTGTTTCACTTTATTTGTTTTGTGCGGAGATATCGGGGTTAGGGTTTCTGCCAGCTTTTTGCGTGGTCGCTCTGATTTCGGTTGTCATTAGAGCCACAGGGTGGTGCGTCTCAAAAATTTTATTTTTCCATTCGGCTATTGATGCGGGTGTATTTTCGTTTCTTGCGGCTTTTGGCATTGGTGGCTTCACTATCCTAAGTAATTTATTGGGAATAATTGCGTTCGATTGCGTGATATTTGCGGCTGGCTCTGGCCGTTTTTTTGGCGTTGCAGGGGGCAATCGAAGCAAAATGAACCCTCCTGTGTTCTCGCGGTTTTTAAACCAACTGAAGGAAGATATAAATGTCCCCCAAGACTAAGCTAAAACCCGATTTGGGTGATTTCGATTTTTGTGGAAGTTCTGATGGGCATAGCTTTGGCATAGGGTCAAAACCCATTGATTTTCCGCGCCGCTGCTAAAACATTAATGATCCTAGAGAATTTTCCCGACATTGTAATTCTTGCGCATGCAGCAAGTGCGTGAAAGACTAAGCAGGGCGTAGCGGATGGGGTTTGAATTTGTGTAGGGGGGATTATGTCAAACAGATTTAGTTTTGTCCCGACCCGAGTAGTGACTAATTGGAGGGCTTAAAGTGAACCGTGCCATGCTCAACGAGTTTTGGATGGAAATTAGAACGGCGTTTCTTTTTTTGATTTTAATGTGGGGTGTTGTCGGCCTGACATTGCTTTTCTTGGGCGAGGAGAGTCTTGATGCCCGTCAGTACGCAAGAGGAAAGTTTTTGTTCTTTATTTTGTGCCCTGTTGCAGTGATCGCAACCGTCTGGGATGGATTTAAAAGAGTATTTAAAAAATATAACTGAGTATGCTGCAATGAATTATTTAAATTGAATCGATTGACGGTTTTTCTTCCGTCTGGTGTGATGTTTCCGATACTCGTGCCAAGATCCCCTGCGGGGATCCTGGAACATTGATTTTTTCTCTTCGTTGCTAAAACCCCAGTGGGCCATGACCTTAAAGTTACACTTAATGCTGTTCACGTTTCTCGCACTTATTCTTATGGGGGCAGCTTGTCACGCGTCAGAAATGGATCTGAAAGGGCAGCTGGAAGAAATTTTTTATGAAATGACATATCAAGGTGTCAGCGTGACGGGCTGCCAAATAGTGGTTTCTCGCGAGTTTTCCTCTTCCGATATGAGCTATCAGCCTAGAACTGTAGTTAAGTATGTTGATTTGAGTACATTGGACTTCGCCCGCATGGATTTGACCGTGGAGAAGATGCCGGGTAGCGACCTGTTTGGCTTTCACATCCCTTCTATTGATGGGTGGCCTGAACCTGCAGATCTCAATGAGATGAGTAATCTTCTGAAGAAAAATTTTCCAGAAAGCGATTGGCCTTTTGATATTGTTGCACGCCCAGACACCTCAACTATGAGTGAGCAAAGCAATTTTTTGCTTCGGGAATATCCTCGATTTCGCAATCTGAATCGGGTGGAAGTTACCACAAAATTTGGCATTGGTATCCGGCCAGAGGCAACGGTCTTGTTCTCACACCCATCAATGTTGTTGTTGAGAAGGTTGCACGACCTGATTGAGGTGTATGCAGCGTCTGCAGACTGCGTAAACTAGATTTCCTGTCTCACATACCTGATGGCGAAAACGTTACGACAGCTTTCAGTCCGCGTTGTTGACCTCTGAGGGCGTCGACGGGTAAGCGCTTGTGTCAGCGAAAAGTCGGGGATGGCTGACGCAAATTTTTCTGAAACTATCGCAATATCGTGCGTATTTTCCATTTCCAGTTGGACAGTTCGTCCGCCTAAAGAGGATGGGCAGCACATGCTCTGCGGTGCCGCTTTGGGGGAGTGTCGCGGCCAGAAGTGAAGGGACACCATGAGTCTTCTAGTCAGGCTGCTGCCTGGTTTCTTTGGATCATCCAGGCTGGATGCCAGCATGTGGGCGGGGCTTGTTGGGCTTTACATTGCCCAGGCGATCCCGATGTATCTGGTGATCGCCGCCTTGCCCCCCATCCTGAGGTCGCAGGGTGTCGATCTTTCGGTCATTGGCGGAGTGGTTCTCTTGGCTCTGCCGAAGATTCTGAAACCGCTCTGGGCCCCCTACATTGATCGCCTGTCGCGACATGAGAGAATTGGTCGAAAGGGCATTGTTTTATGTACACAGTCCATTGTCCTGCTGGCCATCGTGGCCGCGTCGCAGCTGGATCCGGTTGCTGACCTTGGCATTTTGCTCTCCCTTCTGATGGTGACGGCCTTCGCTTTGTCGACACAAAATATTGCGACGGATGGATATGCCGTCGAGCATTTGCCAGTGGCGCATCAGGCCGCCGGCACCGCTGTCCAAAGCGGCGCGGCCGCCGTTGGCGTTCTTGTTGGCGGATCAGGCAGTTTGCTTCTGTACGATGCCTTTGGTTGGGAAATTGCGGTGCTGAGCATCGGTCTGGTTTCCTTTGCGTCGGTGTCGCTGTTCCTTACGGTGCCGGAGGCGCTCGGCAAACGGGATGCGGCAGACATCCATCAGAAACCGAGCCTGCGTCAATTTTTCAACCGCTCAGGTGCGCTTGCGATCTTGGCGTTTGCACTGATCTTTCGCCTGCCCGAAGGGGCGATCAGGGCACTGGAACAACCCTTTCTGGTCGATGCAGGACTCTCTCTGTCAATGATCGGTGTGGTGACCGGCGGATCTGCCGCGGTTGTTGGCCTTCTGGGGGCCTATCTGGGCATGGTCGTCATTCGTCGATTTGGGTTGGTGGCGTTCTTTATCACATTTGTCGTCGCGCGGTCCTTGGTGCTTGCAGCCTTTGGAGCCGCAGCCATGTACGGTCTGCCGCATGAGATTTTAATTGTCTTGTCTGTGACAAGCACGTTCCTGCGATATGTTGGCCTTGTGGGCGTGTTCACGACGTTCATGCGCTATGCCTCCCTGTCACAGGCGGGAACAGATTTTACGGTGCTCTCTAGTGCGACTTTGCTGATTTACATGACGGGTTCCGTGGCGTCAGGTGTCGCGGCACAAGCAGCGGATTACGCCATTGTGTTTTGGCTGGCCTGTGGGGTCTCTATTATCACGGGAAGCATCGCAATTCGCCTTCTGAAGCGCGTGAACTTTTAAAGCTCCGTGCCTTGAAGTTCGGCTGAAAGCCATCAGGTTGGAGAGAATATGGGGGATCTTGCTGCTTACATAGCCGACATGGAGAAGGGAAAAGAAGCACCTCTCGCGCTCTTGGCCTTTCTGTCGCAATGTCCATAGGATAGCCCTGCCAGAGAAGAGGGGCGCTATGATACGCTTCCAGGAAATCTGGCGTGGCGCGAACCTTTTCGCATGCATGAATGAGCGGCTGACAAGACTAAGGGAATGTCGAAAAATGACGGGTCTGTTTGACCATGGAAGCCTTCGGTTTCTGGACATGCTCAAGCCTGAAATTCAGGCCGAAATCGCCTCGGTAGAGCGGCGTCGCGCCTATGATGACGGTCATATGATTCATTCACGTGGTGATGATGGCAACCGGTTGATGATTGTGCGCTCCGGGGCTGTGAGGGTGGGCCGGGTTAATTCGAATGGTCGCGAGACCATTCTGGCGGTCCTGGGGCCGGGTCATTTCATGGGCATCATGGGCGTGTTGACTGGACGCGCGCGCAATCAGAACGCAGTTGCCGTTGGAGAGACAACAATCGGCTATGTGCAAAAGGCCGATTTTATGGCGCTGATGGAGAAATATCCGGAGATTGCCAGCGCTGCTTTGCCGATCACATTGAATCGTTTGAATGTCGCGCTGAACATGCTGGATGATCTGCGTCTGCTGCCTTTACCGGCTTATACGGCGGTTATGCTGTTGAATATGCATGACGCCTCAGAGGTGCGCGGCGTTGTGCATTGGAGCCAATCGGAGATTGCAGTTGCTGTTGGTGCCTCCCGGGTTTCTGTTGGCAAGGCGCTCAAGAAGCTGGAGGGAGAGGGGCTGATCGCGCTGAAATACGGCGCTATCGAGATCCCAGACGTTGACGCGCTTTCTGAATGGATTGATGCCGCCAGAGCCGATCACCTATCGTACTAATCGCTGCTTTCAATTAAAGTTGATCTGCTCAGTCCTTTGTTTCCGAGCCCACGGTAGTGAACGGCACAAGGCGTTGTGATCAAAAAATAATAACGCTGTCTGAGCGCTAACAGAAAATTAACGCGGTGTGCCGTGATTGCTAAGTTCTTGGCATTCTTACGCGCACACGGCGCGTATAGCCCTCCATTGAACCTCTCTCCACCGGCCTGACGGACGTGCCTGTCTGCGCCGGCGTCGGGTTTAGGACTGCTTCTATGCTGGCCCGATCTTGAGAGGAGGTATTGGGACTATACGTGAAGGAGCCGTCACATGGATGCGGTTAAATTTGTCTGCGAAAATGTCAGATCCATTGTGTCCAAATGGTGTTTCGCGTCGTGCAGACAGAAGATCTCATCTCGGACATGCCCCTCAAACACTTTGCGTAACCGGTTGTCTGGGCTGGCCTTGTGGATGTCGCTAGCCCTCTTAGGGATGATGACAACAACACCTGCCGCACAGGCACAGATCACCGCATCGGTCAGCAATCCAAGTGTGGTCGAAGGGGCCGCGGGTACGACGACAAACATGGCATTCCAAATCACGTTGTCCGAACCTGCTCCGGCAGGTGGTTTGATCGTTCAATACACTGTGGGGCCAGGCGACGGAACCAGAAGGCAAGGCAGAGCGGATGGGAGTGACTTCAGGGCACCTGGTGGCAGAAGAGAGCTATCGTTCTCTGAAGGCGCAACGAGCACAACCTTAAACATCCCCGTCAGAGGCGACAATATTGTTGAGAGCGACGAACAGTTGCTCCTGACCTTGACTAGAGCCTTCGGTGCGGTCTCTCAGATCCCTCTTGGTGTATCGGGCATTGGTGTCATCATGAACGATGACACGGCGGGGGTCACATTGACCACGCTCTCGAGCCCTGAGGATGATTTCCAAGTTTCAGCAGTGCTTGACAGCCCTGTTCAAGGTGGTTTCAGCCTCATTCTCGATAACAGAAGCGGTACGGCCACCTTGTTCGACGATTATGAGGACTTCGTTGTTGAGCTGGAGTTTGAGGGTACCGCAGGGGAAATTCAGCGTCTTCCAATCAGAGTGCTCCCGGACGCTGCCCCAGAACGGGATGAGACTTTTGTTCTTAGAATGAGAGTAATTCCTCGCAATAACCTATCCTCAACTTCAGAAGTTGGCATCCTCAACCCCGCTAATGTCACACTGACACGACAACAGACCCTAACGATCCTCAATGATGATTTTGTTGAGATTTCGGTCGATGATCCCACTGTGAGCGAGGGGAATTCGGGAACGACAAACCTTAGCTTTGAAGTTTCACTGTCCGCACTCGCCCCGGCGGGTGGCGTCAGCTTGGACTATGCCACATCTCCTGGGGGTAGAGACACCGGCACCGGAGCAGGCTCATCGGATTTCACTCCGCAGACTGGCCAGATCACATTTCCCGCAAACACAACAACCCAGCGTGTAACTGTCCTTGTGCTCGGCGACAACATCGTTGAGCCGGATGAAGTTTTGACGCTGACACTGTCCAATCCGCTCGGCACAGCCACCTCGATCGCCGATGGAACCGGAATTGGCACGATCGTGAATGATGACACAGCGACGGTAACCGCGGTTGATAAGACCGTCGAAGAGAGAAGTGGCGACAGGCGTGGCACCGTCACCATAGATTACCGGTTGAACACCCCTGTTCAAGGCGGCTTTACGATCAATGGTTTTCAGATTGTGAACCAGACCACCGACGACAATGACCATACTGGCTTTGTCGGATCCCCTGATCCCGCTGTTGCGTCTTTGGAGTTTGCGGGCACTGCTGGTGAAGTGCAATCTTTAAGGATTGGAGTTTCGGACGACCCTTTTTTGGAAGCGGATGAAACATTAATCATTGTAGCAGGTGTTCTGCAAAGCGATGACGGTATTGATCTCAGCGACATTGCCATATCCGACCCCGTCGCCTTGACCATCCGCAATGACGATTTTGCCAACCTTGACGTCTACGATGCAAATGTCGTCGAAGGGGATTCTGGCACAACTGACCTGGTGTTTGAAATCGAACTGGATGCAGCTGGGCCTCAGGAAGACGTTATAATATCTTACAGGACTGCCGACGGCGATCAGAGTGACAGGGCCGCGAGCGGCACAAGCCCAAGCAGCCAAAACACAGGTGATTATACGCCGGCGACCGGGACTGCCACGATTGATTTTGGTGATACCAAGATATACGTGCGTGTGCCTGTTCATGGCGACGATATGGTCGAGGCAGATGAAACGCTGCAATTGATCGTCACAGATGTTGTTGGGAGCGGCGTCGTACTTAGAGATGGGCTCGGCATCGGCACGATCGAAAACGATGATCGCGCGTCGATCTCCGCGTCTTCTGTGTCTGTCCTTGAGGATGCGGGGGAAGCCGCCGTCGCCTACCGCTTGGACAACCCGGTTCAAGGCGGTTTTGCGATCAATGATTTTCAGATCGTAAATCAGACCACCGACGCAAATGACCAGAGGGGTTTTGTCGGCTCCGCCACTCCAAATGCGGCGTCGTTAGAATTTGTGGGGACTCCGGGTGAAGTGCAGTTCCTCACAGTTGGGATCACAGACGATTCTGTACCGGAAGTAGATGAAACACTGCGGCTTGAGCCGGGTGTTTTACAGCTCAACAATGCCCAGATTGGTGCGGGTGTTGTTGCCGCCCCCTTGGCCGCAATTGTGACCATCCGAAATGATGACGTCTTGCCAAATATCTCGGTCAGTGATGTCAGTCAGGATGAAGGCTCAGGCGGGGGCTTTACAGATTTCCGCTTTGAGGTGCGGTTGGATGCGCCATTTGCTCAGACAGTGACGGTGGACTATGCCACATCCGGCGATCCGGCGTTGGCAGGGGATTACGAGACCACAACCGGCACGCTGACCTTTGCGCCCGGTGATGTCAGTCAATCTGTTCTCGTACGCGTGAGGGGAGATGCGCTTGACGAAGATGACGAAACCTTCGATCTGGTACTGGAAAACCCGGTCAATGGCATTCTCGCTGATGCGACTGGTGTTGCCACGATCGTCAATGATGATCTGGCAAACCAACCAAGCTTCAAAGATGTGCCCTCGATCACTGTCCTTGAAGGGCTTGGTGGGACTTCCCCTATAGAGATACCTGTTGAGCTGAGCCATGTATCAGGGCGCGCAATTACGGTGGAATACGAGATCCGGGACGGCACCGCGCGCAGGAACGAAGACTATACCGTTGATTTGCCGCAGGGCAGGCTGCGGTTTGATCCCGGTGAGACATCCAAACGGGTCACTCTTGCGCTTCGCGGTGATATTCTCGCGGAAGGGGATGAAAGATTCACGATTGTATTTTCTGACCCTGAAAACGCCACCCTACCAAACAATGCGGTTTCGACAGTTACCATCGAGAATGACGATACCGTGAGATTCACCATCGCAGATGTTTCCGTACCCGAAGATGTGGGGGACTTTACTTCTGAATATGTGCGTGTGGAAAACGACTTTGTCGGAGTTATTGAGGTGGAGGTCGAAAGCGCGGATGGCACCGCGACAGTGGCAGATTCCGACTATACCCCTATACGTGAGAGAGCGAGGTTCGTGGACGGTTTTGCCCGTGAGAGTCGCTTCTTTTTCATAAGTCCGACGCCGGATAGCAAGGTCGAGGCAGATGAGACCATTTTGCTGGGTCTGAAAGTGGTCTCTTCGTCAGTGATCAATCTTGACGATATCGACGTCACCGACGGCGCAATTCTAACGCTTTTGAATGATGACAGGATCAGCCTTTCGGTCGACAGCCCCACTGTTTCCGAAGATGCCGGTGTGATGAGCTTCACCGTCAGCCTGACCGAGCCTGCTCCAGCAGGGGGGGTGAGTTTTGATTTCACCACCAGGGGCGACTCGGCATCGGCTGGTGCAGATTATGTCCACGTTGATGACAGACTGACGTTCACGGCCGGTCAGCAAACCATGACGGTTGATGTGGACATCGTGAACGAGACTGTCGTTGAAAGCGATGAAACCCTGACGGCAACGCTGTCGAACTTGCTTGGAGAGAATGTCGAGTTGGGCACGTCGGTGGGGACCGGCACCATCACGAATGATGACACCACAACGCTGACGGTTGCGGATATCTCGGGTTTTGAAGACGCGGGGGACATCGCGTTCGAACTGGTCTTGGACACCCCCGTTCAGGGCGGGTTTTCGATCCTTGTCGTCTCGCATTTTGATCTCGAGAATAATGGCGGCGGAGATTATTCTTTCTCGACTGCCCCGCTGCAATTCAGCGGCACGGCAGGAGAGGTGCAGCGCTATACGATCGCTCTCAATGCCGATACTGACCCTGAACCCGATGAAACCTTTCTGATTGGGTTTAGCAGCATTCTACCAAGTGAAGATATCGAAACTGGCGATATCTCTTTTGACGGCACCGCGTCCCTTACGATTCTTGACGATGATACATCCGTTGCGTTTTCAGTAAGTGCCGCTGAGGCGGATGAAGGGGAACCGCTTGAATTCTCGGTCTATTTGTCCGGGCCAGTGCCCGACGGTGGTGCAACGGTAAACTATACCCTGAAGTCCCAAACTGCTGAACTCGGTGCCGATTTTGCTCCGACAAGCGGCGTCTTGCAGTTCAATGGCGGCACGCAGACGCAATCCGTTTCCGTGGATGTTGTCGACGACGCGCAGGTCGAAGCGGATGAGACGCTGATTTTGGAACTGTCTAATCCCACGGGCACACGCGTCGAGATAAGCAAAAGCACCGCCTTTGGAACGATCAGAAATGACGATACGGCCACACTGGCGGTCGCCGATGTGACCGGGAACGAAGATGACGGCCCGATAACTGTTTCGCTCATGCTGAATAATCCGGTCGATGGCGGGTTTACTGTGGATGCGACAACTGCAGATGGCAGCGCAACAGCGGGGGCAGATTATACCGCGCTGCGCCAGACACTGGCATTTGCGGGTACTGCAGGAGAGCTGCAGACTTTTGCGTTGATACCAACGGTTGATGATCTGGCAGAGGCGGATGAGACTGTCTCAATCACCCTCGAAAATGTGGTTGCTGCCACTGTCGCCGCCGATGATTTTGACCTGAGTGACACCGCGACGGTCACCCTGTCTAACGATGACGCCCCTCCAACACTGACCTTGACCGATGTCCAAGACTTCGAAGAGGCAGACCAAACAGCAATTGTGAGTGTCAATTTGGATGCCGCTTCAGGTCTCCCGATCCGTTTTGCGTGGTCAACAGCTCAAAACTCTGCGTCTGCCGATGATGATTATACAGCGATCACACAGCAATCAGTCACAATCGCACCGGGTGCGACGTCGGCTGAGCTGCGCATCCCTTTAATTGACGATGACATAGAAGAGGGTAGGGAGTCTTTCTTTGTTCAACTGAGCAATGTGACGAATGCGGTGGCACCCATCACTGAGGCTGAGGTTTTCATTAACGCCAGCGATATTGCACGCCCCCGGCTTCAGTCTGTTGCGCGCGAGACTCCTACCGACCAGCGCACAAATGCAGACACTCTGGTGTTCCGCGCGACCTTTTCTGAGAACGTTCGCAATGTCGATGTCGCTGATTTCGTTGTCCGGGGGACAACCGGGAACGTCACGAATGTGCAACGCCTCTCAGACAGCGTGTATGCAATCACCGTCTCTGGCGGCGATCTGGCCAACGTGAATGGAACCGTTGGTCTGGAGCTGGTCTCGGGTGCGACAGTGATCGATTTTGCCGGGGCTCCTGTGATCGTGACCGCACCGTCGTCAATCAATGAGCAGTATACATTGGACAACGTCGCGCCAGCGCCGCTCTTTTCCGCAGATACTGGCCCCTTTGCTGGCCCGTTCCCTGTCACGCTGGTTTTTGAGGAACCCATGACGGGGGTTGAGGCCGGTGATATTGTGGTCGGCAATGGCTCCGTGCGGGATCTTTCTACGCCCGATAACATGACTTTCCTGTTCAATGTCGCGCCTGACAGCGATGGTATGGTCAGCGTGGATTTCCCGGTCGGGGCTGCGTTGGATTTGGCCCAGAACCCCAATACAGCCGCCCCTCGTCTCAGCCGAGAGGTTGACGCAACCGCACCTTCGGTGACGATCACGGCGCTGGCGGTTTTCGCCAATGCCCCGTTTGATGTGGCGATCCGGTTTTCGGAGGCTGTGGATGGGTTTGAGCAGGCAGACCTTGTCGTGAACAACGGCGCGGTGTCTGCATTCTCTACCACTGACAATATAACCTTCGCCGCGACTATTACGCCGACATCCTCAGGATCGATAACGGTTGAGGTGCCTGCCTCTGTGGCGCAAGATTCCGTTGGCAACGTCAACACAGCCTCCCAGCCCTTGGTGGTGGACCGCGATACAACTGCGCCAACCGCAACATTTGGCGGGCCGAATGGGGCGACGGGACGAGATTTTTCCGTCTCCCTTGTGTTCTCTGAAGTTGTCCAGGGGTTGGACACGTCAGAAATTCAGGTGACCAATGGCACGCTGCTCTCTGTGCGGGCGACCAACGACCAGTCTTTCAGAATGGATCTTCGTGCAGAAAGCCATGGAGAAGTGATCATATCGCTGGCTGCGGGGGCTGTGGCAGATGCGGCTGGCAATGTGCTGAACCAAGAGCTCACGCTCTCCGTTTTTGCCGATCTGGAATCGCCTGTCATTGCCTTCAATGCCTCAGAAGATGAGGTTGTGATGGGGGCCTTTGCGCTGAGCATAACGGCCAGCGAAGATCTTCTTGACCTGACCGAAGACCTCTTTGAGGTCACCGGTGGCACGCTCATTGCAGGCAGCTTAACGGGTGCCGGTGCGCAGTATAGCGTGACCGTTGAACCGAATATGCGCGAAGCGATTAGGGTTGTGCTGCCCGCTGGTGTGGTGCGTGACCTTGTGGGCAACCCAACAGCACAAGCCTCGACTTTTTCTGCACAGGTTGGCAGCCCAGAGGCGGAGTTCACGGCCAAGCGGATCGAAATCATCGGTGTGGTGCAACAGGAGGCCTTACGCCGTCTGACAAATGGCATGAGTTCAAACACCGGCATGATGGACCGCGCGCTGGATCGGTTCATCGGGGTCACGCGCACTCCAGACTTGGTGACGCGAGACATTCCATTCGATGTGGATGGTCAGATCTCATTGGGGGCTGATCAGCCGCTGGAGACAGCAGGCTCGTTCTTCGGACAGACCGTGCTGCACAATAACGCGATCCGCACAGCTTTGGGGCAGTTTGACGTAGCCCTTGATGACGATGACAATTGGACGGCGCAGCTTTCAGGGCGCGTGACTTACGAACATGCGGTCTCGGAGAGAACACGCTGGGCCTATTTCCTAGGCGGCAGCCTGAGTGTCAGTGACATCACGGGCGATTTTGCAGGTGATGCCGACAGTGTCGGTCTGATTGCTGGCGGATATGGGATGGCACAGTTGTCTGAACACCTGTTTGCCGATGGCTATGCCGCTCTCGAATATACCTATACCGACATTGGATTTGCTGACGATACTTTGGATCTGGAAGGCAGCTATGGTGCGTTCTCCTACTACGCAGGGGGAAGGCTGTCCGGGAGTATCTTCACCCGGTCAGGCATCGAGTTGCGCCCGCAATTGGCGGTGGACTATGGCTGGGCTGAACTTGGGGTGTTGGGGTTCAGGGCGGATGCATTCGGGACCAGTGGCTTTGTCCGGGATGACTTCGGCACAGTCTCCGTCCTTGACCTCAGCTTTACGCCCGAAATTGTCATCCCCCTGAATATTGTCGAGGGGCGCGCGACCTTCAGCCTTAATCCTGAAGTCATCTGTCGTCGTACCACCGGTGTCTCAGGACAGTCGGATTGTGGCTCCGGTATTGGCTTTGATGTGAGCGGTCAAAGTGCGGATGGCCGCACGCGGTATGGGGTGAGCATCGATGCCGAAGACGTCGGAAGTATCAGTCAGTCCTCCGGGCAATTTTTCGTGGAGGTACAGTTTTGATGCGTCAGTCAGACCTCTGGAAGACCACATCCTCGCCTGCTTTCAGATCGGTGCTCCGCGCTGGTTTGCTGCTCCAGTGGGGCAAGCGGAAAGTGAGTGACGCATGAAAAACAATCGTGCGAGTCAAACCGCCTATACGGTGCTGCAAGGTGTGGTCCACACCGGAAGACAGCAAGCCACCAAAAGCTTGGTGTCGCCAGAAAAGATGGCTGCCTGCCTGACGATCCTGAACAGTTCTGGGGAAGGGCGCAGGCGGTTGCGCCAGTTGGAAAATCCGGTGCTTTCGGCGGGTCTATTGCTCCTTCAGCGCCTTCTGATGCCGGGGATTGCACGCCATTATGTAACCCGAAAATTGGCAATCGAAGAGTATGTTCGCTCCAGCATTGCCGGTGGTGCCAAACAGGTGGTGAGCATCGGCGCGGGCTTTGATACGCTGATGTATGAGCTGAGCGGCACGCATCCGTCGCTCACCTGTATCGAGCTGGATCACCCGGCGACTTCCCAGCAAAAACGTCTTGCGTTTGCTTCTGAGGCGCCGGCCAACCTGCATCTGTATCCGGTAGATCTCTCCACCACGTCACTTGTGGAGACTTTGGCGCAGACCCCGGCATTTGATCCCGATGCGCGCACCTGTTTTATCTGTGAAGGCGTGTTGATGTATCTCGCCCCGGCGGATGTTGAAAACCTATTTGCTGCGCTCACAGAAGTGACATCCGCACAGTTGCAGTTTGTTTTCACCGCAGCGCCTGAAATCAGCAGCCCCAACACCAATGCCACGTGGCTGTTGAAACGGTATCTGCACCGCCTCGGTGAGCCATTGAAGTGGACCATCGAGAAAGAGGACATTCATGCGTTTCTCGCGTCTCAGGGCTATGGCGCCACGCAGGTTCTGGATGGCCGCGACATGCGGGGCCAATACTTGCCGCACCTTCCCAGCGGCCCCTTTCACCTTGGCGAGTTTGTGGTTGCTTGCGCGCCACTTCATAGGGAGTGACACATGCCCTTTCGTATTCAGCATGCACAGGACGAACGGCAAATCGATCAGGTGTTTCGCCTGCGCCATCAGGTCTTTTGTCAGGAAGAAGGTTTGCTTCATGCGGAGGGCGCACAGCAGCACTTACTAGACAAGTATGATGCCTACCCATCCTCACGGTTGTTTGTGGCCTTGGACGATGCGGATCGGGTGATTGGCAGCGTGCGCGTCACGCTTGATAACCCTGCTGGGATGCCGGCGGATGATTATTTCGATTTCCGCACCCATGCACCTCAAAACAGTCGGTTTATGAGCGTGGGCATGCTCTGCGTGGCGAAAGCCCACCGCAGCGCGATGGTGGCAAATGGGTTGCTGATGATGTGCGGCTACTTCGCTTTGGCCAAGCAGGTCGACTACATCTGTGTGCCGCTCAATCCAATGCTTGGGGGGGTGCTCCAGCGTATCGGGGCCAAGCAGTTGACCGAAGATCTGCAGGCCGCGCCCAACGTGAAAGAGGGCTTTCTACCCTACCTGCTGAATGTCGAAGACATGCACGAAACCTACGCAGAGTTTGCACGGCAGAACATCACCCACAACATGATTGAGTCGTTTGAGTGTATGCTTTTTGAGGAAGGTGAGCAGATCATTCAAAAAGACGCTGTTGGCGACTGTGCATATTTGATCGTCAATGGTTCTGTTGCTGTGATGCATCCTGCCACATCTCAGCCCCTGGTCGCGCTGTCTGAGGGTGACGTGTTTGGCGAGCTTGCGCTGTTTTCTTCCGACAACTTGCGCACGGCCGATGTGTTTGCCTCATCAATGACGCGGGTCATGGTGTTGCCCAAAAGGGCTTTGCTGGAGCACATCAAGACCTCCCCAGAAGCTGGTCTCAATCTGTTGAGTGTCATGAGCCAACGTATGAAGTCTGTCTTTCACCATGGGATAGGTGACGATGCCATCGCCGCACAGCATTCCGGTATCACGCTATGAGTGTGTTTAGCCCGTGGCGGGGAAGCGGCCTTCTGACATCCAAACAACAAAGAAGACCAGACGGCGAGGAACAGCACGTGACCGCAGACCAGGGCAGATTGTCATGCAGCATATAAGCCAAGATCACGCCGGCGCCGCCTCCAATATCGGCGAGCAGGGCCGCTTTTTGTTTCCGCTCAAGGCCACCATCCTTGCGGTGTTCTTTCTCACAACCGTGCCGTTTTTGGTGGCCATCATTCAGATCAATTATCAATCCAGCGACCGTGTTGTGCGGGCTCATGCGACTGAGATGGTGGAACGGTTCAGGAATGAAACGATCCGCGAGGTGGAATCTGAACTGGAGACGCTGAAATCACTGATTGCCACAGCCGCGGAACTGGGGCGGCAAGCGCCGGATGTGTTCACCGACAGCCGCGCCCTGAATTACTTTTTTACCACGCTGAACCACAGTGGAACGCTGTTGAATGCCTATGTCGGCACGGAAGACGGGGCCTTTCGGCAAGCGCGGCGCATTGATGATCTCGGTGCCGAAATCCACGGGCGTATGCCACCTGAGGGTGCCGAATACGCCTATCGGTTGGTGGAGCCGGGCAAAGCGACACCAACACATGATCGATATATCTTCCTTGATGCAGACCAGAAGGTTCTTGGGGAAATCTCCGCAATTAGCCAATATGATCCACGTCGGCGGCCTTGGTATAATTTGGCCGCAGATGCAGGGCAGGCGGTGATTACGGATCCAGAGCTGTTCTGGGCGTTTGGCCTGATCGGTTTTACCGTCGCCGAGCCTTACATGATCGACGGAGAGCGCATCGGTGTGGTGGCGGCTGATGTGACCCTTGATCGCTTTTCACAGTATCTCGCGGACAAACCGGTCAGCTCTAACAGTTTGAGCTATTTGCTGGATGAGCGCGGCTTGGTGCTTGCCGCATCAGACAGGATGACACATTTCGGGCGCGATAATGAGCAGGTCGCCCTGTCCCATATCGCAGATGTCGAAAATCGGGTTGTCTCGACAGCATACAGTCAACGCCATGGAAACCAGCAAGAAGAGGCCGTCAGTTTTACCTATGATGGTCAGGAGTACATTGTTGCCTTATCGTCTTTTCAGGAGAATTTGGGCAAGCCATGGCGCCTGATGGTGATCACGCCGCTCAGCGATTTTACGGCAGGGTTTAACAAGAGCAACCGTCAGATGCTGACCCTCGGATTGGCGGCAATCGCAATTCAATTGACGATCATAACGATCGTTGCCGGGCTTGTGGCCTCGCCATTGCAACGTCTGGCGCGCAAAGTGGCATGTATCCAGTCGCTGGAAAGCGCGGCGGATATTCCGGTCGTCCGATCTCGGGTCCGTGAAGTTGCGGCTCTCTCACAGGCAATTGAGACGCTGGACATGGCGGTGCAGGCTTTTGCACGGTTTGTCCCAGTGGCTTTGGTGCGACAATTGCTTAAATCGGACCAAAAGCTGGAGCTCGGAGGGCAAAGCCGTTTCCTGACAATCCTGTTTTGCGATGTCGAGGCGTTCTCGACACTCGCGGAACGTATTGCTGCCAGAGACCTGCTCGAACGCGTCTCCGCGTTGCTCGGCGTTGTGACCGAACAGGTGCATCGGGAAAAGGGCACCATTGACAAATTTGTGGGTGATGGGGTGATGGCCTTCTGGGGGGCGCCCGCGCCGCTGGACAATCACGCGTTCCACGCCTGTGTCGCAGCGCTGGCCATTCAGCAGGATCTTGAAAAGCTCAATCAGACATGGCGGAGTAACGAAGCGCCTGAGATGCGCTTGCGGGTCGGCATCCATTCGGATGTGGTTTTGGTGGGGAATGTCGGGTCACGCGAACGTATGAGCTATACCGTCTTGGGGGATGGCGTGAACATCGCGGCCCGTCTGGAAGGGTGCAACAAACTCTTTGGAACGGGCATTTGCATTAGCCACGATACCTTCCGCGAAGCAGGCGATCAGCTCTGCGTGCGCCCCATCGACGAGGTGCAAGTCAAAGGGCGCCGCGCGCTGGTTACGATTTATGAGTTGTTGGGCGCCCATGGAGTGGGTGCGGGTTTTGAACCCTCAGAGGAAACTTTGGAGATCGCGAAGCTGACGCGGCAGGCCTTTGATGCGATGGTCGCTGGCGATCACAGCATGGCGTTGTCGATCTATCGCGATGTCCTGGCCAGACGACCGGATGATCCGGTCGCAAGCGCGCATGTCAAACGCCTGCAAAATCACGCGGACACACCGCCCCATGCGACCCAGACTGATGAGGCCGGACATGCTTGATCGGGACAACGTAGAAATCTCAAATCGCTTTCGCCCCAGCGACTACACGGCCGCGCTTATTCAATGTCTGCTGGCGGATCAGAGGCAGGCCAAATGGGCCCGCGTGCTGGAGGTTGGCTGCGGCAGTGGGGTTCTGCTGTCCGCCGCTGGTGCGGCAGGGGCGGCGCAATTGACTGGTGTGGATATTGAGGCAGACGCCGTTGCGGCAACAACCCGTTTGCTGGACCACAACGGCCATGCTGCGATCAGCGATATTCACGAGGGTGAGATGTTTGCACCGGTGCGCAATCGCCGGTTTGATCTGGTGTTAGCCAATCTTCCTCATTTTCCCATGAATCCTGCTGCGATTGATGGACGGTTGCCGTCATGGAGCGCGGGGGGGGCAGATGGGCGCAAACTACTGGACAGCTTCCTTGACAATCTGTCGCCGCATCTGGCGTCAGGGGGGCGAGCGCTTGTGGCACATAATGTCTTTATTGGCCTCGATACCACCAAGGTCAAAGCTGCCAAGCTGGGGTTGTCTGTGCGTGTGATAGACAGCCTGTTTGTGCCGCTGCCGCAAGAAAAGTTGGCCGTGATGACGCCTGATATCCTGAAGCGTGAAACCGGACATTCCATACATCGGTTTGGCTGTTATGCCTTCGGTGAAGTGGCTGTCCTCTCCCTTGCGCATGCGTCGTCCCCCGGAGACTATACATGATCCGTATGATCCTTTGCGCCATGGCCGTATGCGGGATGGCTTGGAGTTGGGCCGCACCTGCGGGTGCCGAAACGCCAGACACAGCCCTCCAATCGTTGCTCAACGGTGCAAGAGCACAGCTTCCCGCAGCCTGCGAGGACCAAGAGGCGGATCGCCTGATCCGAATTTTATGTTCTGGTCAAATGCGCACCGGGGTGCGCGGACACTATCCACTGTTTGCAACGCGCAACGCGGATCGCACGGATCGGATTGGCTATGACACCGATGTTGCGCGTGCCATTGCCATGCGGCTCGGTGTGAAGCCGGAATGGGTGCATGTGCGTGCCGCAACCCGGATTTCCTCTCTGGCCGAAGACAGCGTCGATGTTGTGATTGCCACGATGGGGCACAACACGCGGCGCGACAGTCAGGCGCGTTTTATCCGTCCGCATTATTATCGCTCTGAAACCATCGTGGTCGGACCACGTGAGATCGATGTATCGGCGATGGCGGATCTCGCAGGCAGGCGAATCTGTACCACCATCGGGAACTATGCAAACTCTCATCTGGTTTCACAGGGCCTTCGGCTGATGCTGTTTGAAGACGCCGGGCGCCTGCCCAAGGCGCTGGATGAAAAGGTCTGCAGCCTTGTTGCGCATGATGACAGTTTCCTGGCCTCATATCTGGCAGAGCCATCCTTTGGGGTACGGTTTGAACCAAAATTCGGGTTTGACCCGGTGCCTTGGGGCATGGCGGTGGCACAGAGTGGCACCGATGATCTGGCGCGGGTACTACAACTGATCAGCCAGATTATGCACCGCGATGGAGAGTTTCTGGATCTCGCGCGCAAACATGGGATTTTCACGCAGTTTCTGGAGGAACAGCATGCGCTCTGGAAAAGTCCTACCTGTTTAACGGTTGCGGCGCTTGATGACGCCACCTGTATTCTGCCTGCGCTTGATGCAACCCCTCCGCCCACGGCCTTTGCGGATAAGGTCGAGGCGGCTCAAGACTGGATGAGAACCTGTTTTGGCGTTGCACCGGCCTTGCCGATGCTTTCCAGCCAGCCCGCGTTTGACCTCTTTGTAGCGGGCATTGTGAATTCCATTGTGCTTGTCATCGGCGCGCTTCTGGCCACACTGTTTTTTGCCTTGGGGATCGGCTTTCTTGCGGCGCTCCCAAATCGTTTGGCGCGTTTTCTGAGTTGGTGCATGGTGACGATCTTACAGTCCTCACCCGTGATACTGACGCTGGTGGTTGCCGCCGCCGCCGCCAGCGCGATCTTCACCTATTCTGCCACTGTGGCGCTTGGATCGGCGATTGTGGCGCTGGGATTGATGAATGGATGTAACGCAGGTCAGGCCATCGGCGAGGCCGCTGACAGCCTGCGCCAAGACGGGCATCATGGCACAGGGTTTAGCCTGTCTCTTTATCGGGCGGCAGTCGTGCGTTCACTGTCTCAACTTCTGTCGTTTCTGGTCAACGCAGCAAAGGGAACACCGGTTGCGAGCTTCACCGGCGCCCCTGAGCTTTTGAGCGCCCTCACGGACATCACATCTTTCGCGGCGGGCCGGGCGACGACCTACTCTCTGGTTCTGGTGTTTTATGTCGCTGTGGTCTTCTGCGTGGTCTGGGCCTGCGAGGCGATACGCAAACATGTGGTTTCACAAACTCAGGAGAAACGGCCATGACCACTCTGACCGAAGTGATGGCCTCAGGCTATCTGACAGAGTTGCTGGGCGGAATGCTGGTCAATTTCCAGATTTCGACCCTGGCCTTGATCCTTGGTCTGGTGTTGGGTGTTCTGCTGTTGCTCGCGGCCTCCACCCGCCCGCGTTTGGTGACCCCTCTGATTGGTCTGATGCGCGCCGCGCCCACTTTTGTGGTGATGTTCTTTCTTCTGAACACAGTGCCGCGTCAGTTTCAGGTGTTTGGGGTTGAGAGGGTGCTGTCTCCTGAGTGGATTGTGGCACTGTCGCTGGTGCCCTATGCGGCCTCTTATATCGTCGACAATGGCAAAGCCGCGCTAGAAGGGTTGCGGCATGGTTCCCGTTCAGCCGCCCTACTGTTTCTGCCCAATCTTGTACGCGCCTTTACCGTTCTTGTGATGTCATCCAGTGCCGGTGTGGCCATCGGTGTGAATGAAGGTGTTGCCGTTGTCCTGCGCGTGGCCGAAACCCATGCGTCTTTTGGCGATCAGATGCTGATCTACGCAATCGGCGTGGCCGCCTTTGGCATCGTCTTTCAAATCGGCTTTGCCTGTGTGCGCGTGATGATGCGCCTGCTGCAAACCCCAAGTGGGTGAACAATTTTTCCGACATTCTCCTGAGATTGATAAGTCCTTAGCTTTCTTGTCTACGCGCAGCGCGTACAGCCTAGAGCACATCCCAGCCCGTTGGGCGCCTGGGTCAATTTGAATTCTTCCGCCGAGGACTCGCAATGCATCTGATGGGGCTACGTTTTTGCCTGATACTTGTTTCTGTGCTTTTTCCAACAATCGCAGGGGCACATATTAAGTGGTTCTATCCTTACGATCTCTCAGAAGCCCCCAGAAACATGGGCGAGGTGCTGAACCCGGAGTTTGCGGCGCTCTATGTGCTCTCCATTGTTTGTATATACGTTTTCTTTTTCATTGATCGGCTGTGGTACCGAAACAGATTTCTGGATGGGCTGCTGGGCGACTTGGTTGTCTCTCAGGCCTCTGCCGCGTGGATCATACGGGGCGCGACGGCCTTTCTTTTTGTGATGCTGTTTTTCTATGGGTTGCAAAATCAGGCGCTCTTCCTGACGCCCGAGCTTCACACCGATCTGCCCTACGTGAAATGGGCGCAACTTGCGATGGTTCTGGCCGTGTTCTGGCGCGTCACCACCCCCATCGCGGGCTTTGGAATTCTGGCGCTATATGCCATTTCGATCCACTATTACGGCATCTATCATCTGATCGACTACATGTTCTTTTTGGGGCTGGCCGTCTTTCTGATCCTTTTGCCGCTTCAAAGTGATCGCTGGACACGCATTCGATATGTCACCTTATTTGCCAGCACAGGTCTGACGATAGGGTGGGGTGCCATCGAGAAGTTCGCCTACCCGCAATGGACGTATCCTTTGTTGCACGATCAGCCCTTTCTCTTGATGGGGATGGAGCCGGGATTTTACATGACGCTGGCTGGATTTGTGGAATTCAACCTTGCATTCATCCTGCTGTCATCCGCCTCTGTTGCGTCGCGTATGTTGGCGCTGTTTCTGAACTCGGTGTTTATGCTGGCCATTTACATGTTCGGGCTGATCGATGCTGTCGGGCACGCAATCATTATTGCTGTGCTGGTGGTGTTGGCTGTGCGGGGGCCAACGTCGGCGCGGTACTTCTTGCTGCTGCCCTCCAAAACCCTTTGGACCGAAGCGTATTTCATGACCGGCCTCTATATTCTCATGCTGAACTGCCTGTTCTTGGCCTACTACGGATTTTACTATCTCCTACTAGGCTAGGGGGCTAGGTAGAGGGCGAGAATTGGTCAAAGTGTCGGAAGAGCTGCGCGCCTATGAAAAATGCAGCTTCTGCGAAAAACCATCTCCCTGCCTGAGAATGCCAAATACTTAGCATTCTTAAGGGCGCCCAATCAGTATTGATGCTTCAGCATGCCATCTTGCAGCTGGGTTTTTCGTTGAGCCAAGAGGGCAATGAAGATGGTTGGGAGTGTCTGGCTCCGGTGGCGCAAAACTAGGAGCATGATACTTTGACTTCTCCAGTGCAGCTCTGCATCAGTGTGTTTTTCACAGCACTCGTTGCAGCAGCGTTTTCTATTTCTTTCGCAACCATTGTGTATCGGGGCGATCTCGCAGTTTTCCTCACGCAGGGGATTGGCCTTGCCCTCCTGGGGACTGTGACAATCGGCTTGGTGGGTGCAGTTTCGCTGTCTTTTAGAGGCTCCATTCTGGGACCGCAGGATGTGCCGGCGATTTTACTGGCCAGCGGGGCTGCGGCCATTATGGCGGAAAGCTCCGTTGCACCTGATGCGCTTTACGCGACAATCGCCTGTTTGATTGCCATCACGTCTATCACCACAGGGGTTATGGGTGTCATCATGGGCAAGCTCAGGCTCGCGCATGTGACACGCTTCTTCCCATATCCTGTCTTGGCGGGCTTTTTGGCGACAACCGGCCTATTTCTGTTGCGGGGTGGTCTCGAACTCACGCTGGGGGATGCCTATAGTGGGCACCCTGTCGAGTTTCTGCTGTCAGAGAACGCACAGCGCTGGCTGGTTGCTTTTGTGTTTGCTGTTGTTATCTGCGTTACCACGCGGGTTGTTTCCAGATCGTTTGTCCTGCCGGTGATGCTGACGCTGACACTGGTGGGGCTCTATGGGTTTTACGCGACGCAGGGCCATGATCTACATACGCTGAGAGCGGCCGGCCTGTTGCTCGGGCCGTTCCAATCTGGTGGGTTCTACGGCTCGGTTGAGCCTGCGCTGGTGTTTCAGGCGGATTGGGGCGTCATTCTGGCCAACGCGCCTTTGATTTTAACGGTGGCGCTTTCTGCATTGATTGGCATGACGCTCAACGCCTCAGGTCTTGAGTTGGAACTTAATCGTGATTTTGACCTCAATCAGGAAGCGCGCGGTGCAGGGCTGGCCAATATCCTGTCCGGTGTCGTCGGCGGAATTCCGGGCTATCATTTTGTGGGGCAAACCATGCTAGCCAATCGCCTCGGCTTGCAGGGAGCTTTGGCGGGGATCAGCGCGGCGGGGGGCTGCGCGCTGCTGTTTTTGTTCGGTGGGGCGTTGCTAAACGCGCTGCCAATCGCGTTTTTTGCATCGGTGATCGCCTATCTCGGTTTGGATCTGCTCTATTGCTGGCTGTGGGTTGAGCGTAAGAGACTGGGGCGTATGGACTACGCGATTGTCCTTGCCATTCCGTTCAGCGCGCTCGCCTTTGGCTTCTTGTCGGCGATCGCCTTGGGCCTCCTTCTCTGCGCAGCTATTTTCATTTTTGAATATAGCCGCCTGAGCATTGTAAGAGCCGAGCGTGACCTCTCCATGCGGCGCTCGCGGGTGGAAAGGCCAAGTTCCGAGCTCATGACGCTGGAACGCGCCAGAGGGACGACAAAAATACTCGAGCTGAACAATTTCATCTTTTTTGTCACCTCTCAGGCCCTGCGCGCCCGCGTGAAAACCTTGCATGCGGGTGGCAACGCTCTGCGATGGATCGTGCTGGATTTCAAAAACGTGACAGGCTTTGACGTCTCCGCGCGCCATATCCTTGACCGCATACAGGAAGACTGTGACCAAGCCGGTGTCACTCTGCTTCTGTCCGGTCTCGATCCCCAGAGGCACACTGGCTCTACCGCTGACAAATGTCGCTCCCTTGATGTCATTCTGGCCGAGATCGAAGATATCGTTCTACGCGAAGCCGCCGCCACAAATTCGGACAAAAGCGCAGATACCGATATCGCGCTTTTCTTCAAATTACCTGAGGTGGCGCGGCGCACGCACACACAGCGGTTTCATCCCGGTGAGACAGTCATGTCGGAAACCTCGCAATCGCGAGATGTCTATCTGCTTGTGTCGGGGCGGTTGAGTGTCGTTTCCTCAAGGGCGCAAGCGGATGCCGTGGTGCTTGCGACCATTCTTCCGGGGGCCGCGGTGGGTGAGATGGCCTACTATACCAAACAGCCTCGCTCGGCCGCCATCATTGCAGAAAGCGCTTCGGAGTTAATCTGTTTGCGCAGTGCAGAGATTGATGAGCTGGCGCACACAGATCCGGAGATCGCCGCGCAGTTCCACCGTTTGGTCGCCCAGAATCTGGCGCTTCGGTTAAGTCGTTCCAACGCACAACTCTTGGCGCTTGAGCATTGATCGCCCCCGATGATCTGTCTCGCTTTGCCTGTATTGCATATGAGCTGAGACAGCCATCAGGCGGGAAGGGCCGTCGCAGGAAAGGCGCTCCGCGCAGAGCGGCGCGCCTCTGAGATGGTGGCTTGCCTCCGTTACAGATCCGCCGCCGCAGTATGCTCGATCTCTTTCCAGGTCTGTGCCGCCTTTGCGATGGTGCCGGCTTTATCCTTCTGGAATGCATTGAAGATGTCTTCGTTCAGGAAGACATAGAGCTTGTCTTCCACAACGGCCGCATAACTCGGATCCCCGTCAAACTTTTTGCCGACGGAGACACCAAAAGTGCAAAAGCCCCCGTTCTGCACAATATAGCGCGCCGGGTTGGCTTCAAAGGTTTGCCGGTTTTCATCACTGGCAAAGTAATACGCCACACCGTCATGAACGGCTGTCTGTGCCGCAGTGCCTTCGATGTTTTGGCCCGCATCCAGAAGTGCCACCGGATCGGCGCCATGCAATCCAAGTGGCGCGCCGGCCGCTGTCAGACCGGGCACGACATTGGTTTCATCTGCGGCCATCGCCGGGCTCATGCTTAGCAAAGCAGTGAGGGCGGCGGCGGCAAGTGGGATCATTCGGTTCATTGTCAAAGTCCTTTCCATAGGTTGCCTCTGACCATCAGAGGGTAAATCTGCCACCAAATGACTGTGCGCCGATTGAGGTGAAGGGCGCTTGCCTGATGGCGATGTCAGTAAATGAGAGAACCGACGGTGCGTTAATGCGGATTCATCCGTATAACTTGTCAGATCGTCCGAAGTAGTGGACTCCAAGTCATGCCTGCGGATAGCCTGAAGCCATGTTGGATCTGCTGAGCGATATTCTCACCCGCCTGTCTTTTCAGGGCACGCTGTACTTTCGGACGTCTTTCACGGAGCCGTGGGGTGTGCGTGTACCGTCCTTTCTCAATGTGGCGCGGTTTCATTTTGCCCACCGCGGGGAGGCATTGGTGCGGGTTGCTGGCGTTGCGGAGCCGGTTGTGTTGGGGCAGGGGGATCTGATTGTGATCCCGCATGGGTCTGCGCATGTGCTGTCCTGCCGGCACACCGGATTTGACGAGGCGCTGCCGCTGGATGATGTCTTGTCCCAATCCGGGTTTCCCGGTCATGGTACATTGGTTTGGGGCGGGGCAGAAAGCCCGCGCGACACACAGTTGATCTGTGGACATTTTGCGTTTGCCGAAGGGGCGCGGCATCTGCTGTTTGATCGCCTGCCTCCTTACATCCATCTGCGAGGATATGGAGAAGAGGCCGGCACTTGGCTGGATGCCACCCTAAAGGTGATTGGTGCCGAAGCTGGCGGCACCCGCCTTGGTGGGGATCTGATTGCCCTGAAAATGTCGGAGGCCATTTTTGCGCAGGCTATTCGCGCATATATTGAACAGACAGGAGACGTATCTCATGGTCTGTCTGGGTTTGCAGACCCTTATCTGGCGCGCGCGCTTGCCGCATTTCATCGCGCTCCCACGCAGGATTGGAGTGTTGCGCGCATGGCGCGGGAGGCAGGGTTGTCGCGTACGAGTTTTGCAGAACGGTTTGTCGACCGGTTGGAGGTCACGCCCATGGCTTATGTCAAATCTTGGCGCATGCAAATTGCGCGCGAGGCTCTGTCTTCTCGCGGGCTTTCTGTGGCCGAAGCCGCAGAAGTCTCCGGTTATGCGTCGGAATCTGCTTTTAGCCGGGTTTTCAAGAAAGAGATGGGCGTATCTCCCGCTGCCTTTCGGCAGGGAGGAGTCTAACGGCGGCCTCTCAAGATGATTGGATTTCTGGACGTTTGAGCGTGTTTTGCGGGGCATCTGAAATTCCACGTCCGAAAAAGCCCGCATAGATTTGGGTCACAAGCAGAGTAGCGCTCTGACCATTCTGACTGAAAGGATCCAAATCATGCGCTTTGTAACCAAAACCCTTCACGCTTGGCTCGACTATCCGGTGGACTTTTCTGGCGCGACGAGCAGGCCATCGCCCGGTGGCGTCAGCTGGAACATCACCGCTCTGTGCAATGTGAAGGCCGTTCAAAGATATTTCATGACTACCGTTTGCGTGTTGCGCAGGTGTCTCGTGACTATGGTCTATCCTCACGAGGGCAGGCGCCGGCAGATTCAGTTGCGTATCATTCCATGGAGGGAGCTGCGGACTGACGGAAGATCGGTGGCATGATGTTTGTGTGACAAGCTTCGGAACGGAACTGTATTCACGTTTTTGATTCTGCCCATTCGCCCCCCTTTTCTGTTGCGTGAATTTGTTTTGTGCGTTCGCATGGTTGCTTGGGTTGATTGTTCTGCTGCTGTGATACTGCCGGGATACTGCTGTGATACCGACGTTG
>NZ_JAGHQY010000011.1:0-129528 GCF_017744035.1 Shimia sp. R11_0 | reverse complement strand
GGGCGGGGCCGCATGGGCCGCTTGCGGAGCGGGGGCTGCCTGTGCGGCCGGGCGGGCACCCCATGGGCCGGGCTGATGGGGGGCGTGAGGTTGCGCGCTTTGGGTTGCCATCTGTTGCGCCATCGCTATGCCCATACCCATGCCAAGGCCAGCGCCCATGCCGGAGTTTGGTGTTTGCGCGGCGGCGGTCATGGCCTCCGCGGCGGAAAACTGGGTATATTTGCCCAGATCGCCGACAATGCCCATGGAGGTGCGCTTGTCCATCGCGGCCTCCACGGCGGCGGGCAGTGAGATGTTTTCGATGTAAAGCTCGGGGATTGCGAGGCCGTATTCGGCAATGGTGCCGGAGATTTCCGCCGCCACCAGCTTGCCCAGATCGGCCGTATTGGCCGCCATGTCCAGCACCGGAATGCCGGAACCTGCGATCACGCGGGAGAATTCCTGCACGATGATATTGCGGATCTGGAAGCTGATCTCATCCATGGTGAACTCGCCGTCGGTGCCCACAATCTCGGTGAGGAACCGCGCCGGATCGACCACGCGGATCGCATAGGTGCCATAGGCGCGCAGTCGCACCGGACCGAACTCCGGATCACGCACCATGATCGGGTTCTTGGTGCCCCACTTCAGATTGGCAAAGCGGGTGGTGTTGACGTAGTAGATCTCGGATTTGAAAGGGCTTTTGAAGCCGTGATCCCAGTGCTGCAGCGTGGTCATCACCGGCATGTTGTTGGTTTCAAGCATGTAAAGCCCCGGCGTGAACACATCCGCCAGCTGGCCCTCATGCACAAACACCGCAGATTGACCTTCGCGCACGGTGAGTTTGGCGCCGTATTTGATTTCATGGCCTTCGCGTTCAAAACGCCAAACAAGCGTATCGCGTGTGTCGTCAACCCAATGAATGACGTCGATAAATTCGCCAGTTAGGAAATCAAAAATACCCATGAGGTTGTCCTTTCAAGAGGCGTATTAGAAGTTCTGATTGGTCTGCTCGCGCGACAGAATGTAGGTGATCGGACGGGCGTCTTCCGGCGACATTCCTGGCGTGAGCCGCGCGTCAAACAGCATCGTGAGGAGTTTTTCATCGTGCGTTGTCAGCAGGGCAAATTCTTCGTCGTCGTTGAAAATTGACGGTCTTGCATAGGGGCTGTCATTTGTGAGCCCAAGACCCTGCGCGATCTCTTCATGCAGGCAGGATTTACGCAGAAGGTCTGGGTGCTCTGCCCGGATCAGGGCGACGGCAGATGTGTACGTGTAGGGCGCTGCTTCTGTGGCTTGGGTGACCACGAAACAATAGATCTGTCGCGGTGGGTTTGTAAAAAGCGCTCTGGTTTCCAGCGATGCAGTGGGAAGCAACTGATCCAGGAGGGCTTCTATCTCCGATCGGTCATCCGCGCCCATGATCAAAACGTTGAAATTGGCTTTGCCCGCAGTTTGGCGCATTGGGTGGCCTGTCACGTTGGCCAAGCGTGGAATGTACCCTGCGACCGTCGCATTATCTTTGGCCGTTTGCGCCTCTGAAACAGACGCACCAAAATGCAGTTTGACGCGAACGGGTTCGGCCCATCGGCGCAAATATCCGGCCTGATCTGGGGCCCGCTGCAATCCTGCACCGCTGGTATATTCGTCGTAAAAGGCGATTTTCTCAAAATTTCGCGCCAGCATCTCGGGGGTAAACGGCGTATCAGGCCCGCCGCCATCCGTCCGCAGCAGCCCGCGTGCCAATAAATCCGACTGAACTTGGCGATAGTAGGTCGCCAGCGCTTTGCTTTCTGCGGATCTGCTGGGCGGAGGGGCAACAGGCGGCTCCTGCGGTTTGCTCACCTCTTCGCAAGCCGCCAAAGCCCCCAATAGGCCTAGAAGTATGAGAAAACGTCGTGTCACGCGTTCGGCACGGAAGTCGCCGTTGTATCCCCCAGCCCGTCCTTGCGGGCTTTGGCCGCGGCCAGTGTGTCGCGCAACTCTGCTTCCATCTTTTTCATGTCGTCCTCTGCTGCGGCGCGCTTGGCTTTGCCTTCGTCGGCGATCTGCAGAGATTCGTTGATGGTTGCGATCAGCTCCGCATTGGCGGTTTTCACGGCTTCGATGTCAAACACGCCACGTTCCATTTCTGTGCGTACCGCTTTGTTTGTGGCGCGCAGGTTCTGGGCATTTGCCGTCAAAAGCTCATTTGTGAGATCGTTGGCGTCTCGTACAGCTGCGGCGGCTTCTGCGGAGCGCTGGATGGTTACGGCCTGTGCAAGCTGCGTTTCCCAGAGTGGCACGGTGTTGACCAGCGTGGAGTTGATTTTGGTGACAAGAGATTTGTCATTTTCCTGCACCAGCCGGATAGAGGGCAGGGATTGCATGGTCACCTGACGGGTCAACTTGAGGTCATGCACGCGGCGCTCCAGATCGTCACGCGCGGCGCGCAGATCGCGCAATTCTTGTGCCTTCATGACCTGTGCATTTTCATCTGCCGCAGCAACTTCGGCTTCTTTGGCAGGAATATCAGTCGTGTCCAGCTCTTCAATTTTGGCCTCGCCCGCAGCGATATAGAGCGCCAGCTCATCATAGAAGGCGAGCGTTTTTTCATACAACACGTCCAAAGATTTGATGTCTTTTAGGAGTGTGTGCTCATGGGAAAGAAGGTTGTCGGTGATTTTGTCAATCTGGTCCTGAACTTCCTCGTAACGCGCGGTGAATTTGGCAAAGGGTGCGGCGCGCCCGATGAGTTTTTCCCAGAAGCTGCGTTCGCGACGTACATCCAGTTCAGACACGGAAAAGCCGCGAATTGTTGTCACGATGTTGCGCAGGCTGTCCCCGGCGGGACCAACGTCTTTGTTGCGGACATCTGCCAGCATGGCCTGCGAAATGGTCTGGAGTTCTGATTGAGCGGCTGAGCCAAAGGACACGATGGAATTGGTGTTGCTCATGTCAATTTCGCCCATGCGCTTGCTGATCTCAGCAGAGACAGGTGCGTCCGCTTCTGAAAGTGGTACGATGGCATTGGCCTCTACGGGCTCCGGCAGTGCAACGGTGGCCTCTGTGATCTCCGCAACGACGGCTTCGGCTTTTTTTCTGACAGTGTCGGACATGATGTGTCCCTTTCGCAATTGCGGTCCTAAATGGTTTTACACGTTTGAACGCAGGCCCTCTTGGGCCAAGCGCTCGCGCAGCACGTCAATTTCAATGGTGAGATCACCCCGATCATCCAGCATCAGCTTTTGCGTGCGGGCGGCAAAGTTTTGCTCCAGATCATCCAGGAGCGCTTCATAGTCGGCGCGGGCTTGTGCGTCATCCGTGCGACTATAAAGATCGGCAAACTTAACAGTCGCGTCTTTTGCCCCAAGCAGATAGACCCCCAAATAGCGTCTGGCTGCGCTCAGGTCTCTGGGATCTTCCTCAACCGTCCGAAACAGTTCACGGGCCGTGGCTTGAAAGCTGCTGACGCGACGTTCCAGCGCGCGGTCTCCTGCGCGCTCAATGGCGCGGCTCATGGCCTGCAGATGCGATTCAGCGTCTTCCACGGCGCGCGCTACGCGGTCCGATTGGTATTGGTCATGGCCTTCTAGCCCCTTGTTCTTCAAAGGATCTAACCCAAAAGAAAAGCTGTGCAGCGCGCCACCCAAGGCGGCAAAAACAAGCGCTTCCAGAGGGCCGTGACCGGCGAAGCCTGCGATCGCCAATCCGGTCGCGGTTAGAGCCGACCCAAGGATTTTTCGGGGAAGGGCCGGACGCCGCGCAACTTTACGGGCTTCGAAAGCTTCTTGCGCGATCAAGCCTTCGCGGGTCATCCAAGCTGCTAAAATGAGAGCGCCCAATGCGATCAGGAATTGCATCATTTCCAACGGAGGAGATGTGAACGCTTTCCAAATCAGTGGCAAAGGGGCCAAAAACAACAGGTTTACACGACCGCCAGCGCGGCTGCGTTTTGCGTCTTTAAAGCCGTCATGTTGGTTACCTGCTGTGTTTGCCGCGTTGGGGCTGAATTTTCCGCTATAGCGTTGCGCCATCACACGCCCCCCGTGACAGCAACATAAAAGATCAGCAAGACCAGCAATCCAAACGCCAGTTTTTGCAATCCACTTGCAGACATCGAAGCTCCACCTTGCGCTAATTTACCAGAAATTTAGGAAGTCTCATCGCGCATGGCTAGGGGGAAGATTTCCTGTGGCGCCGCATTGCCGACATTAAATCGGCAATGGCGTTTTACAAGAACTGCTTATTTCCTGCGCCTTGTGGGTTTCTTGCGGTTTTCTGGCGGTACAGCGTCTTCCAAACCCAACTGATCCCGAACAACACGCCGTCGCACTTCTTCGACCTCGCCGGGTTTGAGTTGCCCAAGTTGAAATGGCCCATAAGAGGTGCGGATCAAGCGGTTTACCGTGAGACCAATAGCCTCCATCGCGCGACGGATTTCACGGTTTTTGCCTTCGCGTAGACCAATCGTGACCCAAGCATTCGCACCTTGCTGGCGATCCAGAGTGATCTCCATCGGCTGAAACCGCTCGCCTTCAACGTCAATGCCTTTGCGCAGGGGGGCAAAGGTTTCCTCGGTTGGGCGGCCATTGATACGCACGCGGTATTTGCGCAGCCAGCCGGTGCTGGGCAGCTCCAGCTTGCGTTTGACGCCCCCGTCGTTGGTGAGCAGAAGCAGGCCTTCGGAGTTAAGGTCAAGCCGCCCCACGGTCATAACACGCGGCAGGTTTTCCGGCAGCTTGTCAAAAATGGTCTCGCGGCCTTTCTCGTCGCGGTTGGTGGTCACAAGCCCTGTAGGCTTGTGGTAGAGCCAGATCCGTTCGTGGTCTGGCGTGCCAATGGGTTTGCCATCCACGGTGATACGGTCTTTACCGGTGACATTGAGCGCAGGGCTGCTGAGCTTTTTGCCGTTTACGCTGACCCGACCGGCCTCAATCATGCGTTCGGCATCACGGCGTGAAGCCACACCGGCGCGGGCGAGCACCTTGGCGATGCGGTCGCCCTCCGGTTTTGGTGTAGCAGGGGCCGGCTTTGCAGTGCTCGGCTTTGTGCCCCGCGGGGCGGGTTTTGCAGGGCGTTGGGGGCGCTGTGGTTTGCCAGCGCGGCGGGAGGAGGGCGGTTTCTGGGTCATGGGCCCCGTGTAACGGGGAAACAGTGAACGGGGAAGAGGGATTGCGCATAGGGGCTTTGCGAGGCATGTCGGTGGGATGAAGTTTATCTCTCATATGGATCAGGCGCTGTCTGAAGCGCGGGCCGCCGCTGCACGGGGCGAGGTGCCTGTTGGGGCCGTGGTTGTCGGGCCGGACGGGCAGGTGTTGGCAAGTGCAGGCAACCGCACGCGCGAAGACCATGATCCAACGGCGCATGCGGAAATACTGGCGATGCGGCTGGCCTGTGCTGCGATTGGCAGCGAGCGGCTGGTCGGGTGTGATCTGTACGTGACGCTTGAGCCCTGTCCCATGTGTGCCAGCGCGATCAGTCAGGCGCGGATTGCGCGGCTTTACTATGGGGCAGGAGATCCCAAGAGTGGCGGCGTGGCACAGGGCCCGCGTGTATTTGCCCATCGGCAAAGCCATCATGTGCCGGAGATCTATGATGGTTTGGCCGCTGAGGAGAGCGAGGCATTGCTCAAAGAGTTCTTCGCCAAACGGCGATAGCGCTGCCCCTTAGGTTCTGTGATAGGTTTTGTGGTGCCGCTGCCGCCGGCAGGCGGCGCGATCTCGGGCATCACTTACATAGATACCGGACAGCTCAATCCGTCTGCAGAATGAGGTCAAGCGCTTGCGCCGCTGCGGAGCGCGCGCTAAAGGCTGAGCATACGTTCGCAGAAAGCCCGCAACAGAAGAGTCTTGCCCCATGTCGATTGATGAAAGCACCGCCGCCAAAGTGGCCAAACTGGCCCGGATCAAGGTTGAAGAGAAAGACCTGCCCGCGCTGGCGCAGGAATTCAATGCTGTGCTGGGGTTCATTGAGCAGCTTAATGAAGTGGATGTTGAGGGCGTGGAGCCGATGGTTTCCGTTACCCCGATGCGCCTGAAGCGCCGCGAGGATGTGATTTCTGATGGCGATCAACAGGAGGAAATCCTGAAGAACGCGCCAGATGCGCGTGAAGGCTTCTTTGCTGTGCCCAAAGTGGTGGAGTGATCCGGCCCACGCCGTTGATCCGATCCTGACCACCTGACCCGAATTTTGCCCGAGAGAGAGGCGACCGAAATGACCGAATTGACCAAACTGACGCTGGCAGAAGCACGTGACAAACTGCGTGCGGGGGATGTGACCTCTGTTGAGCTGACCGAATCTTTTCTGAAAGCCATCGACGATGCGGACGCGCTGAACGCCTATGTGCATAAGACGCCGGAAATCGCGCTGGAGCGCGCCAAGGCGGCGGATGCGCGTATCGCTGAAGGTGACGCGCCGGACATGTGCGGTCTGCCGATCGGCATCAAAGATCTGTTCTGCACCAAAGGTGTGGCAAGCCAGGCGGCCAGCGGCATTCTTGAAGGCTTCAAACCCGAGTATGAATCCACTGTGTCCCAGAAGCTGCAGGACGCTGGCGCAGTGATGCTTGGCAAGCTCAACATGGATGAGTTTGCGATGGGTTCTTCCAACGAGACCTCTGTTTACGGCAACGCGGTGAACCCATGGCGTCGTGAGAACGATGATGCCGCGCTGACACCGGGGGGCTCTTCTGGTGGCTCTGCAGCCGCTGTGGCGGCCGATCTCTGCCTTGCGGCCACCGGTACAGACACCGGCGGTTCGATCCGTCAGCCTGCTGCCTTCACCGGCATCACCGGCATCAAGCCAACCTATGGCCGGTGCTCCCGCTGGGGCATCGTGGCCTTTGCCAGCTCGCTCGATCAGGCCGGCCCGATGACCAAAGACGTGCGCGACGCGGCGATCATGCTGGAAGCCATGTGTGGCCATGATGCCAAAGACAGCACCAGCGCGGAACTCGCTGTGCCAAACTTTGAAGCCATGCTGACCGGCGATATTCGCGGCAAAAAGATCGGTATCCCGAAAGAATACCGTCTGGATGGTGTGCCTGCGGAAATCGACAAGCTCTGGCAGGACGGCATCGACATGCTGAAAGCGGCTGGTGCAGAGATCGTCGATATCTCCTTGCCGCACACCAAATACGCGCTGCCCGCTTACTACGTGATTGCGCCTGCGGAGGCTTCTTCCAACCTCGCGCGCTATGACGGTGTGCGCTATGGCCACCGCGCCACTTTGGCGGCGGGTGATGGCATCACCGAGATGTATGAAAAGACCCGCGCCGAAGGCTTTGGTCACGAGGTGCAGCGTCGTGTGATGGTCGGCACCTATGTGCTGTCTGCCGGTTTCTATGACGCCTACTACAACCGCGCGCGCCGTGTGCGGACATTGATCAAGCAGGACTTTGAGAATGTCTTTGCCCAAGGCATCGACGCGATCCTGACGCCAGCGACCCCCTCTGCGGCTTTTGGTCTGGGCGAAATGTCTGAGGCCGATCCGATTCAGATGTATCTGAACGACGTCTTCACCGTGACTGTGAACCTTGCCGGATTGCCCGGTGTGTCTGTGCCAACCGGTCTGAATTCCGAAGGCTTGCCGCTGGGATTACAGCTCATCGGGCGGCCGTGGGAAGAAGGCGATTTGCTGAACACCGCTTATGCGTTGGAGCAGGCCGCTGGATTTGTGGCCAAACCCGGCAAATGGTGGTAAAGCTGCCGCCAAGCTAAAAAGCAGGCAAGGCAGAGCATGACACGGACAATTGGTGCAATTTGCGCTTTGGTGGCGCTGGGCGCATGCCAACCACGCATTCCTGACAGCGCAGCAGCAGCCAATGCTGCGCTGCCATCCCCACAGGCAGTGTCGCAGGAGACCATTCCTGAACCACCACAGATAGAGACCGTCCCGGTTGGGGCGCAGTCTACGCCTTTGACAACCACACAAACGGCAACCCCGACTGCTGCAGCCGCCCCACCCCAGACGGAAGCGGAAGGCATTGCGCAAGAGACCACCGCGGCACTTGCGGCAGCGTCGGCGAACTCAGGTGTTGCGCCGCTGGATGCCAGCCCCTCCAATCCTGCGCCGGAGGTTTTTTCGAATCCGGGTATTTCGGATGAGAATGACTTTTCTGCGGTCGGCGAGCGGCGTTCGATTGAGGATGACGCAGCACGACGTGCGCAAAACCAAGCCAACTACAAGGTGATCGAGCCGACGGCCGTACCCCAACGCAGCGGGGCGGGTGGGCCTAATATCGTGGCCTATGCGCTGGAAACGAGCCATCCGCGCGGTACCAAAATGTACAGCCGGCTGGGGCTTGGGGGCGCGTCGCGCTACACGAAAGCCTGCGCCAAATTTGGCAGTGACGAAGCAGCGCAACTGGCTTTCTTAGAGCGTGGCGGCCCCAAGAATGATCGCCTTGGCGTGGATCCGGATGGGGATGGTTATGCCTGTGAGTGGGACCCAACTCCCTTTCGCAAGGCCACTGGGAACTGAGTCTTGGCAATACGGCCAACCATTCGTCAGCACCCATCGCCCAACTTTGGCGCGCGGCGTGATGGGCTTCGTCCTGAGCTGGTCGTGATCCATTACACTGCAATGGAAACCGCGCAGGCGGCGATTGACTGGCTGTGTAATCCAGAAGCTGAGGTCTCTGCGCACTATGTGATTTGTGAACAAGGGCAGATCACGCAGTTGGTTGCCGAAGACATGCGGGCTTGGCACGCAGGCATGGGAGAGTGGCAAGGGCGGGATGATGTGAATTCCCGTTCCATTGGAATTGAATTGGCCAATCGGGGGGATCATCCATTTCCCGAGCCGCAAATGACAGCTTTAGAGACGTTGTTGCGTGGCATTATGGCGCGTTGGGGCATTGGGCCTGCTGGCGTCATTGGGCATTCCGACCTGGCACCGGGCCGGAAGATTGACCCTGGTCTGCGATTTGATTGGCGCCGCCTGGAAATCCAAGAGCTTGCGGAGAGGCGTGGAAACGATCGTGGGCCGCGAGAGGCTGCGATGTCGCAATTCCGAGAGATTGCGAAGTCTCGCGGATATACAGCGAGCGTTGATGATGAGACACTGCTGGCTGCCGTGCGTCTGCGATATCGGCCTTGGGCGCGTGGGCCGTTGATCGCGGAGGATTTCACGCCGATTGGGCATGCGGATTTGTGGACTTAGTATAGTGCATACCGGTTGACGGACCCTTCGCAACACCATACTCCGAATTTCGCACAGAGGGCTGGATGGCCGCAGGGGCGTAAGCTCGTGAGGAAAGTCCGGACTCCACAAGGCAACGGTGCCGGGTAACGCCCGGCCGGGGAAACCCGAGGGAAAGCGCCACAGAGAACAGACTACCCTGATCCGTCAGGGAAAAGGTGAAACGGTGGGGTAAGAGCCCACCGCGCGGCTGGCAACAGCAGCGGCACGGCAAGCCCCACCGGGAGCAATGCCAAATAGGGATCGCGCGTGGCCTTGGCCGCAGGGGTGTCTTGCCCCGAGCAGGTCCGGGTTGGCAGCTTGAGGCGTCTGGTAACAGGCGCCCTAGATGAATGGTCATCGGCGCAGGGGCAACTCTGCGTCACAGAATCCGGCTTACAGGCCCTCTGTGCGTATATCTCTTTGTTTTTTATAGAACTTGCTGTTTATGTGGGGCAGTCATGTGCGGGAGGTAGATCATGAGTGTTGTCGAAGAAATTGCGCTCCGTCAGAGTATTCGATTTGGTTTGCTTGTCGTGGGCCTTGTGGCAGCAGCGATCTATGCTTTCTTTTTCTGCCATCGCCCTCCCAGCATTTGGAAGACGGTTGTAAAGGCTGTGCCAATGCCCGCTTTTGCAGCGGCGGTTGCGGTCAGCTTTGGGTCTGTCGCCGTGGTGATTGCCTTGGTGCTGTCAGCCATAGGGGATATTGCCCTGTCACGTGAGGGAGATAAGGCCTTCCTGACCGGTTTGGTTTCCTTTGCTTTGGCGCACGTCGTCTATATTTTCATATTCTGGGAGCTGAGCGGAGGATTTACTGGCGCAACTTCGCTGTTGGTCGCACTGGGTCTTGTGGCTTTGTCTACGGAAATTTGGTTAAGGCCGTTTACGGGCGCGTTGCGCTGGCCTGTGCGGATCTACGTTGGGCTTATCTGCACCATGGGCGCTGCTGCCCTTGGTCTTTCAACCGCCTCCTTTGCTCTCTTGGGGGCTTTGGCCTTTATGGCGTCAGATACATTGTTGGCGATTCAGCTTTTTCGCATGCAGCCAGACTCGCAGTTTCAGAGACCCGTTTCGATGGCGCTTTGGGTCTTGTACGCAGGAGGCCAATTTTTGATTGTCTCCGGTGTGGCTTGGAGCACGCCACTCTTTTAAATCCTACGAAATAGGACTAACTGAGAGCTATTAGTTTCGGAGACCCAGATGGCGTTTTTCTCAAAGCTCAAAGACAGGTTGTTCAAATCTTCTTCCAAACTGGAAGAAGGGTTAGACGCCATTGTGGAAGATGGTGGCGAAGTTGACGAAAGCTCCGCTTCTGATGGGCCGTCTTCCTCCGGTGCAGATGTTGCAGTTGCGACCATGGGGGCGCCACAGGACACGGTTGCCAAAACGGGTCTGCTCTCACGTCTGACCGGGCAAGGCGGCGCAGTGGTGAAGCGCGAGTTGGATGACGACATGCTGGAGCAGCTCGAAGAGTTGCTGATCGCTTCTGATATGGGGGTTGATACAGCTTTGCGGGTGACGGCGAACATCGCAGAGGGGCGCCTTGGCAAGCGAGTGTCAAGCGATGAAATCAAGGCCCTGCTTGCTGGCGAAGTGGCACGGATCATGGAGACTGTCGCGCGCCCGATGCCGCTTTATGCCTCAAAGCCTCAGGTGGTGTTGATTGTCGGCGTGAATGGGGCTGGCAAAACCACGACCATTGGCAAGTTGGCGAGCCAGTTCCGTGCGGCGGGCAAGTCTGTTGTGATCGCCGCGGGCGATACCTTTCGGGCCGCCGCGGTTGAGCAGTTGCAGGTCTGGGGCGAACGCGCCGGCGTGCCTGTTCTGACTGCACCTGAAGGATCTGACCCGGCAAGCCTTGCCTTTGATGCCATGTCCAAGGCCGAAGCGGATGGGGCGGATCTGCTGATGATTGACACCGCTGGGCGTTTGCAAAACCGACAGGACCTGATGGAGGAGCTTGCCAAAATCGTGCGGGTGATCCGCAAGAAGGATCCCGATGCGCCGCACAACACTTTGTTGGTGCTGGACGCCACAACTGGGCAAAATGCGATCAATCAGGTGGAAACCTTCCAAAAGCTGGCTGATGTCAGTGGACTGGTGATGACCAAGCTGGATGGCACTGCCAAGGGCGGTATTCTTGTGTCGCTGGCGGATAAATTTGGCTTGCCGATTCACGCCATCGGTGTGGGTGAACAGATTGATGATCTGCAACCTTTTGATCCCGAGGAATTTGCCGCGGCCCTCATTGGTCTGGAGCAGAGCTGATCTTCCTCTTGATGCAAATATCCTCCGGGGGTCTGGGGGTGGAAAACCCCCAGTCACGGGCGGCGCAGGGATATAGAGTATGAGTGCCTGGCTGGTGTCTCTGGAAGGCACGGATGCTGGCCAGCAGCTTGCCCTGATACTTGCACTTTTGGCAGCATTTTTACATGCGGTCTTCGGCGCCATCCAGAAAGGACGACATGACCCCTGGTTGACGCGTGGCGCCATTGACTTCAGCTACGCGGCCATGGCCGCCCCCTTTGCGCTTTTTGTGGTGCCGTGGCCAGAGCCCCACATGTGGCTGATCTTTGCCGGGGCCTTTGTCATTCACGTGGGGTACAAGCTCTTGCAAAGCTGGGCTTATACCAAAGGTGCATTCACGGTTGTTTATCCAGTGGTCCGGGGCACCGGACCATTTTTCACGGTCATTGGGGCTTATGTGATCTTTGGCGAGACCTTCAGCGCCGTGCAATGGCTTGGTGTGGCTGTTCTGATGGCGGGTATTCTCGGGCTTGCGATCTACAATATGATTTTCATGACGGAAGGTCGTGACACCTTGATCTCCGCCATGGTGATCGCGGTTTTTACCGGATTGTTTGTGGCGCTTTACACCACCTATGACGCTTACGGCATTCGAGCGACGGCTGATCCTTTCACGTTTCTGGCGTGGTTCTTCTTCATCGATGGTTTGGTGTTTCCGGTGATTGCCACATTGCGCTGGCGGTCTATGGTGCATGCGCCCGCTTTGGGCCCCCTGATGATGCGAGGTTTTCTCGGCGGGCTTGTGGCATTTGCCAGTTTTGGCTCGGTCATGCTGGCCACACGGCTTGATAACGTTGGTGAAGCGGCGGTGCTGCGTGAAACCTCGCCGGTCTTTGCGGCCTTGATTGGGTGGATCTTTCTGAAAGAGACAGTGGGGCCGCGTCGGATTGCTTTGATGGCATTGATTGCGCTGGGGGCTGTGATAGTGGAACTGGGCAGATAACAGGAGCGCGCGATGTCTGAGAAAAAGATCAATCCCATGCTGAAGATGGGCCTTGAGATGGGGCCGATTGTGGCATTTTTCGTGGCTTACCTGCGGATGCGGGACCAGAGCTTTGAGATTGCAGGAAACAGCTATGATGGGTTCATCATTGCCACCGCCGGGTTCATTCCCCTGTTAGTGATAACGACAGCGATCCTCTGGAAGTTGACGGGCAAGATCAGCAAAATGCAGATTGCCACTCTGGTTCTTGTGGTGGTGTTCGGCGGTCTGTCGGTTTGGCTTAATGATGAGCGTTTCTTCAAGATGAAGCCGACGATGATCTACCTCTTGTTTGGCGGTGCGCTGGGCCTAGGACTGTTGCGTGGGCAGAGCTATCTCAAGTTTGTTATGGAAGAGATGATGCCTCTGAAAGAAGAGGGCTGGATGCTGCTGACCAAGCGGCTCACCTATTTCTTTCTGGCGCTTGCGGCGCTCAACGAAATTATCTGGCGCACTCAGAGCACAGACACTTGGGTGTATTTCAAGACCTTTGGGCTGACCGCAGCAGTGTTTGCCTTCTTCATGACGCAGGGCAAGATCTTTCAGGACTACGCCATTGAAGAAGAGGACGCATGAGCCCGTTGCTCTAAGCGTCGTTTGGGCCAAATAGGTCGTTCTGCACCCAGGTGTCGGAGCGATCCCCCCGCAAATCGGCAAAGAGCGCGCGGCCGCGACGCAGAGCTGGACGCGCCCAGCATTGCTTGAGCCAACGCGCCATATGCGGTTTGTCCTCAAGGGTTTGCTCCTGTCCCTCCCAAAGAGAAGCCCAGCCCCAAATGGCCATGTCTGCAATCGAATAAAAATCACCGGCCACATATTCATTGTCCGCCAGCCGGCGATCCAGCACGCCGTAGAGACGCGCAGTTTCTTTCCTGTATCGGTCTTTGGCATAGGCGATGTCTTCGGGGGCATACTTCAGGAAGTGATGTGTCTGACCCGCCATCGGGCCCAGCCCGCCCATCTGCCACATGAGCCACTCTTCAACGGCAACTCTGTCACGTGCAGTCTTGCCCATGAAACTGCCCGTTTTACGTGCCAGATAGCTCAAGATCGCCCCGCTTTCGAAAACAGAGAGTGCTGTGCCATCCGGGCCATCCGGGTCGACGATGGCAGGCATGCGATTGTGGGGCGCAATCTTCAGAAACTCGGGCGCGAATTGATCGCCGTTGCCAATGTTGATGAGGTGCGTGCTGTAGGGCAGGCCCATCTCTTCCAAAGCAATGGAGACTTTCCAGCCATTCGGTGTTGGCCAGTAGTAGAGATCAATAGGGGATTGTGACATGCGTGCTCCTGTTGCCTTCTGGCTGACATGATGCCGAAATCCCGTTTTCTCGCAAGAGGGGGCAGGCCTTCTTGCTTTCGCCTAGTTTGGCAGCGGTCGGGCAAATTTGTGGGCATTTGTGCAAGGAGCTCTCAGCAAAGGTTTAAGTTTGGCGACCTAGCTGTCGCATGACCATTTTCTGGAGCCTTTTTGCTGAATTCATCAGGTCAATGGTACATTTTGGGTAAAACTCGCGTGACAGCGGAGCATCATGCTTGACCTTTGTGGCCTTGCGGCCTACGCCGCGACAGTGGCGATTTGTTACCGGATTGCGGGCCACGTTAAACAAGCCGCTAAAGAGGTCAGGATGAAGGAGCCCCTTCCGCTTGGCCGGAACGGGGCTTTTTATTTGGGCCATCTCGGGATGGTTCAGGAGAGATGAAGATATGAGCGATTGGAACAAGCGCACGAAGCTGGTGCATGGCGGCACGCGGCGCAGTCAATACAATGAGGTCAGTGAAGCGATCTATCTCACGCAGGGATTTGTGTATGACAACGCGGAACAAGCTGAAGCACGCTTCATTGAGACGGGCCCGGATGAGTTCATCTATGCCCGCTATGGCAACCCGACCGTGGCTATGTTTGAAGAGCGTATTGCAGCGCTTGAGGGGGCAGAGGATGCCTTTGCCACCGCAAGCGGTATGGCCGCCGTTAGTGGCGCGCTGACATCAATTTTGCAGGCCGGGGATCATGTGGTTTCCGCCAAAGCGTTGTTTGGCTCCTGCCTTTATATCCTGGAGAACATCCTCAGCCGCTACGGCGTGGAGGTGACCTTTGTGGATGGTACTGATCTGGCGGCCTGGAAAGCGGCGATGCGGCCGAACACCAAGGCGGTGTTCTTTGAGAGCATGTCCAACCCGACGTTGGAAGTCATCAATGTCGCGGCGGTTGCGCAAATTGCGCATGAGGTTGGCGCCATTGTTGTCGTCGACAATGTCTTTTCGACACCGGTGTTCAGCGAGGCCATCGCGCAGGGCGCGGATGTGGTCATTTACTCCGCAACCAAACATATTGACGGTCAGGGACGCGCGCTTGGTGGCGTCATCCTTGGGACGAAAGACTTCATTCGCGGGACTGTAGAGCCCTATATGAAGCATACCGGCGGCAGCATGAGCCCCTTTAATGCTTGGGTGATGCTGAAGGGATTAGAAACCATTGATTTGCGCGTGCGGGCTCAGGCTGAGAGCGCTTTGGCGATCGCCCAAGCGCTTGAAGGGCATAGTGCACTACAGCGGACCATTTATCCGGGGTTGGCCTCTCATGCGCAGTCTGCGCTTGTGCAAAAGCAGTTGGGCGGCAAAGGCGGTACGGTGCTGTCCATTGACCTGAAAGGCGGGCAGAGCGCGGCGTTCAAGTTCTTGAATGCTCTGGAAATTGCTGTGATTTCCAACAATCTGGGCGATGCAAAATCCATTGCAACCCATCCTGCAACCACCACGCATCAACGCTTGCCTGACGACCAGAAAAAAGATCTGGGCATTACGCCCGGGCTTGTGCGCTTTTCTGTTGGTCTGGAAGACACACAGGATCTTATCGACGATATCACGCGTGCTCTGGCTATTGCTGAGTCGTGAGATGCTTTTCACCGCGGCCTCGTTTCCCTGACGCGTCGCCGCGGTGACCTAAAGTTGGTCATCTGATGAACCAATAGGTCGTTTTCCGCGTATAGTTTATCGAAATTAGCAATTTGACGCCAGACCGACTAAGTTAGGCTGGCGACAGGACGCAAGGGCGCATGGCTTATGAACATTCAGACTTCTGCCTCAAACGGTAATGTTACGCGCGATGACGCTGAAGAGGCGCTCGCGCAGCTGCGCGCCTGGGCAAAAACGGCGTCGGTCACTGAGATTGCAGAGCTTGATCCTGCGATTTCACGCCTGCTTCCGGATCAGCCGTTGGCCAATTACCCGTCTTTGTCGCGGGACTATCCGACTGATTTTGAGGCGACACCGGAGTATCGGGCGACGCTGCCTGATCTACAGAATGGCCCTTCGAGCCTGATTAAAGGTGAGAAGCAGCAAATTCAGCATGTGGGTATTTCCAATTTCCGCCTGCCCATCCGGTTTCACACGCGTGACAATGGCGACATCACGCTGGAAACCAGCGTCACCGGTACGGTGAGCCTTGAGGCCGACAAAAAGGGCATCAACATGTCCCGGATCATGCGCTCTTTCTACAAACATGCCGAAAAGACATTCAGCTTCAGTGTCATGGAAGCCGCGCTGGCGGACTACATTACGGATCTCGAAAGCTTCGATGCACGCCTGCAGATGCGCTTTTCTTATCCTATGAAAATCCAGTCATTGCGCTCTGGACTGGAAGGCTATCAGTATTACGACATCGCGCTTGAAAAGGTTCAGCAGGGCGGTGTGATGCATAAAATCATGCATCTGGACTATGTGTATTCCTCAACCTGCCCATGCTCTTTGGAGCTGAGCGAACATGCGCGGATGGCCCGCGGACAGTTGGCAACGCCACATTCACAGCGCTCTGTGGCGCGGATCTCCGTTCAGGTGGTAGATCGCCCGAAGCTGTGGTTTGAAGATTTGATTGATCTCGCACGGGCTGCGGTGCCTACGGAAACGCAGGTTATGGTCAAGCGCGAGGATGAACAGGCCTTTGCTGAACTCAATGCGGCAAACCCGATCTTTGTAGAAGACGCGGCGCGCTTGTTCTGTGAACAGTTGAAAGCGGATGATCGGATTGGGGATTTCCGTGTGATCGCGAGCCATCAGGAAAGCCTGCACAGCCATGATGCGGTCTCGGTTCTGACAGATGGGACGCTTTTTGCATCCGACAGCCTTGATCCAAAGCTGTTTACGACGCTTTTCCACGTCGGGTGAGACGCGGCGTTCACTGTTGCGTCACCTGTAGGCAGTCGAGGGGCTCGACGTGTTCGGTTAGTCGCTTGACTCCGGCTTCGGCACGCGCCAACGCTGCAGCATGTTTGATTTCAGACCCGTTGGATATGTGATCGGCCTGCTTGTGGCTATGTTGGGAGCAACGATGGTGTTCCCGATGTTTGTGGACATCGTAGAGGGAAACGGCCACTGGGGGGCGTTCTTTATCAGCGCGGTTATCACCAGCCTAACGGGGGGGCTCGTCGCATTGTCTTGCCACAACCGTCGTGGCGAAGGGCTGTCGCTCCAACAGACCTTTCTTTTGACAACGTCTGTCTGGCTCGCCCTGCCGATTTTCGGAGCTTTGCCGTTTGTCTTGGGCGCAACAGAAGCGCGCGCCGTTGATGCGGTATTTGAGGCGATGAGCGGCTTGACGACGACGGGAAGCACAGTTTTTTCAGGGTTGGATGACATGCCGCGGGGCATGCTGTTGTGGCGCGGATTGCTTCAGTGGCTTGGGGGAATTGGTATCATTGTTGTGGCGATGGTTTTCCTGCCGGAACTGCGCGTTGGGGGGATGCAGATCTTCCGCTCTGAAGGATTTGACACTTTCGGTAAAATTCTTCCGCGGGCCACGGAAATCAGTAGCCGTATTTCGGTGATCTATGTGTCACTTACTGTGGCCTGCGCCTTGGCCTATGTCATCACGGGGATGACTGCGTTTGATGCTGTGGTGCATGCAATGACCACGATCGCGACAGGCGGGTTCGCCAACTATGATGCCTCTTTTGGGGCGTTTTCGGTTGGCACAGAGTATGTGGCTGTCATCTTTATGATGTTGGCCGCATTGCCCTTTGTCCGCTTCGTACAGTTGACCGCAGGTACGGCGCGGCCCTTGTTGCAGGATTCTCAAATCCGCGTTTTTCTCATGACGATTGCCGTTATCGTGATCATGCTGACGTTCTGGCAAGTCCTCAGCAGGGGGCTTGGGAGCGAGGCTGGATTTCGGAAGGTGCTGTTTAACACAACATCGATTGTCACCGGGACAGGCTATGCCAGTGCTGATTACATGCAGTGGGGCGGCTTTCCTGTGTCTGTGCTGTTTTTTGCAGGATTGATTGGCGGATGCGCTGGCTCTACGGCCTGCTCGATTAAGATCTTTCGCTATCAGCTGCTCTTTGCTGCCATCAAATCGCAAATTCGCAAGCTTCAGCACCCTAGTGGCGTTTTTGCCCCCACCTACCAAGGGCGCAAAATTGACGACGATGTGCTGAGTTCGGTGATGAGCTTTTTTGTGTTCTTCACGGTTACGCTTGGCGCGCTTTCGGTGTTGTTGGGTCTGACAGGACTTGATTTCACAACTGCTTTGTCCGGTGCAGCGGCTGCGTTGGCGAATATTGGCCCGGGTTTGGGAGATATTATTGGGCCCGCAGGGAATTTTTCGACGCTCAATGACAGTGCTAAATGGATATTGGTGATCGGCATGTTGATTGGGCGCCTTGAGCTTTTGGCTGTTTATGTCCTGTTTACAGTGCAATTCTGGAGAGCTTGATAGCAACGGATCAAGATGCGCTTAGACAGGATGTGTCATGCCGCGTTTGATCTTATGCCTGTCGGAGCTGTCGAGTTTACGACCAAACAAGCGTGCAGTCATGCGCTCTAAGTCTGGGTCAGCAAGGGCGTGTGTTTTGGTGCCACTGCAAAGCCAAGGGGCGATGCCATGGCATCGCCCCTTGGTGTTTCGGAGATGCTGATAGCTCTACCAGCAGCTTACCAGAACGGTCATATTGCCAGCTTGTTTGGTCAGATCCTCAGGAGCAATCGCATCGCCTGTGCTGGCTTGCGCGGCTTGGATGCCTTCTTGCGCCAATAGCGCGCGGAGCGCATCTGCGTTCACTGCAAAGTTGACTTCTGTTGGGAGTTGCTGAGTGGACTGTGCATCGCGTGGCAGCAACATGCCAAAGACTGCACCGCCAGCATCAAAGACGGGTCCCCCCCAATCACCGGGCTCAACACGCATCGCCAGACGTGCCAGTTCCTGTTCGCCGCGTAGGCCTTTGACATCAGAAAGGGTGCCAAAGGTCACTGTGGGCGCCCCCAAAGCGCCTTCAAACGAGTATCCGGCAACGGCGACATCGGATTGAAGACGTGGCGCACCGGAGCGAAGGGCGGCAGTGGCCATGGGGGCCAGAGAGGTTTTGGGAGAAAGAATGGCAACGCCAAGCGCCTCGTCAATGACAGAGACTTGGGCCTCATATTCGCCTTCGATGGTGACTTGTGTGCAGGCGCGGACGGCTTCTGCTGAGGTGACCACATGTCCTTTGGTGTCAATGAAGAAGCCAGACCGTGCCCGCTGTGGTTTGCGCACTTGCAGGCCGGATATCAGGTCGATGTCCTGAGTAACGTCTGCCCCGGCAGCTGGATCAAGTGTGCCGCCAACCGAGGCAAAGCTTGCCTGCATTTCACGCAGCACACGCTTACGGCGTTCCTCATCACCGGCAGGCCAGATCAGCGTAAAGCCTTTGATTTGGCCATCTTTGAGTGTGACTTCCGTATGGCTGCTGATGCGCCCATCTTCCCCTGTGAGAACAAAGCTGTTTTTCTTGCGTTCGCGGGGGCCGTTCAGTGGCACGATCTCCAGTGTCTGCATGATGTCATAAAGACCAAAGAGCGTGTTTTGATCGCCAGCTTGGCTGATGAGCATCACTTGGGCAGGCACATCTCCAGTCGCCTCATAGCGCACAAAGGGATATTCGGTCGCTGATTTTGCAACCACGCCCAAAGGCACAACCATCTCGATGCCAGCCTGCGTGTCGGTCACGCGCTGAAGGTCCAGCCCTTCCAGCACCGCATAATACTGCCCACGCAATGTGGCGCGCTGCAACGTGGTCAGCACACCGGTTGGATCAAACCCATTATCTGCTTGCCAGGCGGACATGGAACCACGGGTGCCGCGACCAAAAGCACCGTCGATGGCGGCATTGTAGTAGCCAGCCCATTTCAGCCACTCTTGCAGCTGCATTTTCTCGGAACGCGTAAGGCGCGCTTCGCTTGCGCGTGCTTCGCGTACTGTCTCATCGGGTTGGGAAATGGGGGGCGTGAGCGTGGCCGGCTGCTCCGGCGTCTCCACGATGACCACTTCTGTGTCGTCTGGGGCGGTTTCAAGAGGTTGTGATGCTGTCGCTCCGGACGGGGAGGTGCCATTTAGGGCTGCCTCCGGATTTGCAAGCTGGTTGGCACCCACTGGCCAAAACTGGCTGCGATACTCCCGCGCCGTGGCGAGGTAGCTATCAATTGGTACCAAACCTTCAGAGCGATAGACGCGCAGCACGTTTTCAGCATCCTCACGGCGATAGGGGCCCAATGCAACGGCATACCATCCGCCGCCCAAAGAGAAGCCGTTCACGTCAGACATGCGCTGTGCATAACCGCGAATGTTCTCGGTAGCTTCCGCAAGACTTGGCCGCGCTTCCAGCTGCACCCAGACAATATCATCTCGTGTGGATTGTGCCGAAGCGAGTGTGGCGCTTAGGAGAATGGTGGCAAAAAGCGACAGAAGTGTGCGCAACATATTGATTGTTGTCCCTGAAACTCGTGACGGGTGAATTTATTGGCTCTGTTTATCAGGTTCGCGCTATCTTGCACGTCTATTTTGCGGCTGCCTGCAATTGACCCCGTGCGGCGTTGCGCTTAAGCAAGACCCGCGTTTCCAGAGGGCAATGAGCATGGCACACAGCGATAGTAAACCGCGTAGCTTCCAAGAGATCATTTTGCGGCTTCAGACTTATTGGGCTGAAAAAGGCTGCGCGATCATGCAGCCTTACGATATGGAAGTCGGAGCCGGTACATTCCACCCCGCCACTACGTTGCGGTCTTTGGGGAGCAAAGCCTGGGCCGCTGCCTATGTACAACCGTCGCGCCGCCCGACGGATGGTCGATATGGTGAAAACCCAAACCGTCTACAGCACTACTATCAATATCAGGTTCTGATCAAACCGAGCCCGCCCAACTTGCAAGAGCTCTATCTGGGCAGCCTTCAGGCCATTGGCATCGATATGGAGATGCACGATATCCGTTTTGTGGAAGACGATTGGGAGAGCCCAACGCTTGGGGCTTGGGGGCTTGGCTGGGAAGTCTGGTGTGATGGCATGGAAGTGAGCCAGTTCACCTATTTTCAGCAAGTGGGTGGCCATGACTGCCATCCGGTTTCTGGCGAACTGACATACGGGCTCGAGCGCCTGGCGATGTATGTGCTTGGTGTTGATCACGTGATGGACATGCCGTTCAATGATCCTGATGCGCCTATCGCGCTTAAGTATGGGGATGTATTTAAGCAAACCGAGCAGGAATACAGCCGTTGGAACTTTGATGTGGCCAACACCGATGTTCTCCTAAAGCAGTTTGAAGAAGCCGAAGCAGAATGTGCGAAGATTCTGGCGCAAGAGCATTTGGATCCCAAAACCGGCAAGCGTATCATCATGGCGCATCCGGCCTATGATCAGTGCATCAAGGCTTCACATTTATTTAACCTGCTCGATGCGCGTGGCGTGATTTCGGTCACCGAGCGCCAAGCCTATATCGGGCGTGTGCGCGCGCTGGCGAAGCAATGTGCCGATGCATTTGTGTTGACCGAAGCCGGGGGCTTTGCTGCGTGAACACCATGAGGCGCAAGGTTTAGTTGCAGCGATGCCGAGCCTTGCGGCCTTGCCGGTAAAATGGCAGTGGGTTCAAGACGGTAAGGTGCTTGCTACAGGCTGAAAATACAAGGCCTGCCGAGCAGGTTGGCCACCGACACGCATCCTATAATTTGCTCTGCGACTGGTCATTTTGAAGGCAGCGCACGTATTGTGTAACAACTGCGACATGGAAAAACGCGAGGCATCCGCATGACTGGGAAATTCTTGGGAGGGCTTATTGTGCTCACTGCTTTGGTTGGCGGAGCCGCCATGTACTGGTTGCAGGTGTATGGCTACTATGAGCCTGTGCCTGCTTCCAGCAATAATGACGACGTCAAATTGACACTTCTCGTTGATGAAGCGTCTGAGCCTATTCTCTATCAAAACTTTCGGGCCATCGACAGTGAGAGCAGCCCGATCCGGTATCGGGCCTGCTTTGAGACTTCTATGAGCGCAGCGCTTTTGACCGAAACCTATGTCATGTTGGAGAAGGCAGAGCCGCGCAATGCGCCAGGTTGGTTTGACTGCTTTGATGCCAAAGAAATTGGCGCAGCCCTCGAAGCCGAGGAAGCCATTGCGTTTTTAGGGCAAAAAGACGTGCATTATGGCATTGATCGTATTGTAGTGATCCTGCCTGATGGTCGAGGCTTTGCATGGAATGAGATCAATGAGTGCGGTGAGATTGCCTTTGATGGAAAGCATCTTCCAGAGCATTGTCCGCCGCGTCCTATAGAGTGATTGGAAATGTCGCAGATCCTTGTCGTTCCTGAAATGTTGACCGCGACTTTGGGATTTGCGGTCTATCTGCTTGGTGCTCAGCTGACGCGTAAAGTGGCTGTGTTGCGGGAGTTCAACATTCCAGAGCCAGTTACGGGCGGGTTGCTGGCCGCAGCGGCCTTCGGAGTTTATTCCGTCGTTTTTGGGACACAGTTCCAATTTGAAATGGGCGCCCGGGACTATTTTTTGGTCCTGTTTTTTGCGGGGATCGGGTTGAATGCGCGCTTGTCTGACTTGCTGTCTGGCGGGCGGCTGCTTGGTCTATTGCTCCTTCTCACGCTGGCCACAATCATTATTCAAAACATCGTTGGGGTTCTGAGCGCTGGTGTTTTCGGCTTGCCGATGAAAACAGGGGTGTTGTTAGGGTCAGCGTCTCTGATTGGCGGGCATGGTACCGCCATTGCCTGGGCGCCAAACGTTGCACAAGCTACGGAATTTGACAGTGCGACGGAGCTCGGCGTGGCGATGGCAACCCTTGGCCTCATTGCGGCATCTCTCGTAGGCGGGCCAATCGCGAAGTATCTGATCGCGCGCAATGCGCTTACTTCGGCACATGGCGATGGCGAAGACGTGGTCGGTGTCTCGTTTTCAGATGAGCATGAGGTGACGGAGATCAGTCATGTCACGCTGATGCGGGTGATGTTGACGCTGCATGTCGCTATTATTCTAGGGTATATATTGCACGGTCTCCTTTCGGAGCTTGGTCTGAAGTTACCGTTGTTTGTACCCTGTCTGATTGTTGGCATTTTGCTTGGCAATTTGCGCAGTTTTCTGGTGCCACATGCGCCTCCGGTGGCGCGCACACCAACGCTTGCTGTTGTCTCAGAATTTGCCCTTGGCGTGTTTTTGGCTGTCTCGCTGATGACATTGGATTTTTCCACCTTGAGCGGAACGGGCCTCGCCATCCTCGCTACTGTCGGAGCACAGACACTGGCGACGGTAGTGTTGGTGTTGTTCGTGCTGTTCTATATCTTGGGGCGCACCTATGACGCGGCGGTTTTGGCATCGGGGTTTGCTGGGTTTTCCCTTGGGGCAACGCCCACCGCCATCGCCAATATGACTGCCGTGACCAAGAGATATGGCCCCGCTCCGATCGCTTTTGTCGTTTTGCCCTTGGTTTCGGCGTTTTTCGTCGATATTGCCAACGCGGTAGTTATTCAGACCATCGTGAACTTCTAAGGATCCGTCATGCCTGATCTCTTGATCGAACTCTTTTCTGAGGAAATCCCCGCCCGTATGCAGGCGCGGGCCGCTGAAGACCTGAAAAAGAAAGTGACGGATGGTTTGGTCGAGGCCGGTTTGACCTATGCCCACGCACGTGCCTATTCCACGCCGCGCCGCTTGACGCTCGCGCTGGAAGGTCTGCTGGCCGAAAGCCCGACCGTGAATGAAGAGCGTAAAGGCCCGAAAGTTGGCGCGCCTGACAAAGCCATCGAGGGCTTCTTGCGTGGCGCAGGTGTGGCGCGCGAAGATCTGGAAGAGCGTGAGACACCGAAAGGTGCGGTCTACTTTGCCACCATCACCAAGCCCGGCCGTCCGGCGGCAGAGATCGTGGCTGAGGTGCTCGAAGACACCATTCGCAATTTCCCCTGGCCCAAATCCATGCGCTGGGGCGCAGGCAGCCTGCGTTGGGTGCGCCCGCTGCATTCGATCCTGTGCATTCTGTCCGCAGAGGACGGCCACAGCATTGTGCCGCTCGACATCGACGGGATCACCTCCGGTGACACCACCGAAGGCCACCGCTTCATGAGCGAGGGCCGTTTTGCCGTGACCAGCTTTGAGGACTATGAGGTCAAGCTCAAGCGCAGCAAAGTGGTGCTGAACGCCGAAGAGCGCGCCGAAACCATCTGGAACGACGCCACCAACATGGCCTTTGCCCAAGGTCTCGAAGTGGTGGAAGACAAAGGCCTTCTGGCCGAAGTTGCCGGTCTGGTTGAATGGCCGGTTGTGCTGATGGGGGACATTGCAGAGGATTTCCTTGGCTTGCCGCCGGAAGTGTTGCAGACCTCGATGAAAGAGCATCAGAAGTTCTTCTCGGTGAAGAACCCTAAGACTGGCCGCATTGAGAAATTTGTGACCGTTGCCAACCGTGCAACCAAAGATGATGGTGCGACCATTTTGGCGGGCAATCAGAAGGTTCTGTTCGCGCGCCTGAGCGATGCGAAATTCTTCTGGGAAAACGACGTGCGCATGGTTCAGGACCAAGGCTTTGAGCCTTGGGTGGAGAAGCTCGATAATGTGACCTTCCATGCACAGATCGGCAGCCAAGGCGCGCGTGTGATGCGCATTGCGCATTTGGCCACCGTGCTGGCACCGTCGGTCAATGCCGAGCCTATGTTGGCACAGATGGCAGCACAGGCCTGTAAGGCGGATCTGAGCTCTGAGATGGTCTATGAATTCCCTGAACTGCAGGGGCTTATGGGGCGCTATTATGCGCAGGCTGCCGAGCTTCCCGCCGAAGTGGGGCAGGCCAGTGAAGAGCATTACTCCCCACTTGGCCCGTCTGACGATGTGCCAACCGCGCCGGTCTCTGTGGCTGTGGCCATGGCGGACAAGCTCGACACTTTGTCAGGTTTCTGGGCGATTGATGAAAAGCCTACGGGATCGAAAGATCCCTACGCGCTGCGCCGGGCCGCGCTTGGCGTTATTCGTCTTGTTCTGGAGAATGGGTTGCGCATCAACTTGCTGGAAATCACGCAAAAGGCTGTCGCCGCTCTGCTGAAAGTCGATGAATGGGATGCAGCCGCCCAGGATGCAGAAGGGCATGACGCAAAGCACATGGCAATGCAGGCTGCGCAGGCGCGTGGTATCGTTGAAACTGCGCCAGGTGACTTGTTGAGCTTTTTCCATGACCGCCTCAAGGTCTACTTGCGTGACCAAGGCATCCGTCATGATGTGATTGACGCCTGTATCGCGATGCCAGGCAACGATGATCTCGCATTGCTTGTGGCACGAGCCCGCGCGTTGCAGGACTTCATGTCCACCGAAGATGGCGAAAACCTCTTGCAGGGGTTCAAGCGGGCCAACAACATTCTGAGCCAAGCCGAAGAAAAAGACGGCGTAGAGTACTCTTATGGCGCGGATGTGAAATTTGCCGAAGATGACAGCGAAAAAGCGTTGTTTGCAGTTCTTGATCAGGCGGAAGGCGCGATCTCTTCGGCCATCGAGGCCGAAGATTTCGCCTCGGCCATGGGCACCATGGCCTCGCTGCGCGCTCCAATTGACGCTTTCTTTGAAGCGGTGCAGGTCAACAGCGACAACGACGTTGTGCGTCGTAATCGCCTCAACCTGCTGTCACGCATTCGCACGATTTGTCTGCAGGCTGCAGATTTGACGCGCGTTGAAGGCTAAGACGTAGTACTACGGTGCCATGGGGCGCGGGGCAGCTAAGGCTTGCCTCGCGCCCCATGCGCTTTATGCTGCCCACGGCAAAGTAAAGGTGCCGCAGTGCAGCAGAATGATCCGCATATTACCCTGATAACTCCAACCGCGCCCATGTCGCCCGCAACGCATGGTGGGCGGGCTAAGTGCTTGCAGCGCCTTGTCCGCTTGGAATTGCCCGTGCCTTTGACGGTTGCATTGTCCTTTGATGCGGTGCATGGGCTGGCCGCCGGAGATTGGCTGGACATGGAGCAGATGCTGACACCTTTTGGGCAAGATCAGCTGCTTTGTGTGCGTCCAAGCTCGGAAGACCCTGATTGGGGCGGCCCGGGGGCGATTTTGAATATTGGCATGAATGACGTCCAGTTGTCGCGGTTAAGCGCAGAGATTGGTGCCGAAGCTGCCAGCAAACTCTATTTGAAGTTCATTCAGTCATATTCGACGCATGTTGCACGTCTGGATCCGGATATTTTTGATGATCTGGACACAAAAGATGCTGATGCGGTGTCGGACTTCTTAGAGGCCTACGAAAGTGAGGCCGAAGAACCCTTCCCACAGTCGCGCAGCGAGCAATTGATTGGCGTTTTGCGCTCTATGGCGCGCGCTTGGGAGGGCACGACGGCGAGGTTGCTTCGCCAAGCCAAAGGGGCGCCTGCGGATGCTGGACTGGGACTTGTTATTCAGGCGATGGCTCTGGGCGTGGGGCACGGAGAAAGCGGCAGTGGTGTTTTGCAGTTGGTTGATGGAGGCACGGGTGTCCCTCAGATCACCGGCCGATACATGAGCCAGAGCCAGGGCCGCGATGCGCTCAAGTCTGGAGCGGCGGCCATGTTTTTGCAAAACGATGCAAGAGGGCCATCGCTTGAGGAAAAACTGCCAGACGCCTTCGCAAAGCTGACAGAGCATGCAGCGTTGATGCGTGCGAAGTTGCGTGAGGAAATGCAGTGTGAATTCACGCTAGAAAACGGTGAAATCCGCATTCTGGATGGTGTACGCGTTCAGCGCAGTGCGCGCGCAGCCGTGCGCATTGCTGTTGCATTGGCAGAAGATAAGATCATTTCCCGTGAAGAGGCCGTGATGCGGGTTGAGCCCCGTGCGCTCAATGAATTGTTGCACCGGCAGGTGGACAGCACTGCTGAGAGAGATGTGATCGGGACTGGTATTGCGGCAAGCCCGGGGGCGGCCACCGGGAAAATCGTATTTACCGCTGCAGAGGCCCAGGCCTGCGACGCACGGGGAGAAGCCTGTATTCTGGTGCGCCGGGAGACAAACCCGGAAGATATTCGTGGTATGCATGCTGCGGTTGCCGCTTTGACGGAGCGTGGCGGGATGACCAGCCATGCTGCGGTTATCGGTCGTGGGCTGGGTTTGCCTTGCGTGGTTGGCGCAACGTCCATGCGCTTTCAGATCAACAAACGCCGTATCGTTGCGCCGGATGGGCGTGTGTTTCACGAAGGAGATGTGATCACGGTGGATGGCACCAATGGTCAGGTGCTTGCAGGACAGCCGAAGATGATGGAGGCCGCGCTAGACGATGCGTTTCAGGTGCTGATGTCATGGGCGGATGAGAGCCGCGATATTGGCGTGCGCGCTAATGCGGATACATCGGCGGATGCACGAACTGCTTTGACGTTTCAGGCGGAAGGCATAGGTTTGTGCCGCACGGAACATATGTTCTTTGAAGCGGACCAGCTGATCGCGATGCGTGAGGTGATTTTTGCCAATGCGCCTGCCGATCGCAGTGTGGCTCTTCAGGCGCTTCTTCCCATGCAGCGTGACATGTTCGTCGATCTCTTTGAGATTATGCAGGGACGTCCCGTTTGCATTCGGTTGTTTGATCCGCCACTTCACGAATTTTTGCCAACAGACCGAGCAGGTCTTCGAGATTTGGCCGAGTCGCTGAATCTCCCATTGTCTGATGTGACGCGGCGGGTGCAGGCGCTGGGGGAATATAACCCAATGCTGGGTCTGCGCGGCGTGCGTTTGGGCATCACGGTCCCGGAAATACTCGATATGCAGGCGCGTGCCATTTTCGAGGCTACACTGGATGCCAGCAAGACCTCTGATCCGGTGGTGCCGGAAATTATGATCCCATTGGTATCAGCCAAGAGAGAAGTCGAACTGGTAAAGACACGGATTGACGCGGTGGCCGCCGCGGTGCGCACAGAGCGAGGTCGTGACTTTGACTACCGGCTTGGCGTCATGGTGGAGACACCTAGGGCTGCTTTGAGGGCGGAGGATATCGCCCCTCATTGTTCGTTTTTTAGCTTTGGTACCAATGACCTGACCCAGATGACATACGGCTTGTCACGAGATGACGCCGGTCGCTTCATGAGTACTTATGTCCAGCAAGGTGTCTTTCCTGAAGATCCGTTCCATACTTTGGATCAAGAGGGCGTAGGAGAGCTGTTGCGTGTCGGGGCTGAGCGAGGACGTAGTGCGCAGCCCAAGCTGACACTCTCGGTTTGTGGTGAGCATGGCGGCAGCCCCGAATCGATTGCCTTCTGTCGGGAGATTGGACTCGATTATGTCTCTTGTTCACCATTTCGCGTGCCAGTTGCTAGATTGGCTGCCGCACAGTTAGCTATTCGCGACAAAATCCAATAAAATAAGGAATATTTCTTGACTTGTGTGTGGTGTTCATCACGGTGAAAGGGCTGTGACATGTGCGTTGGTGGACGACTCGTTAAATTTTCGTTAAGAACACCGCGTTTGAAAGCTGTCGGGTCATAGTTTCCCCAAAGAGGTCACATCATGCGTAGTGTTATTGTATCCGTTTTTGCGGCGGTCGTTTGCGCGAGCGCAAGTTTCGCTGAGACAACGCCTGCGACATCTAAGCAGGAGGCCAAACCGCGACAGTTGGTGCTGTTTGACGGCAAAACTTTGCGCGACATTTTCACCAGCAAGAAAGAAGACAAGCCAACAGAGATCGCCTATAGCCGCGCTTTCATTGATAGCTTGCCGAAGGTGACTGAGGAACAGCGCACGGCAGAATGGCAGTGCCTGTCTGAGGCCCTTTATTTCGAAGCGCGGGGCGAAAGCGTCAAAGGCCAGTTTGCCGTGGCGGAAGTGATTTTGAACCGCAAGGATCATTCATCTTTTCCACAAAGCGTCTGCGGCGTGATCAATCAAGGCACGGCCAGTGGGCGCAAGTACCAGTGCCAGTTCACGTATAACTGTGACGGTATTAGTGACAAGATCCATGAGAAGACTGCCTATGAGCGTGTAGGCAAGGTGGCGCATCTCGTTTTGGATGGGTCTCCTAAGACCCTGACTGATGGCGCGACACATTATCATACCAAAGCTGTGAGCCCGCGCTGGTCGCGCACATTTGAGCGGACGGCGACAATCGGGGTGCATCATTTCTACCGGATGACCACCCGTCTTTCCCGGAAATGAGGCCCCCATTTATTCGGTTTAGGCGTCAAACATGACGTCTTTGCGCTATGGTGAAAGGCTCTGCTGGCTGATAAAGGCGGCGAAATCAGAATCTAGTCACCAGACTTAAGCGCTTGGAAGCCAAAATGAGCAATGAAATTCGGTTGGCCTTCGCACATCCTTCGGAACGTGCCGAGGCTACATCCTCCAGTGATCCTTTGGACCGCATTTCATTGCGTGATCACATCGTTGAAGTTGAAATTGGTGCGTTTCAGGCAGAACGTGGCACGACGCAGCGGATTTGCTTCAATGTGGTGGTTGAGGTGCTCCCGATCACGGTGTCTGTCGAAGACGATGTGGATCGTATTCTATCGTATGACAAGGTCACAGAAGCCATTGCCTTTGAGCTCGCAGCGGAGCGTCTGAATCTTTTGGAGACATTGGCCGCCCGTGTGGCGGATCGGGTTTTGCTGGAGCCACAGGCGCAGCGCGTTTTTGTGCGCATTGAGAAACTGGATCGGGGACCGGGGGCTCTGGGGGTTGAGATTGTGCGCAGCCGTGTGACCAATCTGGCGCCAGTGGAGGAGCTGCAGGACGAAGAGCCGCCACAGCCACGCGTGGTTTTTCTCTCCAATGAGGCCCAGAAATCTCCGCACCTTGGGATCTGGATCGATCAATTATTGGCGAAGGGCCAGCCGTTGATCTTCTGTGTGGATGCCCCGGAAGAGACGGTTTTGAGAACCGGCCATGCTATGACGCAGCGCCGTGTGGATCTGCTGGCGATTGAGCAAAATGCCTGGCTTCTGGCCGCGCGCGATGCGCGATGCGTGGTGGTGGATACGCGTACCGAGCTGGATTGGGCCATGAAAAATGGGCAAACTTGCGTTTGGGCCCCGTCCAAAATTGTCTTGGATGCCGTTGATGGGCCTTCTGCCGCCCCCAGCGAAACACTCGATCTGGCGCTTTGGTTTGCGCAGGAAATGAATGCGATTGAGATTTTGGCGTTCACAGCTGCGACTGCAACTGAAAATTTGGGCGGTGAAATCCCTGTGCATGTTGGGTCTGTTTTGCAAGCTGATTTGTAAACGCTTGCCTTTTGAAGCTGTTTTGCGCATGCAGCGATCATGACAGTTTACTATCGCGCTCTTCCGCAGACCGATGCGGCACGCCCCGATGACGCATATGTTCTGGCAGGGGGATGGTGTTGGTTCTCACATGTTGAATGTCTTCAGCGTGGCGAGCCTGCCAAAGTGGTGGCTGCAAGGATGCTTCCGCCAGAGGTGTTGGGGCGTATCACATCCCCACGCAGTGCGGTGGCGGGCCTTTCGATGGCGCGCCCCAATATTATGGGCATTTTGAATGTGACCCCGGATAGTTTTTCTGATGGCGGTGCATTCGAAGGCGCACAGGCCGCCCTGGCGCATGCGGGCGTGATGGTGGAGGCCGGCGCGGACATGATCGATGTCGGTGGTGAATCCACGCGCCCCGGAGCCGACTTCGTGCCGGAAGATGTGGAGATCACGCGCACTGCGCCCGCGATAAAGGCGATCTCCGAAGCTCTGAATGTTCCCATGAGCATCGACACACGAAAGTCGCAAGTTGCCCGCGAAGCTTTGGGCGCAGGTGCTGGATTGGTCAATGACGTGTCGGGGTTTACATTTGACGCGGAACTGGCGCCGATGGCTGTTCAGCGGAATGTGCCTGTCTGTGTGATGCATGCACAGGGCGATCCGGCCACGATGCAGACCGATCCGCGCTACGATAACGTACTGTTGGATGTGTATGACTTTCTTGAAACACAAGTTGAGTATCTTGAAAGCCTAGGTTTGCCGCGGGATCAGATCGTGGTGGACCCGGGTATTGGATTTGGCAAGACGCAGGCGCACAACCTTGCGCTGTTGGCTCGTTTGAGCCTGTTTCACAGTTTGGGGTGTCCGGTTTTGTTAGGAGCCTCACGGAAGAAGTTCATTGGCACGATCGGCAATGCTCCGCTTGCGCAGGATCGGGCGCCGGGCTCTCTTGCTGTTGCCCTTGAAGCTGTGGCGCAGGGCGCGCAAATTGTGCGTGTTCATGATGTGGCGGAGACCCGTCAGGCAATAAATCTGTGGCAAGCAGTGACGACAGGAGTGACCGATGACGCGTAAATTCTTTGGAACCGATGGTGTGCGTGGCACGGCCAACACCTATCCGATGACCGCAGAGATGGCATTGCGCATTGGTGCCGCTGTCGGTCGGTATTTTCGCAACGATGGCACCAATCAGCATCGTGTTGTCATCGGAAAAGACACGCGTTTGTCCGGCTATATGTTTGAAAATGCTTTGACCGCTGGACTGACGTCGACGGGAATGAACGTTTTTCTGCTGGGGCCGGTGCCAACACCGGCAGTGGGTTTGTTGACCACATCCATGCGTGCTGATTTGGGCGTGATGATCTCTGCCAGTCACAACCCGGCCGAAGACAATGGCATCAAGTTTTTCGGACCAGATGGTTTCAAGCTTTCCGATGATGCGGAAATGGAAATTGAAAAGCTCATCGAAGCGGGGGTGGAGTCCGCTCAGGCTCAGAATATTGGGCGCGCACAGCGCATTGACGATGGGCGGTTCCGCTACATTGAACGGGTCAAAAGCTCCTTGCCGCGTGACCTGCCTCTGCGGGGTGTAAAGGTTGTGATAGATTGCGCCAATGGCGCAGCCTATCGCGCGGCACCCGAGGCACTTTGGGAGCTGGGTGCAGATGTGATCGCTGTTGGTGTGGTGCCAAATGGGTATAACATCAACCAAAACTGCGGTTCGACCAGCACGCGCACAGCGCAGGAGGCTGTCGTGGCCCATGGCGCAGACGTTGGCATCTGTCTGGATGGTGATGCGGACCGGGTGATGATCATTGATGAAAACGGCCACGTGGCAGATGGTGATCAGATCATGGGGCTTCTGGCATCGCGTTGGGCGCAAAGCGGCCAACTGAAAGGTGGCGCGCTGGTGTCGACCGTGATGTCTAATCTGGGGCTTGAGCGATATCTGGGCGCACAGGGCCTGCGGCTTGAGCGCACGGCGGTTGGCGATAGATATGTTGTCGAAGCCATGCGGCGGGGTGGCTTCAATCTTGGCGGCGAACAATCCGGCCATATTGTCATGACGGATTATGCCACCACCGGTGACGGGTTGATGGCCGGTCTGCAGTTCCTGGCAGCAATGGTGCAAAGCGGTAAGCCTGCCAGTGCATTGGCAAATGTCTTTGAGACTGTGCCTCAGCTTTTGAAAAATGTGCGTTATGGTGCAGGGCAGGCACCTTTGGAGGCTGAAAGCGTGAAGGCGGCCATTGCCCATGCGGAGCGTAGTCTTGCCGGTCAAGGGCGTCTTTTGATCCGTAAATCAGGTACAGAGCCGTTGGTAAGGGTCATGGCAGAGAGCGAAGACGCGGTTTTGTTGGAAAAAGCTGTGGACAGCGTTGTAGAGGCGGTTCAGGCGGCAGTGGCCTGACCAGCGGCCTGATCCCCTGGCCAGTTATGTTCACACAGCTCAGCCTTGTTGTGTGAACAGTCGCCGCAGCGCGCCGTATTGGCTCAAGCCAACACCTGATAGAATCAATAATGCAGCCCAGATCAGTGAGCCGGGTACTGGTTCTCCCATCAACGTGACGCCGAATACAACAGACCACAAAGGCACTTGATAGTTGGTTAGGCTCATGAAGACGGGACCCGCTGTGCGTATGACAAGGATCCGCAAAAGCCCGGCTGCCGCTGTTGGGATCAGGCCCAGTATGGCAACGATCGCCATACCTTCTGGTGCAGGCATTGGCGGCATGCCTTCTTTGATCAGTGCCAATGGCACGACGAGTACTGCACCAAACATAAGGGTCGCGGCCGATAGCCCAATGGGATCAATTGGTGGCAGACGGCGCATCAGAATGGATGACACAGCATAGCAGGATGCTGCGGTAAGGCAGGCCAGTTGGCCGAGGCTTTCCAGTGCCGCGCCGCTGCTGGCAAAGGCTGCGGGGCCGATAAGAAGTAAAACGCCAGAAAAACCAATGAGAAAGCCAAAGGTGCGCCGCAGAGTCATCCGTTCACCGGGCACAAAAAAATGTGCGAGCGGCAGAACAATCAACGCCACCGCAGCCATTGAAACGCCGGTAAATGCGGAGCTTACATGTTGCTGTGCCCAGGCAAGAAACATGAAGGGAATGGCTGCGCTGAGCATGGATACCCAGATCAGCCGGGGCCAGTCGGTTACCTGCGTGGTAAACATGCCCCCGCCGCGCAGGCGCCAAATAAAGGCGGTGATCAGGGCTGCGAAGCTGATCCTACCTGCCGCAACCCACATTGGTGCCATATGGTCGAGCGCGAGTTTTTGCACCATAAACGTGCCACCCCAGACCAAGCCAAGTGTGCCGACCATCAGCCAGCTGCCAGCGGTGATTTCTGGATCACGTGTCATGGTACCGATTACCAGAGGGCCGAGGTGAGCGTGGCAAAAAGGGCGGCATTGCCCAAAGTGACGAGAATGCCGGCTATCTTCCAACCTGTCGGTGTCGGGACATTAGGTTGGGCGCGCGCAACGGCCACTGAAAGAACCAGTTGATACACGGTCAGCAGCGCTGTGAGTAATCCGGGTAGTATCGAGGGGAGCGGAAGCACCAGCATAACAGCGAGAATTGGCTGATGAAACAATGCGGTGCCATAGTTGCCAACCCAGAAGGTCTCTCCGGCTGGACGCTGTCCTTTGAGTAGAGCGGCGAGCCACTTGGGGGTGAACAGTGATGGGGTATCCGGATCAGACATATGCGCTCCTACAGGTTGTTTGGACCATGATCCCTGATGCCGGGAAGGTCAAACAGGTGCCTCGGTGGGCAAATGAAAAACGCCCCACATAATCTGCGGGGCGTCCAGTGTTTCAAGGGGGAAAGAAGGATCAGTTCTTTTCTTTGTCGACCATTTTGCCAGCAGAGATCCAAGGCATCATGCCGCGCAGTTTTGCGCCGGTCTCTTCGATCATGTGCTCGTCGTTGGCACGACGGGACGCTTTGATGGTTGGCTGACCAACCGCGTTTTCCAGCATGAAGTCGCGCACGAATTTGCCCTGCTGGATGTCTTCCAGAACCGCTTTCATGCGCGCTTTGGTTTCGTCGTACTTCAGGATACGTGGGCCGGTGACGTACTGGCCGTATTCTGCGGTGTTGGAGATGGAGTAATCCATGTTCGCGATGCCGCCTTCGTAGATCAGGTCCACGATCAGCTTCACTTCGTGCAGACACTCAAAGTACGCCATTTCAGGGGCATAGCCTGCTTCCACCAGAGTTTCAAAACCACAGCGGATCAGCTCTACCAGACCGCCGCAGAGAACAGCTTGTTCGCCGAATAGGTCGGTTTCGCATTCTTCGCGGAAGTTGGTTTCGATGATGCCGGAGCGGCCGCCACCGATGGCGGAGCAGTAGGACAGGCCGATTTCCAGCGCGCGGCCGGTTGCGTCGGTGTCAACGGCTACGAGGCATGGCACGCCGCCGCCTTTGGTGTATTCGCCACGCACGGTGTGACCTGGGCCTTTGGGCGCCATCATGATCACGTCCACGCCTTCTTTTGGCTCAATCAGGCCAAAGTGCACGTTCAGGCCGTGGGCAAACGCAATCGCGGAGCCTGGCTTGATGTTGTCGTGAACGTATTTCTTGTAGGTTTCTGCCTGAAGTTCATCGGGCATGGTGAACATGATCACGTCACACCATGCTGCGGCTTCGGCAATGCCCATCACCTGCAGGCCTTCGCCTTCGGCTTTCTTCGCGGAAGGGGAGCCTTCGCGCAGCGCCACAACCACGTTCTTCGCGCCGGAATCACGCAGGTTCAGCGCGTGTGCGTGGCCTTGGGAACCGTAGCCCAGGATAGCCACTTTCATGTCTTTGATCAGGTTGATGTCGCAATCGCGATCGTAATAAACGCGCATGATGAACGCTCCTCTGTTTGATGTTGCGGCTACAATAGGCATTCCTTTGCGGAAAGAGAGTGTTGTGAGGGGTGAAACTTGGGTCTAATTCGAGGTTTCTATTCTTGATTGGATGATTTATCGTGGATTTCATGCTTGATGATCTCGATAGGCGCATACTGCGCCACCTTCAGGGCAATCCGAGTCAGTCCCTACCGGAACTGGCTGACCGTCTCGGCCTCACCACCTCCCGCCTGTCGCGCAAAATCGATAAGCTGCGCGAAGGGGGCATTCTGCGCGGTCAGCGGGCTGTTATTGACTGGCAGGCCTTGGGCTATGCGGTTGAGGTCAGCCTGCGGGTGACGCTTGATAAGACCCAATCCCGTGCCTTTGATGATTTTCTGGAAGCCGCGCGAGAGATTCCTGAAGTCATTGAAATACAGACGTTTCTGGGGCAGGTGGATGTGCGCCTGTCGGTGATCGCTAAAGATATGACCCATTATCAGGAAATCTACCGCCGCCGTATCCTCACACTGCCTCATATCGCAGATATTGAGGCGCTCATGCATGTGGCGCGGATCAAATCTGATGAGAGCCTGCCGATATGATGGATCTGGATGATATTGACCGCGCGCTGCTAAAGGCGCTGGCGGAGGATGCCACACAGAATGCCGGCGCGCTTGGGCGTCGATTTGGCATGTCACAGCCTGCAACTTGGCGTCGAATCAAGCGCTTACAGGACAGCGGTGCGATTTCGGGCCGCAAACTGGATCTGGATCGTGAGAAGCTCGGTTTTGGGGTGACCGTTTTTCTTGGCATCAAATTGGCCACCAAGGGACGCGTCAGCCTCGAAGATTTTGAACGCGCCGTGACGGCAATTCCTGAGGTGCAGACCGTTGAACATGTGCTGGGCATGTATGACTATCGCCTGCGTGTCACCGCGCGGGATATCTCTGATTTTGAACGGGTTTTGCGCCGCCGGGTGATGACATTGCCCGGCGTTGGCAATGTGGAGGCCAATGTTTTGCTCAGCGAAGAGCGGCGACCTGGGCCTTTGTAAGTCAGAGAAGAAACTGTTTCCTGTGCATGCGGCTTTGATTTTGCATGGTTGCGGGCTAAACGCGACTGAGCAGAGATAGGAGAGTGCAGATGGCACATGACGTCGATCCCGGTGGTCTGAGCGAGTTTTCCGTTGTCTTTACGGACCGGTCTTTGAACCATATGTCCAAGAAATTTCAAAAGGTTATGCGTGATATATCCGACCTTCTCAAAGAGGTCTATCATGCGGATGCTGTGGCCCTGGTGCCCGGAGGCGGCACCTATGGGATGGAGGCTGTTGCGCGTCAGTTTGCTTCTGGCCAAAAGACCCTTGTGGTGCGCAATGGCTGGTTCTCTTACCGGTGGAGCCAGATTTTTGAGGTTGGTGGCTTTGCCGCTGAGAGCACAGTGATGCTGGCCCGGCAGGCGGGAGATGAAGCCACTGCGCCCTTTGCGCCAGCCCCAATCGAAGAGGTTGTGGCGAAAATTCATGAGGAAAAACCGCAGGTTGTCTTCGCACCCCATGTGGAAACCAGCGCCGGTGTGATCCTGCCGGATGCCTATATCGCCGCCATGGCCAGTGCCGCCCATGAGGTTGGTGCGCTGATGGTGCTGGATTGTATCGCCTCTGGCTGTGTCTGGGTGGACATGAAGGCTCTGGGGGTTGATGTGCTGTGCTCTGCGCCACAGAAAGGGTGGAGCGCGTCGCCTTCCGCAGGCTTGGTGATGCTGTCAGATAAGGCGCTGGAAAGATTGAAGAATACGCAATCCGACAGCTTTGCGCTCGATTTGAAGAAGTGGCGTGACATCATGGTAGCTTATGAAAACGGTGGCCATGCCTATCACGCGACCATGCCGACAGATGCGTTGTGCGCGTTCCGTGATACCATGGTGGAAACCCGCGACTACGGTTTTGACAAGCTGCGCGATGCACAGTGGGCGTTGGGCGATGCGGTGCGTAATCTTCTGAAAAGAAAGGGCATTACGTCGGTTGCTGCCAAAGGGTTTGGCGCCCCCGGGGTTGTGGTGAGCTATACATCTGATCCCGCCATTCAGAATGGTAGCAAGTTTGCAGCGGAAGGGATGCAGATTGCAGCCGGTGTGCCGCTGGCCTGTGATGAGCCAGAGGGCTTCATGACCTTCCGTCTTGGGCTTTTTGGTCTTGATAAACTCTACGATGTTGAGGGCACTGTTGCGCGTCTGGAGGGTGTGTTGGAGCGTGTGTTAACCTAAAAACGGGGCATATGCATTGCGTCTGTATCCCGTCGGTAACGCGGCGGTGTCATTTTCACCCGACAAAACCGGGTTAACCTCGGCTTTTCACTTTATGGCTGCGGCGTGCGGCTGGTGTTGCCATGTCGGATGGCATTCTCGGGACAATCTTGTCGCGAGAAGACACAGGCCAAACGCGAAACACTCTAGCAGATGGCGTTTGACCGTTGCGGATTTGAGCGGTGGAGCCGGGGCTTGGCCCCGGCCGGGCCCAACCCTGCCAGCGTGCCGCAAGGCGCGCGCAGCAGGGGCGGGAGCATGTGCCTCATTTGCGGCGCGCGTCGCGGGCGTGTTGCCGCGCGACACCTGTAATTTTACCGAACGCCGAGGCCCATCTGCATCAGTGTTTTGCGTACTGGGGCCATGGAATAGAGCGCGTTGAGCCCCATGGCGCGGACATCGCGCAGGGGCTGCGCTGTGGCCATGCTGGCGCGGTTGAGCATGTCGATGCCCTGCACCCTGAGTTTGACCTCGGCAAAGCGCTTGCGGTGGTATTGCTCCAGCATCCGAGCATCACCAAGGCTGCCTGGATCGGCTTTTGCCAGTTCCAGCAGCACCCGCATGTCCCCAAGGCTCATGTTGAGCCCCTGCGCTCCGATGGGAGGCACCACATGGGCGGCTTCTGCCACCAAGGCCAGCCTCTGGCCATAAAGACGCTCCGCAGATTGGGAAATGATTGGCCAGATGGTGCGGTTGGAGGCCAGCGTCAATGGGCCATAAAGCGCACAGCTGCGTTCGGTCATTGCCGCCTCAAAGCTGGCAGTGTCCATCTCAAACAGCTCTTGGGCGCGCGGGCCCCGTTCCATCCAGACCAGCGCCGAAGAGGGCAGGCCCTCATGGTCTGGCAGCGGCACCAATGTGAAAGGACCGCCGGAGCGGTGAATTTCGGTGGAGACATTGCCATGCGGGATGGGGTGTGTGACCGCCAGAGCCAGCGCCTTTTGGCCGTAGCGCAGGGTTTTGACACCAATGTCTGCCGCGGTGCGCATGGGCGAGTTGCGCCCATCCGCAGCAATCACCAGTCTGGCGCGGGTCTGTGTGCCATCGCTGAGCCCCACGCGGGCTTCCTGCGTGCGGGTGAAGAGCGTGGTTGTGCCACAGCCCAGTCGCAGGTCCACATTGGGCAGCTCTTGCAGACGGGCGATCATTTCGCGGCGCAGCAGCCAGTTGGGCAGGTTCCAGCCAAAGGGCTGTTCGGAAATGTCTGAGGCGTTGAAGTCTTTGACGATGCGCGGCTCTGCAATCTCGCCACCCGCATCCACGATGCGCATGATCTGCAGCGGCGCGGCATGGGGCTCAAGACGCGCCCAGAGACCGGCCTCCTCCAAAAGCTGGCGGGCCGGTTGCAGAAAGGCTGTGGTGCGCATGTCGGCACCGGCGGCATCCCGCTCGGTGACCGGCGGTGTCGGATCCACGCATTGCACGGAAAATCCGGCTGTCGCAAAGGCGGCAGCGGCGGTCAGCCCGGCGATGCCGCCGCCGGAAATCAGGATGTCCACTTGGGTTGTCTCAGTCATGGCTTGTGCCTCCTGCTTGGCAGTTTACGCCTGTGGCTGAGGGGTTCCAAGAGGAAGGATTGTCACCCTCTGGAGATCACCACCAGAGCAAGGAATACCACGGGCACAAGGGCCACGGCAGGCATGTAGAGGCCGGGAATGCCAAACATGGCCACAGAGGTTGCCCAGAGCGCGGCAATCAGCGCAATGGCGCTCCAGACCGTGATCACTTCTTTACGTGAGGGCAGGTCATCATGGTGGGCATCGGTGTCTACGGCGGAAGATGTGAAATCAGTCGCGTCTGCAAGGCTCATGAAAGCGTCCTAGAAAATGTGCCAGAGATTCTGGCTTGGAGGAGGAAGGGGCAAGTGCTATGCCCCATGTTGCGCCCCAGCTGTGGTGCTGGGCACGTCAGAAGTGGCAGAGCGCCGCATGGCAGAGCGGTGTCTGTGAGCTGTCCTGTCGCAGGGCCTAAATATGCAAAGTGCGCGCATGTTTAAGCTGGGCAGAGTGTCGCATCCCGTGCCTGCGCAAAGAGGTGCTCAATCGCGCAGTTTGGACAGGAAAGTCGGCAGGTCGTCGGTGTGGAAATGGATGTGATCTGCATCATGCGGATCAGGGGCCACATGTACGGTGCGCATGCCCATCTCATGAGGGGCATGCAGATTGCGGGGATCATCCTCAAACATCGCTGCGGTCTCTGTGTTGACGCCATCTTGGGCAAAGATTGTTTCAAAAGCGGCGCGTTCGGGCTTGGGCAGGAAATTTGCGTGTTCCACACCATAGATCGCGTCAAACGCGCCTTCCAGTCCACGCGCGGCCAGCACCCGTTCGGCATAGGGCGCGGTGCCGTTGGTATAGACAATGCGGCGCCCCGGCAGGCTTTTGATATGGCTGGCCAGAAGGCCGTCTGCTTCCAGATGGTCAAGCGAAATGTCATGCACGTCTTTGAGGTAAGGTGCGGGATCAAGGTCATGTTCACGCATCAGCCCGGTGAGCGTGGTGCCATAGCGCGCCCAGTAGTCCTGGCGCAGGTGATCGGCCTGTGGGCGATCCACCCCCAGTGCGGTCATCACATAGTTGGTCATGCGTACTTCGATCTGATCAAAGAGGCGTGCCTGTGGCGGATAAAGCGTGTTGTCGAGATCAAACACCCAGGTGGTGATATGTGAGAAAGACTGTTTTGGCATGCTCTTGTGATACGTGTGAATGCCGCATTCTGCAATGCAATGCGCCGCTTGTGGGGTTGCATCGGGGGCTGGGCGGCGTAGTCTGGCCGGCAACGCAAAACAGGGAAGTTGCACGATGGCGCAGAACACTCGCCCTAACAAAGATGCCTATACGCTGATTTTGGAGGCGATTGACGTTGGGGTGTACAAGCCCGGAGATCGGCTTGTGGAGAGCGATCTGGCCGAGAAATTCGGCATGTCGCGCACGCCTATTCGTGAGGCATTGCAACGCCTGGAGACACAGTCGCTGCTGGCGCGCGACGGGCGCAGCCTGATTGTGAACTCGCTGGATCACAATCAGATGGCAGAGCTTTATGTGGTGCGCAGTGAGCTAGAAGGGCTGGCCGCGCGTTTGGCTGCACGCCATGCGACCGCAGAAGAGGTGCGGGTATTGCAGGATATGGTGCTTGCGGATGCGGATCTGGTGGACGATCCTTCTGCGCTGGCGCGTTCCAACCGGCGGTTTCACAAGCAGATTCATCTGGCGAGCCACAATCGCTATCTGGTGCAGCAGTTGGATCTTGTGCACCGCTCCATGGCGCTTATGGCGACCACCTCCATTGCGGTGGAGGGACGTGGTGAAGACACATTGGTGGAGCATCAGGCCATTGTGGATGCGATCACCGCGCGGAATGAAGACGGGGCCGATGAGGCGCTGCGCAAGCATATTTCCACCGCCTTTGTGACCCGGTTGAAGCAGGAAAATGAAGGCTGATCAGCGCGGTTGCGCGACAGGCTGGGCCGTTTCTTGAGATGGGAGGTTGTGCTGCGTGGCCTCTGTGGTTTTGCCATGGCTGGTTTTGTCCCAGTAAAAGGGCGCGACAATCATTTCGATGAGACCTTTGTAGGCGGCAGCCGTGGCGAGCGGGAAATAGAGGGCCATGGTCAGGCTCCAGACCCACAGGCGGGGTCTTTGGCAGCGATGTGCGGCGCAGATCCAGACCAATCCATTTGTCAGCCCGGCCAAGAGCAGCAGGGCGGCGATGCCGCTGAGCGCGCTGGCGGGGAAGGTCTCTGCCAGAAGATGGGGCGCGCCAAAGAGGGCCAGCCAGAAACTCCAGAACAGCGGCGCGATCAGGAATTGGCTGATGGTGCAGAGAAAGAGAATCTGAAATCCCAGAAATTGGCGCAGGCCCAGTTCGGCGAGCAGCTTGCGGGGCGCGCGCATGTGGACGAGGTAGGTGGCCATATAGCCCTTGAGCCAGCGTGAGCGTTGCCGGATCCATGCGATCGGGCGGCAATTGGCTTCTTCACGGGTGGTGGAGGCGAGCATGATGGCGCGATAGCCGTGGCGCGCCAGCCGTATGCCCAGGTCCGCATCTTCGGTGACATTGTGGCTGTCCCAGCCGCCAACTGCTTCTAGCACGTTGCGTCGCAAGAACACTGTGGTGCCGCCCAGAGGAATGGCAAAGCCCATCTTGGAAAGCGCAGGCAGAATGAGGCGAAACCACGCGGCATATTCCAGCGTGAAACAGCGGGACATCCAATTGGTGTAGGGATTGTAAAAGTCCAGCACGCCCTGCACACAGGCGACCTCTGGCGGGGCATGGGCAAAGGCGGCGGCGACCTGTTCCAGTTGATCGGGGGCAGGGGCGTCTTCGGCATCCCAGATGCCGATGATGCGCCCCTTGCAAAACGGCAGCGCATAGTTGAGTGCCCGGGGTTTGGTGGTGATGCCTGATCCGGCAGGCACTTCGACAACGCGCATCCAGCTGGGCAGGCGCGTGTGCGCAATGGTGGCGCGGGTCAGCCTGTCTTTTTCCTCAAGCACCAAGATCACATCCAGAAGCGCGCGCGGATAGGTGAGCTGCGTCAGGCGCCTTATGAGCGCCGTTGCGATTTCTGTTTCGTGAAAAAGGGGCACCAAGACCGAAATTTTAGGGAGTTTTTCCACGCTGCCACGCTCTGCGCCGGACAGGATGGGCGGCGTTGGCATTGTGTCGTCTGGCCTGGGAGGGAAAGCTGGCAAGATCGGTGGCCCCGCAGAGAGGGGGCGCAGGTAATGTGCAAGCGCCATCACGCGCAGTGAGATGGCACCGCCCAAGGTCAGCAGTCCCAAAATTGTGAGGCTGATCAGCAAGAGTTTGGGCAACACCAGATATAGGCCCAACAAGAAGAACAGGGCCAGCAAGAGGGAGGGTGTCCGCTGTCTGCTCTCTGGGGCAAAGCCACGGCAGCTTTGCTCATCGACTACAGAGGTTTCTGCTTCATGGGTTAATTTACGTCGTTGATGCAGGAGAATGTGGGTTTCGATGTCCTGAGGCGGGGCGGAGGCAAAAAGCGCGTTCTTCAGAGCGGGGGGCAAGTGCTGTTGCAGTCTTTCGGTCGTGTGGGGGCGTCCGGTGGCGAGGATTGGCGTTGTCCCAAGCTTCGCCCAAGGGAGGATATTGTGCTGGAGGCAGAACTTTGGCGGCAAGAGATCCGCGACGGCGGGGGCTGGGGGGGTGCGTGACAGATCAATCTGACGCAAGCCGTAGCGGTGGGCCATCACTGCGCGCAGTGTTTCCGGTCGTATCCAGCGCTGTGCGATCAGGATTTCCTGTAGCGAGCTGTCCCAAAGGGATTGGCAATGCATCGCGTAGAAGAGTTGCCAAGGTGCCAGAAGATCCTGCTCAATCAAAATACGCGCCAGCGGCAGGTGGCCACGGGCGGGGGGCAGTCTTGGAAGTGCTTCTCGTTGGGGCTGCGTTTTACGCATGGAGCTCACTTGCCTAATGACACTGAGGTCAAAGCTGTGAGCGAGTGATTAACGGATTGTTAACCACGAATTCAGGTGGCGCTAACCCTCAGGGTTTCCCGACCTCACCGGTGTGAAGTCGGGAAGATAACGCGTTTTTATTAGGCGCGGGCGGCCATTGCGGCAGCAAAATTCTCAAAGAGATAGAAGCTGTCTTGTGGGCCGGGGGAGGCTTCTGGGTGGTGTTGCACCGAAAAGACCGGCTTGTCGGCCAGACGGATGCCGCAGTTAGACCCGTCAAAGAGCGACACATGGCTTTCCACCACACCCTCTGGCAGAGTCTGTGCGTCGACAGCAAAGCCGTGGTTCATGGAGGTGATTTCCACCTTGCCGGTGTCATGATCTTTGACCGGGTGGTTGGCGCCATGGTGACCGTGGTTCATTTTCACGGTTTTTGCGCCCAGAGCCAAGGCCAGCATCTGGTGACCCAGGCAGATGCCAAAGATGGGCAGGTCTGCTTTGAGCACGTCCTTGATCATTGGCACAGCATATTCCCCGGTTGCGGCGGGATCGCCGGGACCGTTGGAGAGGAAAACACCATCGGGTTTGTGTGCCAGTACCTCTTCCGCGGTTGCGGTGGCGGGCAGGACGGTGACGTCGCAGCCGACAGAGGCGAGGCAGCGCAGAATGTTGCGTTTTGCACCGAAGTCCACGGCAACCACTTTGTGCTTGGGGGCTGTCTGAGTCGGGTAGCCATCAGGCCATGCCCAGCGCATCTCATCCCAGCGGTAGCTTTGGGCGCAGGTCACTTCTTTGGCCAGATCCAGACCTTCGAGGCCAGAGAAAGCCCGTGCCTTGGCCACCAGTGCTTCGGTGTCAAACACGCCATCCGGGTTATGGGCCAGCGCCACATGCGGCGCGCCCTGCTGACGGATGGCGCGGGTGAGGCGACGCGTGTCGATGCCACCAATGGCGATACGACCGCGCGAGGCGAGCCAGTCTGACAGGGTGTTCACAGAGCGCCAGTTGGATGGGGTGGTTGGATCCCATTTCACCACCATGCCTTCTGCCACCGGATCAGCGGTTTCGTCATCTTCCGGCGTCACGCCGGTGTTGCCGATGTGGGGGAAGGTGAAGGTGACAACCTGACCGGCATAAGAGGGATCCGTCATGATTTCCTGATAGCCGGTCATGGCGGTGTTGAAGCAGAGCTCCGCGACGGTCTCGCCGGTGGCACCAAAGCCACGTCCATAGAACAGGGTGCCGTCGGCAAGGGCGAGGCAGGCGGTCGGGTGATCGGGGGTCGATGCGGTCATGGGCGAGTCTCCGGCTGGCAAATTGGCCGATGCATATGTCGGCACAGAGCGGGCGTCAAGCGGTTCTGCACCTTAGGTGGACCCTTGTTTTAAAGGCCCAGTTCAAAAAACGTCGCTGTTGCGAGTCGCAGTTGGATTATATATTGTCCGGTGCTTGTGTTTGACAGCAATTGGCGAAGTGAATGGCACTTAGAGAAGACATCAACAGCGCATTGAAACAAGCAATGCGTGACCGGGCCGCTGATCGGCTCTCGACTTTGCGTCTGATTATGGCAGCGATCAAAGATCGTGACATTGCGGCGCGCGGCGCGGGGGAAGAAACAAGCGGTGTAGAGGACGATGACATCCTTGCCATTTTGGCCAAGATGGTAAAGCAGCGGCAGGAAAGCGCGCGCACCTATGAAGAGGGGGGGCGGCTGGACCTGGCGGAGCGCGAATTGAGCGAGATCACCGTCATCGAAGAGTTCCTGCCCAAGCAGTTGAGCGACGATGAAATCGTCGAAGCCGTGAAAGCGGCTGTGACGGAAGTGGGCGCTGATTCCATCCGTGATATGGGCAAGGTGATGGGCGCGTTGAAAGCCAAGTACACTGGCCAGATGGATTTTGGCAAAGTTGGCCCGATGGTGAAAGACCAGCTGGCGAACGGCTAATCCGCCTATGTGAGATCTGAAGCGGCCTCGCCAGATTTGGCAGGGCCGTTTTGTGTTTGAGACCCTTGTTTTTGAAACATACCAAGCTAGCCTGTGTCGGATTAGACAGAGGTGATTTTATGAAACGCATTTTTTCTGCTGTGCTTTGCGGCGTACTGATTTTGGCAGGCGGTGTTTCTGCCAAAGAAAAGCCTTTGCGCAATTCCATTGAGAAAAAAGTGAAGCTCGAAGATTTGTCCTTTCGGGGCAAATATCGCTTTGGGCATGTGGCCCAACCTACGCGCCGAGGTGCTAAGGCCCAGAGATTTGAAATCCGTCACGGGGATTGCGGTAAAACAAGTGGCTGGAATGACTGCACCACCGACCGCCAACGTGTTGAGATGAAAGAGCGGCCGAAAAACAGCATGTCCAAGCCCGGGAAAGGGGTTTGGTATGGATATTCAGTATTTATCCCCTCAGATTTTGTCAGTCTTGGGAAAGCCAATACCACATTGGGGCAGGTCAAAGCGGAGGGTTGGTCGACTCCCATGTGGTGGTTGACCTTCAACGATCGCCCCTACATCAAATTTGCGGATGGGCGTACATGCTCTCTTGGTGCATTGGGATCGTGGAAAGGGCGTTGGAATGATCTGGTCGTTTTTGCCCATTATGGGCACAGTGGACAGCCGGTCTATTTTCAGCTGTTTAAGGACGACAAGCTGCTGTGTCAGTTGAAATCGCCCTTCATGCCGGCGGAGTTTGCGCGCAAGACGCCGAAGCTTGGGTTGAAATACGGCATCTATAACAGTTTTGTCAGTCGGTATCTCGCCCAGAAGGGCCGCATCCCGCCAGAGGTTACAGCCTATGCGCAAACGCATGAGGGAGGGAAGTCGCGTAGCCCCTCTCCGACGCCATTTGAGTATGATTGGGGCGTTCGGTTGCCAACCCATGTGGTTTATTACGATGAGATGCGGTTTGGCAGCCGCCGAGAAGATGTTGACGTGCGGCTGTTGGAGAAACGCGGTGTGCCGCCGGTGGATTGAAGGGCGCAGCGTCAGGTGAAGGCAGCCGGTGACTATGTATTCTAGTTCACAACGCCACTTCCGGAATGGCCACAGGCATCCATGGCTTTCACATAAGCGGCGGTGAAGCCGCTGAGATTGACATGGGTGTAGGGTACGCCATCAAGATAGACGGACATCATCTGTCCGGTGCGCATGGCGCGCATCGTGGCGAGGCTGTCGGGGTCGCTGATACCGGCGTAGGCCTGCAGAATGCCATCATTGTCGTAGTAGTTGTAAGCATGGGCATAAAAATCGCGACGGTCATCGATCACCAATGCGACGGTGTGGCCCTGTTGCATATTGGTGGCATAGCCGCGCGGGGCGTTTTCCTGCACATAGACCGTTGGGTAATTTGCGGGTGGGCCCACCTCTGAGTTGGTGATGGAAATCCGCACCAGGGGATCTCCATTGCCGCCGGAGTAAGCGGTGCAGCTGAGATGCAGGTAATTTCCGGCGCTGACGGTTTCGGTGTAGACCTGCCAAGCGTCGAAAGTCCAATGGCCATTGGCATAGGCCGGTGCTGCGATCAGGGCCAGAGCGGCCGCAGTTGAAAATCTCATGTTAAAATATCCTGTCTGGCTATGAAAATATGCGGGCCCTTGTGTCAGTCCACCACGCCTGCGCCTGAGAAACCGCATTGTTCCATCGCTTTGACATAGGCGGCGGTGAAGCCATCCAGAAAGAAAGTGGCAAAGGGCTGATGGGCGACCACGGCATCGAGCTGGTGGTTTCTGCGCATGGCCAGCAACACCCATTGGCTGTCTGGGTGATCAAAGCGAAAATAGGCCTGCGCAAAGCCGTCTTCGTCCAGATACCCGTGCACAGTGGCGTCCATGCTGTCTTCGTCATCAAAGCGGATGTAGAGCGGCTGGCTGTCCTGCATGCGGGTTGGATACCCCCGGATGGCGCTTTCTCTGACTTCAACACTGGGGAAGGTGTGGGGCGGGCCGCCGTCGCCGTTGGAAATTTCAACGCTCAGTGTGGGGGCGCCATCGCCGCCGGTCAGGGCGGTACAGGTGCGGCGCAGGTCTTCGCCGGTATCAATGGTTTCAGCCACAACGCGCCAAGAGCCGTATTCCCAGAAATCGGTCTGGGGGTGGGGCGTGGATGGGCCAGCATTGGCTGTGAAGGCCACAAGGCCCAGTGCGGAAAATAGCACGTCTCTGTCTCCTGATCGAAATTTCCGCCAAGGTTGCAGAGACGTGCTGATATTCTATTGCGAAAGCCGCAACAATTGTTGGGATCAGGCGGCAGGATGGGGCCAGAGCATCGGGAACCAGTCCTCACGCAGCTTCTGACCGGCGGTCATGTCATGACCGGGGAAGGGCGGCGAGGTGCGGCCGGGGCGCTCCACATAGCGGGCGTCATCGCCCAGCAGCCGCAGGGAAAAGGCGCGGCGGCGCGAGGTGGCTGTATTGCCGCGTGCGCCATGCAGGATGTGGTAGTTGAACGCCACGGCGTCCCCCGGTTCCATTTCCCATTCCAGAACGCGCATGCCTTCTGCATCCGGATCCGGGATTGGCATGTAGTCCTCCTCATTGGGGAAGAAGCTTTCTTCAGAGACCCAACGGGTTGGCAATACGGGCTTTTCCCATTTGTGGCTGCCTGCCACCATGCGCAATGTGGCGTCTTTGACGGGATCGAGCGGCGACCAAAAGCTGATGGTTTGCTGACCTTCGACAAAGTAGTAGGGGCCATCCGTGTGCCACGGCGTGGCCATCGAGGTGCCGGGCTCTTTGACAAGCACATGATCGTGGAACATCTGCACGGTGTCAGATTTCATCAGCGCGGCAGCCACTTCAGCGGCGTCAGAGGTTTCGATCACCTCCTGAAATTCGGGGATGCGCTGCCAGTTGCAATAGTCATCAAAAAAGCGACCGGTTTCGCCAGATTTTTCGTTGTTGGAGGCAAAAGGGCCGGGCGCTTCCATATTGCGGGCCACACCGGCGCGCAGTTTTTCGACGTGATCTGCGAATAGGCCGCGGATCAGAACAACGCCGTCTTCCTGATAGGTTTTGACGTCTTCAGATGTGATGGTGACCATAATGTCTTTCCCCAAAGTAGTGCGGCGGCGAAGGTGATCTGTGCGGGCAGTAACGTCAAGCGGTTTTAGATTTGGGTTGTGTGCAACCGTAGGGCATTGGCCATCTCCAGCAGGCGCGGGCCAAGATCGTTTTCCATCCGCTCTCTGGTCAGAGAATGGGCGGGGCCACCGAGGTTGAGCGCCATATCCGGATTGGCATCGCTGGAAGTGGGAAACGGCACGGCGACGGAGTGCACGCCGGGATGCCAATGGCCGTAGTTCACATAAAAGCCTTTTTGCGCGATATCCTCCGCGGCGGCATTGATGCCCTCAAGAATGGCAGGCCAGCGTTCTGGTCCGTGATGCAGCGCCAGCGCCTCCAGTATTTCGGCGCGCTCCTCAGCTTTGCATCCCGCGATATAGGCGCGCCCCATGGCAGAACGGGCCAGAGAGATCCGCGAGCCGACGCCGAGTTGCAAAGACATCATACCGATTTCGGCACGGGCGCAGGCGAGATAGGTCACGGTGTGGTCATCGCGTGCGCCCAGAGCCACTTGAACACCATCGCCTGCATAGTCTGCCAGGCGTTGCATATGTTCTTTGGCGGCATCGCGGATTGGCATGCTGCCGAGGCAGGCAAAACCAAGACTGAGGGCAGGCACGCCGATGCGGTAGCGACCGGTCTGATCATCATAGAGCAGATAGCCGGTTTGCAGCAGCGTGTAGGTCAGCCGTGAAATGGTGGAGTTGGGCAGGCCTGTGCGCGCGGCGATGTCGCGATTGGAGAGGCCTGCACGGTCGCGTGGCCGGAAGCAGCGCAAGACATCCAGTCCACGCGACAGGGCAGTGACAAACTGACGGTCGGTTTCAGGGGCGGGTGTTTCGCCAGATTGGGGCGCGCGTTTTCTCATTGGGTTGGTGCCTATTTCCGCATGGTGGAATTTCTATGCGTCATGTGAGTGTTTTCCACAAGACTTTCCCCACGCCGGATTTCGGCAGCGCATCGGTAAAAACTACGATGCTCGGACATTTATAGGCGCTCATCTGCGTTTTGCACCATTTGATCACCTCCGCTTCGGTCAGGCTGGCGCGGGCGTCGGGCTGGGGCACGACAAAGGCTTTGACACATTCGCCGCGGCGCGGATCCTGCGCGCCAATCACGCAGCATTCCGCAATGTCAGGGTGATGCAGCATGAGCATTTCGATTTCAGCTGGCCAGACTTTGAAACCTGCGGCATTGACCATGCGTTTGACCCGATCGACCATGAAGAAATAACCGGCGGCGTCGCGGTATCCAATGTCGCCTGACCGAAAGAAGGGTACGCCATCGAGTGTGACAAAGGCCTCCTTGGTGGCCTCTGGGCGTTGCCAGTAGCCCAGAAAGTTCTGAGGGGCGTGCATGACAATCTCGCCGACCTCTCCATGGGGCAGCTCTTTGGTGCCGCCAATTTCCAGCACGCGGCTGTCGACCTCATAGATCGGTTGGCCCAGACACTGACGCTTGGGGGCAGAGGTGGGGTTGACGTGGGTGGCAGCCATGGTTTCAGACAGGCCATAGCCTTCCAGATAATCCAGCCCTGTCATATCTTTGAGTCTGGTTGCTATGGCTTCAGGCATGGCAGCGCCACCGCCGCCGATCATTTTCAAAGAGGACAGGTCATAGCTGTCAAAGTCAGGATCGTTCACCAGATCGATCGCCATGGTTGCAATCGAACGCCAGCGGGAGATGCCGTAGCGCGCAATCAGCCCCGCCGCGAGTTTGGAGGACCAGCGCGGCAAGATCACATTGCGCCCGCCGGTGAGCACCGGGGCACACATGCCACCGACCATGCCGGTGACATGGAAGAAGGGCAGCGCGGCGAGATGCACCGTGGTCTCATCGGGAGGATTCCAGCGCACGCTGGCATGAAGGGAGGCCATGAAGGTGCGGTGGCTGTGCACGCAGCCTTTGGGTTGGCCGGTGGTGCCAGAGCTATAGGGAATGACGGCGATATCATCACTCGTGGTGCTGCGCGGCGCCGGTACATATCCGGCCTCTAGCGCAGTTTGAAATCCGACGATGTCGAGGGCCTCTGCCTCTGGTTCGGACATGGCGGGTACTGGGTTTTCTGGGATCAGATCAAATCCGGGCCGTCCCATGTCGGCCATACGGGTGCCGATCACGGTTGTGAGGTCGCCCTGTCTGTGCGCGGGCAGGATGTTGTCGGCCAGTTCCAGGGCGCAGATGGCGATTTTGGCACCTGTATCTTGGACAAGATAGTCCACTTCGGCGCGTTTGTTCATCGGATTGACAGGCACCACGGCGCCGCCAGCACGCAAAATCGCATAGAAACTGATGATATATTGCGGACAATTCTGCGTGTAGAGCAGCACCCGGTCGCCTTTGCGCAGGCCAGCGTGCTGTAGATATCCGGCCAGAGCCAAGACACGCTCCGCGAGGTCGTCATAGGTATAGTCTGCACCATTGTAGGTGATGGCGATGCTGCTGCCGCGTTGGGCCACCGTATGGTCCAGATCCGCATCAATCGGATGATCCGGGCGTGGAAACGTCCAGTCGCTGTCTTTGGGCCAGAAGTCGGGAATGCGGGCATTCGGGTGTGGCATGTGGGTCTTTCTTACTCGGCAGGGCCGCACATCTGAGGGGACGCGGGTAGGTTAGCCTACCGCTCCGGCTTGTTTCGTCATGCGAAATTTCCGGAAAGTGTCGTCGCGTCGTTTTTGCGCGGCTTTTGGTGAAACGGATTTTCGCAATGCGGTTTGCCTCCTAGGGTATTGGGCAAGACTGTTGCGAGGGAGGTCAGGATGAGCGACAAGAAAGTGCGTGTGGAAATTGTCGAAGAAGTAGCGTTGATCTGCATCGACAATCCACCAGTCAATGCCAGTGGTCTGGCTGTACGGCAGGGCATTGTCGCGGCACTGGAAGAGATCTCGGCAGTCGGGTCTATACGTGCAGTTGGGCTTTATTGCGCAGGTCGGACCTTCATCGCAGGGGCGGATATCACGGAATTTGGCAAGCCTTTGCAGGAGCCGGGTTTGCCCGGGGTTTGCGATACGCTGGAGAATTTTGACACGCCGATCGTGGCAGTGATCCATGGCACTGCGCTGGGCGGTGGGCTGGAAACCGCGATGGGCTGTCATGCGCGGGTGGCGTTGCCCTCGGCGAAAGTGGGTCTGCCCGAAGTGCTGCTTGGCATTCTGCCGGGGGCCGGGGGCACGCAGCGTGCGCCGCGTCTGGCTGGCATTCCCAATGCTCTGGACTTGATCCTGTCCGGGCGGCATGTGGCGGCGCAAGAGGCGCTTGAAATGGGGGTGATTGACCGCATCATGGAGGGCACGCCGCGTGACGTCGCACTGGCAGCTGCACGGGAGGTTGTGGCTGGAACACTTGCGACCCGGCGCACCGGGACGTTGCAAACGGCCCCCGATGATGCGGCGATTGCGACGACCCTGGCCCATGTGCAGCAAAAACACCCGCAGTTGATCTCACCGCAGAAATGCGTGGAGTGTGTGGCGGCCTCAACCGGGGATTTGCAAGAAGGGCTGGCCTTTGAGCGCGCAGCCTTTATGGAGTGTCTGGCTTCGCCCCAGTCCAAAGCGTTGATCCATGCTTTCTTCGGGGAGCGTGCGGTGGCCAATATCCCAGAAAAAACGGCGCAGGCCCGCGACATTGGCAGCCTTGGTGTGATTGGCGGTGGCACCATGGGGTCAGGCATTTCGACGTCGGCGCTGATGGCCGGGCTGCCTGTGACGCTGATTGAGGTGACACAGGAGGCCTTAGCGCGCGGGGTCGCGACGATCACAGCCAATCTGGAGGGCGCTGTCAAACGTGGCAAGATGGGCGCAGCGGCGCGCGACGCGGCGCTTGCGAGGCTGACAGCGTCTACCGAGATGCAGAGCCTGTCCGAGGTGGATCTGGTGATTGAAGCTGTGTTTGAAAACATGGAGATCAAGAAGGAGATCTTCGGAAAGCTTGATGGCATCTGCAAAGAGGGTGCGGTGCTGGCCTCCAATACCTCTTATCTGGACATCAATGAGATTGCAGCGATGACAGGGCGGCCTCAGGATGTGCTGGGCCTGCACTTCTTCTCGCCGGCGCATATCATGAAGCTGCTTGAGGTGGTGGTGGGCGAGAACACTGCGCCTGAGGTGGTGGCAACGGGTTTCTCGTTGGCCAAGAAACTGCGCAAGGTTGCCGTGCGGGCCGGCGTTTGTGACGGGTTCATCGGAAACCGCATACTGGGGCATTATCTGAAAGCGGCGAGTTATCTGGTGCTGGATGGGGCGCATCCGGATCAGGTTGACCGGGCGTTGGAAGGTTTTGGCTTTGCCATGGGGCCGCACCGGGTGGGTGATCTGGCCGGACTTGATATTGGCTATATGACGCGCAAGCGGCTGGCGGCGACCCGGCCGCCAGAAGAACGATATAGCGGTGCGATTGCCGACCAGCTCAGCGAAAATGGCTGGAACGGGCGCAAGAGTGGCAAGGGCTATTTTGTCTATGACGGGCGCGAGACGCTGGAGAACCCGGATCTGAACGCAATTATCGCAGAGGCGCGCGCCAAGGCGGGGATCACACCCCGAGACTTCAGCGTGGCGGAGATTGTGGAGCGTTACATGACCGCGATGATCTCTGAGGCTGCGCGGGTGGTTGAGGATGGCATTGCGCTGCGGCCTGTGGATGTCGATGTCGTCTTTTTGATGGGCTACGGCTTTCCACGGTTCCGGGGCGGGCCACTGCATTACGCCGATACCATTGGCGCAGCGGAGCTGGTGCGGCGGATTGAGGCCTATGCAGAAGAGGATGCGCATTACTGGCAGGTGCCGGATCTGTTGCGCAAAATGGCCGCGGACGGCACCACATTTGCAGATTTGAACAAGGGGAAATGAGCCCATGGACCTGAGTTATTCCAAGGACGATCTGGCCTTTCGGGACGAGGTGCGTGCCTTTCTTGCCGAGAAGCTCCCGAAAGACATTTCTGACGCGGTGCGGTCGGGGGGCGAGCTGACCAAGGCGATGACGGAAGAGTGGCACGCCATTTTGAACGCACGCGGCTGGCTGGCGACGATCTGGCCCAAAGAGTTTGGTGGACCGGGGTGGAGCCCGGTGCAAAAGCACATTTTTGAGGAAGAATGCTGTCGGGCCTATGCGCCGCGCATCGTGCCCTTTGGTCTGAATATGCTGGGGCCTGTGTTGCAGAAGTTTGGCTCCAAAGCGCAGCAGGATCACTATCTGCCGCGCATTCTGGATGGCACCGACTGGTGGTGCCAGGGCTATTCGGAACCGGGGGCCGGGTCTGATCTGGCCTCGCTGAAAACCCGCGCGGATCGTGACGGCGACCATTGGGTGATCAATGGGCAGAAGACATGGACCACGCTGGGGCAGCATGCGGATTGGATCTTTTGCCTGTGCCGGACAGATCCTGATGCCAAGAAACAGGAGGGCATCAGCTTCATTCTGGTGGATATGGCGACGCCGGGCGTGGAGGTGCGCCCGATCCGGCTGATTGAGGGCGGTCATGAGGTCAATGAGGTCTTCTTTACCGATGTACGGGTGCCGATTGGCAATCTGGTCGGCGAAGAGAACAAGGGCTGGACCATCGCCAAATATCTGCTGACCCATGAGCGCACCGGGATCGCGGGGGTGGGGTTCTCCATTCAGGCGCTAGAAGAGGTGAAAGCACTTGCGCGCAAAACACGGCGCGGTGGCAGGCCGTTGATTGAGGATCCGCTTTTTGCAGCGCGGATTGCACAGGCGGAAATTGATCTGGAAGCCATGAAAATCACCAACCTGCGGATGTTGTTTAAGGCGCAGGAGCAGGGCGCACCGGGGCCAGAAACCTCGTTGCTCAAGATCAAAGGCACGGTGATCCATCAAGAGCTCAAAGATCTGGCGCGCCGCGCGCTGGGCCCGGTGGCTGCGCCGTTCCCCGGACATGTGAGTGAAGGCAATCTGATGTTTGGCCCAGAAGATACGGCACACAACGCCGCGCGTTATTTTAACAATCGCAAGACTTCGATCTTTGGCGGATCCAATGAGATTCAGCGCAATATTGTCACCAAAACCATGCTGGAGCTCTGAGAGATGGATTTTAATCTGACGGACGATCGCCAGATGCTGGCGGATACGCTAAACCGGTTTTTGACAGAGCAATATCCGGTCGAGCATCGGGTCAATGTGGCCTATGAGGCGCCGTTTCATGACGCGGCCTTGTGGGATCAGATGGTTGAACTTGGCGCGCTTTATGCTCTGGCACCGGAGCAGGCAGGCGGCATGGGCGGCAGCGGATTTGATATTGCGGTTGTGTTTGAAGCGCTGGGACGTACGCTCTGCCCGGAGCCTGTTTTGGGAGCGCTGATGGCCTCACGGTTGCTCGCGGCGGCGGGGGCAGATCAGGAGCCGCTTCTGACCGGGGCCTGTAAATACGCCGTAGGCATCAGCGAGATTGATGCGGCTTATGAGCTTGATCAGGTTGCCACGGTTGCCACCGGGGCAGGGGATGCGATCACGCTGTCTGGGCGCAAGTCGACGGTCTATGGCGGGCAGGTTGCGGATGTGATCCTTGTGGCCGCCAAACAGGACGACAGGCTTGGTGTTTACGCGGTGCAGGCGGCGCAGGCCAATATCACGGGCTATGGTATGATGGATGGTGGCGGCGCGGCGGAGGTGTTGCTGGATAACACGCCGGCGAGCTTGCTGATTGCGGATGCGCAAGAGGCCCTGCAGGACGCCATCAACGCGGGTATTCTGGCGCTTTGTGCCGAAGCGGTTGGAGTGATGGATGTCACCCATACGATGACCGTAGATTACCTTAAACAGCGCAAGCAGTTTGGCATTCCGATTGGCAAGTTTCAGGTGCTGCAGCATCGGGCGGTGGATATGCTGACCGAGATAGAACAGGCGCGGTCGATCACCATCAAGGCGGCCGCAGAGCTTGGCGGCGTGGAGGCCAGCAAATATGCCTCAATGGCCAAGAATATGATCGGTCGTGCGGCACGACTGATCGGGGAAGAGAGCATTCAGATGCATGGCGGCATCGCCATGACATGGGAATATGCGGTGAGCCACTATGCCAAGCGGTTGATCATGCTGGACGCGCAGCTGGGGGACACGGATTATCATCTTTCGCAGGTGATGAAGACCTATGTCGCCTGACATAAAGTGATGCGATAGCTCAGAACGCCAGACAGGCGCATCCCATATACGGATGCGCCTGTCTGTGTTGTTTGGGCTGGGTTTATCCCAGAATGCCTGGCCAGTTTGCCAGCCCAGCTTTGATGTTGCCGGGGATATCCTGCCGCCAGAGCTCCATCGCGCGCAGATTAGCGTTCAGGTAAAGTTTGCCCTCATGGATGGTCCAGGCTTCGGGCACCGTTGGGGCGAGATAGCCTTTGGAGGCAGCGAAGGCGCAGTAGCCGCCAAAGACCGGAGCGTAGGCCTCGGGATTGGCTTCAAATTTCGAAGCATTCTTGGCGGAAGAGAAATGCCAGGTGGCGCCGTTCCAATCCACGCGGTGTTTTTCTTTGCCTTTGACGGGCTTTTTCTTGGTGAAATAGGCCACGGGATCGATTGCGTTGATGGCGATCGGGTTCTGGAACACCTGTGGCTCTGCGGCCAGAGCGGCTTTGGGTGCCAGAGCAAGAGCCAGCGGGGTTGCAGCAAAGAGGCCAAGAGCGGCGCGGCGAGTCAGCATGTCGTTTCTCCTTTTGGTTGGGACAAACATAAACGCGGGGCGCGGTCTGGGCAGGTGGGGTCACCGTGCTGTGAACAGGCGTGAATCAGGGGGTGAAATCCAGAGGTGTTTGAGTTTTGCGAGATGCTCGCAAGGAGTGTGCTTGGTCGGTGGGAGGACTTTCTCCGGATCGAGGTTTATTGACAGTTTTATCAGTGCGTTAGGGTGGGTGTGGATAATTTTCCGAAACTCCCCTTTTTGTCCGATGCGCCCGGTTACACAAAATTAAGCTGTGTGACCGAACGTTTCAGCGAGTTCGTCAATCACGCAAATTCATGGGGAAACTTGCAATGTTCACTCGTCTTTTCAGCGCAGCAGCGCTGGCCTGTGCCACAGCGGCCACTACTTTGTCGGCTGCGCCTATCAAATTGGTTCAGGATGAAGCCTATGCGCCTTACATGGGGCTCGAAAACGGCACAGCCACCGGAATCTGGGCAGATTTTATCGCCGAAGCCATGACCCGCATTGAAGGTGATTTTGAGGTGGTTGTGGAGGCGGTGCCATGGTCGCGCGCGGTCAACCTTGTGGAAAGCGGACAGGCGCATGGGTTGATTGGCACCTATTATCGTCCAGATGCACGCCCCTGGATCGGGACCTATTCAACCTCTCCGGTGACGGAAAAAGTGTCCGTCTATTGCCGTGAGGGTGTTGCACAGTCGGACTGGTCCTATCCAGAGGATTTCAAAGGGTTGACTTTTGGCAACAACGCGGGTTTTGGGACGCCGGGCAAAGCCTTCTTTGACATGGTGGCAGGTGGTTTGGTGACCCTGCAGGAGGCGCAGACCACCAAGCAGAACCTGATGAAGCTCGAGAAAGGGCGTATCGACTGCTACGTTCAGGAGCAGCTGGCGGCGGAGATTGTGATCAACGAAAACAACTTCTCCAATGTTGTACGCGTGCTGGATGCCTCTGCGGAGACCGCGCATATTGGTTTCCGTGCAGATTGGCAGGATGACGAATCTCAGAAGTTCATTGAAGCTTTCAACGCTGCGCTGCAATCCATGATGGATGACGGCACCGTGGAGAAGATCGTAGCGCGCACCATCGGTGGCTGACGTCCAGAAAACTATGAAAGAGACCACAGCGCTTGGATGAGCGCTGTGGTTTTAATTAGGCCTGTCAGAGCGTTGAGTTACAGAACCTCAAACAGACCCGCAGCCCCCATGCCGCCACCTACGCACATGGTGCAGACAACATATTTGACACCCCGACGTTTGCCTTCGATCAGCGCATGCCCCACCATCCGGGCGCCAGACATGCCATAGGGGTGACCGATGGAGATGGCCCCACCATTGACGTTAAGGATGTCGTTGGGGATGCCAAGTACGCGGGCGGAGTGCAGAACCTGACAGGCGAAGGCTTCATTGAGCTCCCAAAGGCCGATGTCGTCCATCTTCAACCCATGAGCGGCCAGCAGTTTGGGAACTGCGTGAATGGGGCCAATGCCCATTTCGTCTGGCTCCAGACCTGCAGCCATCACGCCGACATACCGGCCCAGCGGCGTCAGCCCCCGCTTTTCGGCTGTTTTGGCTTCCATGATCACAGAGGCAGAGGCCCCGTCTGAGAGTTGTGAGGCATTGCCTGCGGTGATGAACTTACCTTCTTTGATGGTCTGCCCATCTTTGAACACGGGGGAGAGGTTTTGCAGGTTTTCAAGCGTGGTTGAGGGGCGGTTGCCCTCGTCTTTGTCCAGCGTCACATCTCGAAAAGAGATCTCTTTGGTCTCTTTGTCCATCACTCCCATGGAGGAGGGCATGGGCACGATCTCATCGTCAAATTTGCCAGCTGCCTGCGCGGCTGCAGTGCGCTGCTGAGACTGAAGCGCGTAGGCATCCTGATCCTCGCGGCTCACGCCGTATCGGGCAGCCACGATCTCGGCAGTTTCGAGCATGGACATGTAGAGGGCGGGTTTTTGGGCCTTGATCCATGGGTCGCGGGCACGGTCGAGGCGCATTTTGTCGTTTTGCACCAGCGAGATGGATTCAACCCCACCGCCAACAGCAACATCCATGCCGTCGTGGAGCACCTGTTTGGCGGCCGTCGCAATCGCCATCATGCCAGAGGCACATTGGCGATCCAGGGACATGCCTGCGACCGATACGGGAAGGCCCGCGCGAATAGCGGCTTGACGCCCGATGTTACCGCCGCTTGAGCCCTGTTGCAGTGCTGCACCGATCACGCAATCCTGTACTTCGGATCCCTCAAGTCCGGCGCGGGACACGGCATGAGACACGGCGTGGCCAATGAGTTCCTGCGCCTGTGTGTTGTTAAATGCGCCGCGATAGGCTTTGCCAATGGGCGTGCGGGCGGTGGAAACAATGAGAGCGTCGCGCATGAAGGGTCCTCATGTGATGAACAGAGTGTGTGCTTTGGTCAGACCAGTTCCAGTTTAAGGGGGGCGTGGCCGCCTTGATCAGCTGGCCTGTGCCAGTGTGGCGGTGTCCTTTTCAAAGCGCAGGTTCTTCCATTGTGCGACCAGCGCGGGCTTTTCTTCACCTTTGATTTCAACCGTCACATTCCATTGTGTTTCGATCACGCCGGGCTGTGGCTCCGCATATTTTGCAAGGGTGAAGCGGCCCCGAATTTCCGCGCCGGCTTTGACTGGGGCGACAAAGCGTACACGGTCAAAGCCATAATTGATGCCAGTGCTTTCGGCCTCTGTGCGCGGCACGGCATCAGCGATCATTTGGGACAGCAAAGAAAGTGTGAGGAAGCTGGGAGCCACATCGGGTGCTGAGCTTTCTGGCTGCTCACCTGTTGCCTGCGCAAAAGCGGTGATCATGGATTGCTCAATTTGCACCCACTTGGAGAGGCCAAACTCACAACCCACACCATCTTCCAGCTTCAGAATTCGAGAAATCATTGTCGCGGCCTCCCAACCTCATCTGTGTAAATATGTATATTCCGCAATGCGAAAAATCATTTCACTTATCATCTAACTGACGGGATTCGGAGCTGTCTGTCAATATGTGGAATGATATTCCGCTATGCGGAATAGTATAAAATGGCTACGTTTTGCCGACGTTTCACTGGATGTAAGATGCAGGGCATTTACGACCTTGGTGCGCTTGCGGGCGCGCTCTGCGCCTCATAGGTTGGCGCAGCATCAGCCGGAGGACCCAGATATGCAGATGAGTGATCAAAGAGAAATTGCCGCCCCTGTGTCAGAGGTCTGGGCTGCTTTGCTGAGTGCTGAGACTCTTCTTGAGTGTGTGCCTGGTGCGAAAGAGGTGACGGGTAATGCAGAAGATGGGTTTGAAGCCACCGTGGTTCAGAAGGTGGGACCTGTGAAGGCGACCTTCAAAGGGCAGGTGGTGCTGTCCAATTTGGTGGTGGGTCAGAGCCTGACTTTGACCGGAGAGGGCAAAGGTGGGGCCGCAGGCTTTGCCAAGGGCGGTGCCAATGTCACGCTTGCAGAAAGCGCCGGAGGCACGTTGCTGAGCTATGATGTTGAAGCCAAAGTGGGCGGCAAGCTCGCGCAATTGGGTAGCCGCTTGATTGACGGGTTCGCCAAGAAAATGGCGGATCAGTTTTTCAGCAATTTCCAATCCGCGGTCGAAGGTCCTGCAGAGGACACGGCGACAGAGGCGGTGGGCGAGACTGAGGATGGCGGCGGCAAAAAGGGCCTGCTGAAGCGTTTGACGGGCGGCTGAACAGAGCCGAGCCTTCAATAGGGTGTTGTCATAAATCTCACGGCGTCTTGTCAGATCGTGTTTTTATGCACATGTCCCTCTGAAAATTTGTGCAATTGGCGCGGGCTTGTCAGGTGATAAGCTGCGCGGTTCCAGTTGTGGACGGCAGGAGGGAGCCGGCGGTGATCGTTGATATTCAGAATTTGCGCAAAACCTACAAAGGTGGGTTTGAGGCGCTCAAAGGTGTGAATCTGAGCATTGAAGAAGGCGAGATCCTCGCGCTTCTGGGGCCCAATGGCGCGGGGAAGACCACGTTGATTTCCACCATATGCGGCATCACCAACCCGAGCGCGGGCACGGTGCATGTGGGGGGGCATGACGTGGTGGCTGATTATCGTGCGGCGCGCGCGATGATTGGGCTGGTGCCGCAGGAGATCAATCTGGAGCCGTTCAACAAGGTGATTGACGTGGTCACCTATTCGCGGGGGCTGTTTGGTAAGCCGCGCAATCCGGCAAAGATTGAAGAGATCCTCAAGCAGCTGTCGTTGTGGGACAAGCGCAATGCGCGCGTGATGGAGTTGTCGGGTGGCATGAAGCGGCGGGTGCTGATTGCCAAGGCCCTGAGCCATGAGCCCAAGGTGCTGTTTCTGGATGAACCCACCGCCGGTGTGGATGTGGAACTGCGCAAGGACATGTGGGATGTGGTCGCCCAGCTCAAGGCGCAGGGCGTGACCATCATTCTGACCACGCATTACATCGAAGAAGCCGAGGCAATTGCCGATCGTGTGGGGGTGATCAATGGCGGGGCTTTGCTTCTGTTGGAGGAAAAGGCGGCGCTGATGGCGCGGCTGGGACAAAAAACGCTGATTGTTGAGTTGCAGGAGACCCTCACGGAAGTGCCCGAAGGGCTTGCGGCCTATGATCTCGAGCTTGTGCAGGGCGGGCAGGGACTGCGCTATACCTATGACACGCGGGGAGAAGGCACGGGCATCACCCGGCTGCTGCGTGACGTTGCCGAAGTGGGGCTGACCATGAAGGATCTGCAAACCAAACAATCCAGCCTTGAAGAGATTTTCGTGGGTCTTGTTTCGGAGGGCGCGGCATGAACTGGACAGCGGTTTGGGCGATTTACACCTCTGAAATGGTGCGGTTTTTCCGCACGATTGCGCAGAGTTTCATTTCTCCGGTGATTTCGACATCGCTCTATTTTGTGGTGTTTGGGGCCGCGATTGGCAGCCGGATTGATCAGGTGGAGGGCGTGAGCTATGGCGCGTTTATTGTGCCCGGTCTGATCATGCTGTCGGTGATGACGCAGGCCCTCTCTAATGCCTCGTTCGGGATATATTTTCCCAAGTTCATTGGCACGATCTATGAGCTTTTGAGTGCGCCCATCAGTTTTCTGGAGATTGTGCTGGGCTATGTGGGCGCGGCGGCCACCAAAGCGTTGTTCATCGGGGTGGTGATCCTCGCAACAGCGTCGCTGTTTGTGGATGTGCCAATCGCGCATCCCGGTGCGATGGTGCTGTTTCTGGTGCTGACCTGTCTGAGCTTTTCATTGTTTGGCTTCATCATTGGCATCTGGGCAGGCAACTTTGAGCAGTTGCAACTGATCCCGTTGCTGGTGGTGACACCTTTGGTGTTTTTGGGCGGATCTTTTTATTCGATCTCGATGCTGCCGCCAGTCTGGCAGAAGATCACGCTGTTCAACCCTGTTGTTTATCTGATTTCGGGATTCCGCTGGTCGTTCTTTGGCACCGCGGATGTGCCGATTGGCCTGAGTCTCTTAGCGATTGGCGGTTTTACGGCGCTGTGCCTTGGGGCGATCTGGTGGATCTTTAAGACCGGCTGGCGCATCCGCAGCTGATGGGGGCTGTGTAGGGTGCGCGTGATTTTTTGGTCTCAAAAACCGCTTTCATGGGGTGCTTGCCTTGTGAAATGCCCTAGCGCGTTCTACATCCGGTCTCATGAAACGCTTAAACCCATTTACCAAAAAAACGCCCGTGGTCGCTGTAGTGCGCCTTCAGGGTATGATTGCTGCGGGCAATCGCGGCCAGCTCAATGATGCCAGCCTCGCGCCGGTGCTTGAGCGTGCTTTTGCCAAGGGCAAGCCTGCGGCGGTGGCGTTGCAGATCAATTCCCCAGGGGGCAGCCCGGTACAAAGCTCTTTGATTGGTAGCCGAATTCGCCGGCTGGCGGCAGAGAAGGGCATTCCGGTGCTTGCATTTGTGGAAGACGTCGCCGCCTCTGGTGGCTATTGGCTTGCCACAGCAGCGGATGAGATCTACGCCGATGAGAGCTCCGTTGTGGGCTCTATTGGTGTGATTTCCGCAGGGTTTGGCGCAAATGTGCTCCTGTCGCGGCAGGGGGTGGAGCGGCGCGTCTATACGGCGGGAGAGAGCAAATCCATGCTGGATCCGTTTAAACCGGAGAACCCGGAGGATGTGGCGCGGCTCAAGCGGATGCTGACCCAGATCCATGAAACATTCATCACACATGTGAAGAGCCGCCGTGCCGGCAAGCTCCAAGAGGATCCTGAACTGTTCAGCGGAGAAATCTGGATTGGGGCCAAGGCCAAAGAGGTGGGGCTGATCGACGAGATCGGTCACCTTGTGCCTGTGCTGAAAGACCGGTTTGGCGAGAAGGTCAAATTCCGTCGCTACGGCGTGAAACGCTCCATGTGGCAGCGGTTTGGCGCAAGCTTTGCGCAGGACGCATTGGCTGGTGTCGAAGAACGTGCGCTCTATGCGCGGTTTGGCTTGTGAGATGCTGGTAAAAATCGTTTCTCTTTTCCTTGTTGGAATGGCTGTGTTGGCCATGTTCGGCAAGTTGAAGCTGCGCCTGCCGGGGCAGAAACGATTGCAATCCAAAAAATGTCCGAAATGCGGGCGCTTTCAAATAGGTAAGGGGCCGTGTCCTTGCCAAAAGACTACGGGGTAGCGCATGGAATGGTTGCTGGTATCACTTGGGCTCGTGATCCTTTTGTTGGCGGGCGACGCTCTGGTGCGTGGGGCGGTGAACCTGTCGCTGCGCATTGGTATTCCAGCGCTGATTGTCTCATTGACCATCGTGGCCTTTGGCACCTCGGCGCCTGAGCTTCTGATTTCCATTCAGGCGGCTTTGAAGAATGCTCCGGGCATTGCGATCGGCAATGTGGTGGGCTCCAATATCGCCAATATCCTTTTGGTGCTGGGGGTGCCTGCGTTGCTGGCGCCGATTCATACCAGTCACTGCAACTCCAAGCGCAACTACATGTTGATGCTGGCCGCCTCTGTGTTGTTCATCGCGTTGGCGGCTGACGGCTTCTTCCGGCTTGGCAATGGCCTGGTGCTTTTGACGGCGCTGACCTTTGTTTTGGGCAGTGCGGTCTATCAGGCACGTTGTCACAAGAAAGCGGAAGCTGCCGCTGATGCGGCCATGGCAGAGACCGCCATGGAGGAGGAAGAGGTCGAGGGCGCAGATCCCGATATGCCGTGGTGGCGCATCATTGTGTTCCTGCTGCTTGGTCTTGTGGGACTGCCGCTGGGTGCGGATCTGATGGTGGACAATGCCGAGATTATCGCCCGCCGCTATGGGGTGAGTGACACGGTGATCGGCCTGACGCTGATTGCGCTGGGCACGTCTTTGCCGGAACTCGCCACAACGGTGATGGCGGCGCTGCGCCGTCAGGCAGATGTGGCGCTGGGCAATGTGATTGGCTCCAACATGTTCAATCTGCTGGCAATCATTGGGGTGACAGCAGTTATTCATCCGATCCGTGTGGATCCGGACTTTTTTGAGTTCGATTTCTGGGTGATGCTGGCTGCGTCTTTGATGCTGATCCCATTTGTTTTCTTCCGTCGCGACATTACACGCATCTGGGGCGCGGTTTTGACCGTATTGTATGTAACTTACATCTTGATCACCCTGACCTAATCCAACTGGAGACTGATATGGCGCGGGCATTGGTAACTGGCGCCGGACAGCGGCTTGGACAGGCAATGGCAATTTACTTGGCGCAGCGCGGCTTTGATGTGGCCGTGCATTATGCCAGTTCCGATGCGGGGGCAGAGGCCACATGTGCCGCGATCAGCGCGGCCGGTGGCGTGGCTGTGCCACTACAGGCGGATCTTTTGCAGGAGGCAGAGACGCAAGCGCTTTTGCCGCGCAGCGCAGAGGCCTTGGGTGGGCCGATCACTTGTCTTGTGAACAATGCCTCAATTTTTGAGCCGGACGCTCTGCAAACCGCAACTCGGAACAGTTGGGACCGTCATATCGAAAGCAATCTGCGGGCGCCTTTTGTGCTGATGCAAGCAATGGCTTCGCAGGGGCTCTCAGCGCGGGCGGATGCCTCAGGAGAGCCGGTGGCCAGCGGGCTGGTGGTCAATATGCTGGATCAGCGTGTGCGCAAGCTTACGCCGGAGTTCTCATCGTATACGCTGGCCAAAATGGGGCTCTGGGCGTTGACGCAGACCGGCGCGCAGTCGCTGGCGCCCCATCTGCGGGTGAATGCCATCGGGCCGGGGCCGACTCTGCAGGGGGCCCGCCAGACGCCGCAGGATTTTGCAGAGCAGCGCGCGAGTACGATTTTGGGGCGGGGGGCCAATCTAGACGACATCACAGCGGCGCTGGGATACCTGCTGGATGCGCAGGCGGTGACCGGACAATTGATCTGTGTCGACGGGGGGCAGAGCCTTGCCTGGCAGACGCCGGACACCTTCGGCGCGGAGTGATTTGGCCGGGCTTGCGGCAGAGCGTTTGACCTATGAGATACGGGGTAAAAAACGCATGTGCGCCGCAAGTTTTGCACCGTTCACAGTTCTGTCACGAAATCTTTATTTTTTCTTAATGTTTTCAATAATTTGAAAGCGGCATAAAAAAATATCATTTAAATTCAGGCACTTGAGAAATTGCCTATTTTTTAGTCAGATTGAGGTTTTGGGTGAAAAATAACGGAAATTCCGCTGTCTGAAAAAGTTGTCTCCAGACTTATCCACAGTTTCGGTGGATTTGTTTTGACTTGCGCAACAGGGCTCAAGATTGCAGCCGAGGCGAAAGAATCATATCTGGTAAGTCATGGCATCTGAAAACGACACCGACCCCACTGGCCCGACCGGGCATGCGTGTATCCAAGCGTACTTAAAAACGCTTGATGGCTCGCCCGGAGTCTATCGGATGTTGGATGCGCAGGCGCGGGTTCTTTACGTTGGAAAAGCGCGCAATCTGCGGGCGCGCGTGTCCAATTATGCGCGACCCAGCGGGCATTCGGGGCGGATTGCCCGGATGATCTCGGAAACCGCGTCGATGATGTTTTTGACCACGAAAACGGAAACCGAGGCGCTGCTGCTGGAGCAGAACCTGATTAAGCAGCTCAAGCCGAAGTACAACGTGCTGTTGCGCGATGACAAAAGCTTTCCGAATATTCTGGTGTCCCGCAGCCATGGGTTTCCGCAGATCAAGAAGCATCGTGGTGCCAAGAAAGAAAAGGGCCACTACTATGGCCCCTTTGCCAATGCAGGCGCGGTGACGCGCACGCTCAGTCAGCTTCAGAAGGTTTTTCTGTTGCGTAATTGTTCGGATGCGCAGTTTGAAAGCCGCACGCGCCCCTGTCTGCTCTATCAGATCAAACGTTGTTCCGGCCCCTGTGTGGGCAAGATCTCTGAGGCGGATTACGCGGAGAGTGTGAAGGACGCGGAGCGCTTTCTGTCCGGGCGTTCCACGCAGGTGCAGGAAACGCTGGCAGAGCAGATGATGGCGGCCTCTGAGGCGATGGAGTTTGAGAAGGCCGCTGCGCTGCGTGATCGTATTCGAGCGCTGACCTCTGTGCAGACCGCACAGGGCATCAATCCCCGCGGTGTGGCGGAGGCTGATGTGGTGGCCTTGCATCTGGAGCAGGGGCAGGCCTGTGTGCAGGTGTTTTTTATCCGGGCTCATCAGAATTGGGGCAATCAGGATTACTACCCACGTGTGGGCGTGGATGTGGAAGCGGCCGAGGTGTTGGAAGCCTTTGTAGGGCAGTTTTATGATGGCAAAGAGCCGCCGCGCCAGGTGATCCTGTCCCACCCGATTGAAAACGCAGAGCTTATGGCGGAGGCGCTGGGGTCTAAGGCGGGGCGCAAGGTTGAGGTCAGCGTGCCCCAGCGCGGGGAGAAGGCGGAGCTTGTGGCGGGCGCGGCACGGAATGCGCGGGAAAGTCTCGCCCGAAAGATGAGTGAGACCGCCACGCAGGCTAAGCTTTTGCGCGGGGTTGCTGAGGCCTTTGATCTGGACGGGCCGCCGCAGCGGATCGAAGTCTATGACAACAGCCACATTCAGGGCACCAATGCGGTGGGCGGCATGATTGTGGCCGGGCCGGAAGGCTTCATGAAAAACAGCTATCGCAAGTTCAACATCAAAGGGGATGATCTGACCCCCGGAGATGACTTTGGCATGATGAAAGAGGTGCTGACCCGGCGGTTCAAACGTTTGCTGAAAGAAGATCCGGATCGCGACAAGGGGCTGTGGCCGGACCTTCTGTTGATTGACGGTGGCGCGGGGCAGGTGAGCGCCGTGCGTGAGATTATGGAAGACTTTGGCGTGGAGGATGTGCCCATGGTGGGCGTGGCCAAAGGGGTGGACCGCGATCACGGCAAAGAGGAATTTCACCGTGTGGGGCAGGCGGTTATGGCCTTGCGGCGCAATGATCCCGTGCTCTATTTTATCCAGCGTTTGCGGGATGAAGCCCATAGATTTGCCATTGGCACGCATCGGGCCAAACGTGCCAAGGCCATAGGCGCTACGCCGCTTGACGATGTGCCCGGGGTTGGTGCGACACGTAAGCGCGCACTTCTGGCGCATTTTGGCAGCGCCAAGGCGGTGAGCCGGGCCAATCTGGCGGATCTGAAGGCTGTGGATGGAGTTTCTGACAAATTGGCAGAAGTGATCTACGATTTTTTTCATGATGGGGGCTAGCTCTGGCCTTTGGGGTGTTGCCGGAGAAGGCTGTGCCAATAGAAAGCGGCGCTCTGGGCTTCCTGTTGGGCGCAAAACCGCTTAGGAACGTCTCATGACCTGGACCATTCCCAATATTCTCTCTGTGCTTCGCCTGATTGCCGCGCCCATGATTGCGGTGATGTTCCTCTATTTCGAACGTCCCTACGCGGATTGGTTTGCCTTGATGCTGTTTATGGTGGCCTCAATCACCGATTGGTTTGACGGCTATCTGGCGCGGGCCTGGGGGCAGGAAACCCGTTTGGGGGCGATGATCGATCCGATCGCGGACAAAGCTATGGTGGTGATCGCGCTGATGGTGATCGTGGGCTATTCCTCTATGTCGCCTTGGCTGGTGCTGCCGGCGACGGTGATCCTGTTTCGGGAAGTCTTTGTCTCTGGCCTGCGCGAATTTCTTGGCGAAGTGGCGGGTACACTGAAAGTGACCAAGCTCGCAAAATGGAAAACGGCGACGCAAATGGTTGCGATTGCTTTCCTATTTGGACAGGGCGTGTTCGAGCACTATCTTGGTATGTCGGCCTGGGGGATGGATCAGGCGCTGGTTGATCAGGTGATGCTGGGGCAGGTTGAGGACCTTCAGGGCCTGCGTTGGAAACATAGCGGGATGGTCTGGTCCGGCTGGATAGGACTTTGGTTGCTCTGGTTGGCGGCGGCGCTGACGGCTATCACGGGCGTCGACTATTTCAACAAGGCCAAGCCGCATCTGAAGGATTGATCGCGATGGATGTTCTCTACTTTGCCTGGGTGCGCGAACGCATTGGCATTCCTAAGGAAACACTGACGACCGAAGCCAAGACCGTGAAGGACCTGGTGGAGGAGTTGAAGCTGCGGGAGGAGCGCTATGTGGTGGCTTTCAGCGATTTGAGTGCGCTGCGTGTGGCGGTGGATCAGGAGCTGACGGATTTTGACGCCGCGCTGGACGGTGTGCGGGAAGTGGCATTTTTCCCACCAATGACAGGCGGTTAAGGAGAGCGCCATGCGTGTTCTTGTGCAGGAAGAGGCCTTTGATTTTGGTCGCGAGGCGCAAGCCTTTGCCAGCGGTCACAGCAATATGGGCGCGATTGTCACCTTCACCGGTGTGGTGCGGGACAGTGACAAGGGCGGCATGGAGCGGATGGTGATCGAGCACTATCCGGGCATGACGCAGAAAGCCTTGGAAACCATCGCCAAAGACGCCGTAAGCCGTTGGGATCTGGGCGATGTTCTGGTCATTCACCGCCATGGAGAGCTGCGCCCGGGTGACATGATCATGATGGTCGCAACCGCCGCGCGCCATAGGGTCAACGCCTTTGAAGCGGCTGAGTTCCTGATGGATTACCTGAAATCCCGTGCGCCCTTTTGGAAGAAGGAATATGGCGCAGATGGCGCGGAATGGGTGGCCGCCAAAGATGAGGATGAGGACGCACTGAGCCGCTGGTGATGACGGCGTGTTCATCTTTTAAAGCGGCCTGAAACAGCGTTGGTATCGCGTCTGTATTCCAACGGTAACGCGTTGGTGCCGAGCACCCTGCGTGCGAGACTGAGATGTGTTATTCTGCAGACCGCTGCCTTGAGATGCCAAAAGTATTTCCGGTGCGCTCAAAGTCTTGATATCCGGTGAAGCGTACTGATTTGCGATAAAGAAAGCTGGGATTTCCCGTGCGCATCGCTTCTAGGAGTTTACCCAGATCATTGTATTCCCGTCCTCCGTTGGTGTTACCACCGGTTGTCTGGGCGCGGATGATACGTTCAGCGACAGAGCCGTTAAACTTGTAGTGGCGCAGCGGCAATAGCACGTCTTTGGAGGTCGGTAGGCTGACCTCATGAGCGTTGTAAAAGCGATCTCCTATAGACCAGTGAAACAGAATGGGTTTGCGAATGTTATTGTAGCGCTTCGGGGGAAGTTGGAGCAGTCGGCGAATTTTGCCGCTGCTGCCTTTGCTTTTTGCATTCAGGCCATGTTGATCCAACAGCCGCGCCCGACTCCCCGGATGTCTCAGTTTTGGAGGCTTCGCCTGTCTGAGGCGCATATGTGGCTGGCCATCAAAGAACCAAGGTTTGGTTTGATCTAACGTCTCATCTAGGGCCATCTTTTGGAGATCAGAAACGGTTGCGGGGTACATATCCAACATGGCTGACCAAATTGCCCGGCCTTTGTTCGGATTCAAAAGGCCGGCTAACTCGGAAAGCTGCATGTTTCCCGGCAGATCAAGAAACTCATCTGCGTCCAGATGCAGAGACCATGTGCCTGTATTGTATTGTTCCAGCAAAGCCATGCGCCAGAGCAGTTCTACCCTTTGGTGTGGCAGGGAAAGTGCCGCTGCTTCCTCAGGGGGTATCTTATCCCCATACTTGTACGAGCTCTTTACCACCATAACGTCAGATTGCGCTGCCAGATACTCCGTGGTGCCGTCCGTTGAGCGGTCATCCACAAAGATAAAGCGTTTCACGCCTAACGCTCTGTAGTGGGCCAAAAAAGGCGGTAAGAAGTACATCTCATTGTGCACCAAGCCCGTCAGGGTAAAGCCGTTCACATGTGACAGATCATTGGATACGACTTTGAAGTCCGCATATTTTTGAAGAATAGGATGCATGCTGATTTGGCGACTTTGGGGGTTGCTGAACGATCAATGCGTGTGTTGCGTGAGCGAGAGTTTGTCGGTGCACCAGTTCGAGAATGTTTTTGCTGCGATTTGCGCGTAGTGATCAGGATCCGCAAAGTTCTCGAGAAAAGGAAGGTCTTTCAGGATCGGCGCCAGATGCGCCCTTTCGGTGGTGTTGTCAAACTTGAAGCCGGTTTCACACACGAAGATTTCGCCGGTGTTATGTGCGATCACTATGTCATGGCCTGAAAAGCAAGGACCAGTTGCATGGAATACGCGCTTGGCAATTTCTTTAAGTTCTTCTTGGTTCTGTTCGACAAGCTCTTGGTAGAGATGTTCAAGAAGTTTTGGATTGAGCACGTTTGTGACGCCACGTGCGACCGGGCTGCCCATGTTCGTGGGGTATGCGCGTACAAGCGTTACAAGTATTTCGTCTGCAACGCAGGCGAGTCGTACGGATGTATAAAAGGCAGTTGCGTTGTAATACCGCGTGGTGTCGACAAAGGCGCGGTTATAACGTTCCGCATCCAGACCAGTTGATGCCTTTAGCAATTCCACGCCACTGGAATTGCACCCAAATCGCGTATTACTGAACACCTGTTCATCTTGGGCTGGTGGTGGCGGCATGGGCACACCGAACCGTGTGAGATGATCCAGAGCCTTTTGTTTATCTGAAATCAAAGCACCGGTTTTGGCGCTGTTGAAAACGATCGCCGCCTGTTGCTCTGCCTCCCGCATCGCAGGGGTGTCAATGTTGTGATGGTCTTCGCCATAGAGATTGATCAAAACACTGTTTTGGTAGCGCGCGAGAGTCCGTTTGATCTGAGCTATGGACGTGCAAAAATGCGTTGCCCAGCCAAGTCTGCGCAGTGTGCGACAAAACACCGGCAGGAAGTCTTTGGATCCCTTGCCATTGGCGTTAATGCAACCGGATGTGATGCATCCAATGACAACATGTCCGATGGGCGTGCTTGGCTGAGGAACTCCGCCCAAAGAGACCTTTGAAAGGCTGCGTCTGAATTCCATAGCCTTTAATTCACGTCGTATTCTACCCATTATGGACGATCCCTTTTACTGGTTGTTTGATGAATAGTTGCACAGGTTTTCAAGGGTTAACGTTCAATTTGGGCGCGCAGTTCTTCGGTTTCTTGGCGCGCGTCGCGCAGGCCGTCCATGGCGGCGCGCAGCTCTGCTTCGGTCTGGGTCAACTGGTTGGTCAGCTCGGCTTCGCGTTGTTGCAGGTAGGTGATCGCCTGATCGCGAGTCTCTTCGGCTTCGTGCAGTTCTTGGCTCATACGCTCCAGCTGATCCACATCGGATTGTGCCACGCGGGTGAAGCGATGCACCAGCCAATTGGCAAACCAGCCCATGCAGAAGGCCACAAATAGGATCACGGCTGTGGTCAGAATGAACTCGATGCGTGTCATTGGTCTTGGGCCTCCTCGCCGTCTTCCTGCGCGGCGTTGTCTGTGGATGGTGTGGCGGGTGCTGCCTCAGCTGCCGGGGTGTCTGTCGTTCCCGCATTTTCTGCTTCTGCTGGCGGGGGCGTTTCACCCTCTGGCAGCAGGCGGATAAATTCGATGCGGCGGTTGGCTTCGCGGCCTGCTTCGGTGCCGTTGTCCGCAATCGGCTGGCTTTCGCCATAGCCCGTGGCTTGGAAGCCTTTTGTCAACACTCGGCGATCCTGCAGTGCCGTCAGGACGGCCTGAGCGCGGGTTTGTGACAGGGCGAGGTTCATGCTCTCGCGGCCCTGGCTGTCGGTGTGTCCCTGAATTTCCAGACGCAGATCCGGGCAGAGATCAAGCTGTTCGGCCAGCTGTGCAATGATGGCATCGGCGCTGGCGTCCAGCGTGCCTTTGCCGGGTTCAAAGGCAATCTTGGTCTCATCCTGCAGGCTCTGAATGGCGGCCATGCATTCTTCTGCGGTGGGCAGCGCGGCAAGTGGGTCAAGCGCCTCTTCATAGGTGACGTTGATTGCAAAGTGATCGGTCTGGCTGAGCTTGTCGGCGAGGATCTGCGCGATGCGGGCATTGGCCTCTGTGTTGCCGGTGCGGCCGGTGACTGCCACGGAGTCCGGTGTTACGGTCAGCACACCATTGTGCAGGAAGGAGAGCGCATCGAGCCCGGCCATGACACGGAAGGGCCATGAGGCGGGCAGGGTTTCATCCAGACGGGTGGCCATATGCACCGTGTCTGTGCCAAAGCGGGCACGGGCGTAGCTGTCTGTGGTGTCACGCGCGATGTCATTGGGCAGGCGGCCCCGCAGTTGTAGCAGGCCTTCGGGGCTGAGTGTGGCGGTGAACTCCTGAACCACGGTGGCCCCGTCTTCTGTTTCCGGTGTGGGGGGCAGGATGGCCAGCAGGGCGAAGGCCTCTGGCAGACGGCCTTCCAGTTCGCCAACGATGCGATCAAACAGGGCCTGATCTGTGCCCATGGGGGCCGTGAGTGTGATGTCGGCATCTGAGAAGGTGATGCTGCCGCCGCCGATCTCGCTCAGGCTTTCGATGGACATCGCAACCGCATCGGACCAGCGTGTGGAGGGTACGCCAAGGCCGATAATGCACTTGGCATTCTGTGCGGCACCCGCCGCGCGGGCGGCGGTGAGAATACGGGCGCGGGCCTTGTCTGTGTCTGCGGAGCAGGCATCAAACCGCGCACCGGTCTCATCAATCAGAAAGCGCAGGGTGAAGGGCGTGATCACTGGGCGTGGGGCAGAAATTGCCAGATCGACTTCCAGACCGGGAGGGGCATTGCGCAGCAGGTCGTTTTCCAGAATGGCGCGGTCTTCGGCGCTGTCGGCCATGGCGGTGATTTGCACGCGTTGTGCCTGCACCGAAATTTTGGAGCGGGGCAGTTCCTCAAGAGCGGAGAGGGCGTAGGCGGTGGCGCGGCCCCAGCCCCGCGGTGCGGTGTAATCGGCGGTTTCCAGCAGGTCTGCCACATTGGCGGTGCCTGCGATGGCTTCCAAATCTTGCAGCATGCGGGCGCGATCGGCGCTTTGTGGGATCAGGCCAATCAGGGAGATGCCCGCGTCATTGCGCAGAATTTCCACGGAAAAGCGTGGTGGAGCAATCGCAGCAGTGGCGGGGACCTGCATATTGTCGATCACGCGGGCCGCATCAACGATGCTCCCGGCGGCAGAGATCGCGCGGAAACGGTCCGCTTCAGAAGGGGCGACCCCTGCGAGGAAGATTTGCAGACCTTCGGCATGCACTTCGGCCCAGTCCATGCCTTTCATGGTGAGGCCTCGCTCTACCGCGGAGCGGGAGGTGTCTTCGATCAGATCAGCAGAGAGGCTTGCGGCCACCAGCGACAACAGCCCGGCTGTTGCAAAGGTGGAGAAGAGGATCAGGAGTGAGGAAAGTCGCATTCAGAAGTGAGGCCCGGACAGTGGTGCGAGGTTGATACGCCCTCAGAGCCCGCCTTGCAATCACAGGAAAAAGGCGCCGGCGAAAAACAGCAGAGGAATAAGGCCCGTGTCACGGTTGGCGCGGAACAGGCGCAGCAGGCTGGCGGTGTCGTTTGTGTCGAGCTGGCGGAGTTGCCATTGCATATGCCAGCCCATGGCAAGCGGCCCCATGAGCGCGACGGCCATGGAGGCGGGGCTGCGGGTGATGGTGACCATCAGCACGGCGAGACCGAAGAGCATGATGGTGAGCATCAGAAAGCCCTGTAGCCATTGGGCAGAGGCGTCGCCAAACAGCCGCGCGGTGGATTTTACGCCGATCAGCGCGTCATCTTCGGTGTCCTGATGGGCGTAGATGGTGTCATAAAACAAGGTCCAGGCGATGCCTGCCCCATAGAGGATCACGGCGGGGGTGGTAAGACTGCCGGTGTGGGCGGTCCATGCCAAGAGAGCGCCCCAGTTGAAGGCGAGGCCGAGGAAGACCTGGGGCCACCAGGTGAAGCGTTTGGCAAAGGGGTAGATCGCCACGGGGATCAGGGAGGCCAGACCCAGCAGGATTGCGGCAGAATTGAAGCTCAGCAGGATGGCGGCAGAGACGGCGGTTTGCAGCGCCATCCACAGCAGGGCTCGCTTTGGGGTGACTTGGCCTGAGGGCAGGGGGCGGGAGCGGGTGCGCGCCACCTGTGCGTCGATCTTGCGGTCGGTGAAGTCATTCCACGTACAACCTGCGCCGCGCATTAGGAAGGCCCCCAAGGCGCAGCCCACTGCGATCCAGAGATCGGAAAGACGGGCCTGCCCATCACTCAGCATCGCCAGGGCCAGACCCATCCAGCACGGCAGCAGCAGGAGCCATGTGCCAATGGGGCGATCCGCGCGGGACAGGCGCAGATAGGGGCGGGACCACGCGGGGGCGCGGTGATCGACCCAATTGCCTGTAACAGCGTCAGAAACCTGACCCTTTGGTTCTTCCTTTGCGGGCGTGTCGGCCATATGTAGGTTCCCATGAAACAGGCAAAAGTCAGATTGTATGTAGAGCAGGGCTTGGGGGAAGGGCAAACCATTCCTCTGACCAAAGAGCAGGCGCATTATCTTTTTGGGGTGATGCGGATGGCGGTGGATGATCCGGTGCTGCTGTTTAATGGGCGCGACGGGGAGTGGCGCTGTGTGGTGACGGTGGCCAATAAGCGCAACGGGGAATTGATGTGCGAGGCGCAGACGAAGCCGTTGCAGATGCCTCCGGACCTGTGGCTGTGCTTTGCGCCAATCAAAAAGGCGCGTACGGATTTTATCGTCGAAAAAGCCGCCGAAATGGGGGCTGCGCGGATTGTGCCGGTGAACACGGATTTCACCAATAGCGAGCGCATCCGGCAGGATCGTTTGCAGGCCCATGCGGTGGAAGCGGCAGAGCAATGCGGTGGCACCTATGTGCCCGAGGTGGCCGAGCTGACCAAGCTGGAACGGCTCTTGGCCGATTGGCCTGACGGGCGGCAGTTGATGTTTTGTGATGAGGCTGAGGTGGGCAGTGCAAAGCGCCTCGCGGCCTCAGAAGGCGGGCCATGGGCCATTCTGATTGGGCCGGAAGGCGGTTTTAGTGAGGCGGAACGGGCGAAGCTCAAGGTGCTGCCCTTTGCCCATGTGGTGAGCCTTGGGCCGCGCATTTTGCGGGCGGATACAGCGGCGGTGGCGGCGATGACGCTGTGGCAGCAGGCGCTTGGAGATTGGCAGTGACGTCTGCAAAACTGTGCCAGACTAAGGGGGCAGAAGCCTCCCGATGAGCGCGCGATCCCTGCACATGGCCTTGGAACTGGCGGAAGCCGGTGCGCGGGTGCAGGCGCAGCTTGACGATGCCTTGGGGCCGGGGCGGTCCTCTGTGGAGGCGGTGATCAAACAGGATGCACGTGCCTTGGTGGCGCGTGGTGTTTTTGAGGGCGCGCCGGTCTTTTTCAAACAAATGCGGGGTGCGCAGTCGGTGCGGGATGCGAAGCGGGCCGCCGCAGAGCTGCGCTTTCTTCAAGCGCATCTCGCAGAGGGGCCACATCGTGTGATGCCGTTGCGCGCCGCGCTGGAGGCACCTGCGATCCTGATCACTGGCGCGGTGCCGGGCCGTTCCGTGGCGGATGTTTTGCAAGAGACGTCTGATGATCGTGAGCGCGCCACACTTTTGGGGCAGGCATCGGAGTGGCTTGGGGCCGTGGCGGCCCTGCGGCCGGGGCAGCAGGAACTGCAAGCGGCGCAGCGCTTGGCAAAACTCAAGCCGCCTGTGACCAAGGCAACTCCCGACGTACGGCAGGCCTTGCAGGCCCTGCATCAGGATTTGTGCAAAATGGTCGAGGACATGGGGCCGCAACCCGTAGGACATGGGCCAGCGCATGCGGATTTTACGCAGAAAAACCTGATCTGGGATGGGGCCCAGCTCTGGGGCATTGATATTCAGGGCGCGCACCCGGCCCCCCTGTTGCACATGCTGGCGCGGTTTTCTCTGGGACAGAATGTGTGGCGCAGGCCACAGGATCTGGCGGCATTGCATCCGGCGCGGTTTTCGGCTGGCGCAGATTTTGCACAGGTGTTTCGCTTTGCCTTGGGCTGGGAGATGTACCGCCGTTACAGTGGGCGGGCCTATGCCAAACAGACTGCGTTGGTTTGCGATGACATTGCATTTTTCCTGTCGGGGTGGATGCCCTCGGCAGCGGTGGCCAGCAAAGCCGCGACATAGCAAAGGGTGAGGCACATGGTGTGGCGCGAGGTGACAGAGAGTGATTTGACCTGGATGGAGGATTTCCTGCGGGACCACATGCAGAGTTCGATGTTTTTTCTCAGTAACCTGCGGGAGTATGGCCTGCAGGGGGCAGAGGATCGTGCCATGCGTATCTGGGCGCTTGAGGATGGGCGCAAAGGGCTTTTTGCGCTGTCCAATGGCGGTATGATCCTGATGCAGGCGCCGGAGGCGTCTGAGGCCGACTGGCGCGCGGCTGCAGAGCTATGCAAGGAGCGTGCGTTGATTGGCTGCCTTGGGGAAGGCGCTCAGGTGGCGGCATTTATGCCGCTGGCCGGCTTGGATCAGCGGAAGATGTCTCTCAATGAGCGGGAGCCGGGCTATCGTTTGGATCTGGGTCAGATGCGGGTGCCCGATTGCAGCGGTTTCACGCTGGCCCCGCTGGATGCGCAATATCGGGATTTGGCCATCGCGTGGCGCAGTGTCTATCATGGCGAGGTGCTCGGCACCCCGGCAGAGGCATGCAAAGAGGCTGCAACACGTGACATTGACGGATGTCTGGAAAGAGACAGCCATCGCATGCTGCTTAAAGACGGTGTGGCCGTGAGCATGACCGGGTTCAACGCCACATTGCCGGATACTGTGCAGATTGGTGGTGTCTATACGCCACCTGAGCTGCGCGGGCAGGGTCTGGCGCGGCGGGCTGTTGCGCTGCATTTGATTGAGGCGCGCGCCAACGGCGTGGCGCAGGCCATTCTGTTTGCCGCCAATGAGGCCGCGGCGCGGGCTTATGAAGCGATTGGATTTGAACGCAACGGGACTTTTTCCCTGATGCTGTTTCATCCAGAAGAGGAGACGGCATGAGTTTTATCCGACCAGAAGCCCGCGCGGCGGCGGTGCAGTGGCGTGAAGCGTTGATTGGGGCGGCTGTTTTGCTGCTTGGTCTTTGGGGGGCGAGCGGCTTTGGCCTTGTGAAGTGGCTGGGCGTGGCCTTGGTGGCGCTGGGGGCTGTGCTGATTGTCAGCGGTGTGCAACGCGGGCGGTTTCGCACCGGAAGTGGCGGCCCCGGCGTGGTGCAGGTGGATGAGGGGCAGGTGGCCTATTTTGGTCCGCTCAATGGCGGCAGCGTGGCGGTGCGTAGTCTCAGTCGCGTGGTTTTGGATGGGCGCAGCCGCCCCGCCGTCTGGGCGCTTTACCAGCCGGGGCAGGCACCGCTTCACATTCCCGTCAATGCCGCAGGGGCGGAGGCACTGTTTGATGCCTTTGCCAGCCTAGATGGCATGCGCACGGAACATATGTTGCAACAACTTAAGGCTGTGTCGGATCAACCGGTTGTGATCTGGACAAAAGGGGATCGCGACAGTCAGGGGCGCAGGCTGCATTGACACCGCTGTGAAATCAGATCACCACTGATTTTCAAAATTGTCTTCAGGAGCAGAGCAAACGCTATGTCCATTCCTCAGTCCGGTGGTGGCCCGATCGAACATCACGATCAGTTGGCCGAATATCTCAGCTCTGGTTGCAAGCCCAAAGAAGACTGGCGCATTGGCACGGAGCACGAGAAGTTCGGCTATTGCAAAGACAGCCTGAAGCCCCTGCCATATGAGGGCGAGCGCTCTATTCTGGCGGTGCTGGAAGGGCTGCGCGATGGCCATGGCTGGACCCCTCTGGAAGAGGGTGGCAAGCTGATCGGTCTGGAAAAAGACGGGGCCAATGTGAGCCTTGAGCCCGGGGGGCAGCTGGAACTGTCTGGCGCGCCGCTGGAGAACATTCACCAGACTTGTGACGAGGTGAATCAGCACCTCAAGGATGTGAAAGACATCGCCGACAAGATCGGCGTGGGCTTCATTGGGTTGGGATCGGCCCCGATCTGGAGCCATGACGAGATGCCGGTGATGCCCAAAGGGCGTTACAAGCTGATGACCGATTACATGGACCGCGTGGGCACCATGGGTAAGGTCATGATGTACCGGACATGTACGGTGCAGGTGAACCTCGACTTTTCAAGCGAAGCCGACATGGTGCAGAAGCTGCGCGTGGCGCTGGCGTTGCAGCCGGTGGCCAATGCGCTGTTTGCCAATTCACCGTTTCTGGATGGCAAGCCCAATGGCGTGAAATCGACCCGTGGGCTGGTGTGGCGCAATCTGGATGAAGACCGCACCGGCATGTTGCCCTTCGTGTTTGACGAGGGCTTTGGCTTTGAGCGCTGGGTGCAATATGCGTTGGATGTGCCGATGTACTTTGTCTACCGCGACGGGAAATATATCGATGCGCTGGGCATGAGCTTCCGTGATTTCCTCAAGGGCGAACTGCCTGCCCTACCCGGTGAAATGCCCACCCTGAGCGATTGGGCGGATCATCTGACCACGGCCTTCCCGGAGGCGCGGATCAAGAAATTCATGGAGATGCGTGGGGCCGATGGTGGCCCGTGGCGGCGTCTCTGTGCGCTGCCGGCCTTCTGGGTTGGCCTGATGTATGATCAGTCTTCGCTCGATGCGGCCTGGGATCTGGTCAAGGGCTGGGATGCGGAGACCCGTGAGGCGTTGCGTGTGGCCGCCAGTGAACAGGCGCTTCAGGCGCAGGTCGGCAAGATCAACATGCATGAGTTGGCGCGCGAAGTGCTGGCGATTTCTGAAGCCGGTCTGAAGGCGCGCGGCATGGCCGGGGCCGGTGGGCTGGTGCCGGATGAGACCCATTTCCTCAACGCGCTGAAAGAAAGTGTGGAGAGTGGACAAGTGCCTGCGGATGAGCTGTTGGCACGGTATCATGGCGATTGGGACGGCGATCTGACCAAGATCTACGGGGCTTATAGTTACTGATCCAGAGGGTCACCGATTGAGATGAGGCCAAGATCTAAATCAGATAGGCCTCATCGCGACACTCTGGTGGAAAGCTGGCGAGGCTTTCGGCGGGCAAATCCAAATGAGCGAGCGCTTCTGGAAAGCCGGTGACGATGTCGATGGTGACGAGATCGTCTTCCAGCATGGTGAGCGCCTGAAACATTTTGGCCAGATGCCCGGTGAGTGTATCTTTGCAGACGATACAGATATGTACCTGTTCGCCGCGAATGCGATAACGCTCGTGGGTCAGCGCGGCAAATGTGCGCATCTCCCGGAAGCCGATGTCGGCGTCTGTCACATCCTGAAGATTCACAACCTGCGGCATGCCGGGCTTGTATAGTGGATCAGAGTGCATGCATTCTGACGAACCGGAAAGATCCGCCATTGTGATCGCACCGGTGAACCGTCGATAGGCCACGCCGGTCGGTTTCAGTATGGACGTGTGAATCGGCATTCAAATTCCAAAACATGAATTTTTCAAAATCAAATTGGACTGGTTGGTTCAATAAAACAACAAAGATTTCAGTCGGATGATCTAAATGGTGTCCAAAAGGTCAATTATCTAGCGCCCGTGCCGACGCGTGTTAGGTGTCGTCTTGAGTGCGCTGGTCGATGAGGTGGGCTTCTGTCAGGCAGCCCTCAGGGAGAAGAGGCAGCAGATCTGCGGGCAAGTCCAGAAGTGCGAAGACTTCAGGGTAACCTGCGAGTACATGAACATGACCAGACTCTCCACTGAGGTCGATGAAGGTTTGGTACATCTCGATCGCATCTAAAACTGGGTTCTTGGACAAGATCATGATGTGTTCAGTCGCACCACCACGGGCGTTGTTATAGGCCTGCACATCCAATGCGAAGGTTTTCATTTCGTCAAAGCCGATGTCCACCGCGGTTATGTCCAAGTGGTCTTCGACTTCATTCATGCTGGGACGGTAGTCCGGGTGTGCGTGCGCCTTTGCAACGGCCTGTCTGATTTCTGCCATTGTGATCTTGCCGGAATAACGGCGCAGCACCAGCGAAAGCTCTGGAAGAATATGCGTTGAGATTGGCATGATCAGGCTCCCTGAAGTGCTGTGTAAGACGTCGGCGGGGGAGTAAAGGTGTTTGGAACTGAATTCAATTTGGTACGATCTAAGAATGGGGCGTCAGTGATACGATGAAATTCTTAACAAGGTGCAATTGTGCTTTTGTTTGTGCATTTGCGATCAATCATCGCCTCTTATGTGGGCGTTAGGCAAAGTTTTTTTCGCCCAAGGCCGCTTTTTTATCGACCGGTGCGTTGGCAAAATATGCGACGTACATGGGGTGGTCATGCAACCCATCGATGTGGGCTTTCGCGTTTGTCGGAGTTTTAGGCCTTATTTAAAGCGTGCTGGGAAGAGGTGGCGGGGGCGGGTTTTCACATGGAAATCTTGGGCGCACGCGGAGCGTGTTTCTTCTTTGAATAAAGTGGTTATCTGACGTGAGCGTCAAAGGTTCTGACGTGGCACGGCTGCCTGCGCGTTAGCAGATCATCAATCAATCTATGTGCATTTAAAGCAATGAGTTTGGAAGAAACGTGACTGTGTCCTCTGGCATCGGCTGCGTTTCGTGGCGGGCGCCTGTGTGGTGACCGTCGCCAGAATGGAGAGTTTGAGTGATGACCCCCGCCTTCAGCAATTTGATCGGAACCGGCACGCCGATTTTGACGCTGTCAGATGCCGCACAGGACATTTATGACAGTGTGCGTGATCTGCCGATTGTGTCGCCGCATGGTCATTGTGATCCACGTTGGTTTGCTGAAAACACCCCTTTTGCGGATCCGGTGGAGGTCTTGATCCATCCCGATCAGGGCGTGTTGCGCATGCTTTACAGTCAAGGTGTCTCTCTGGAGGATTTGGGTGTTGGTGTGGCCGCGCATCAGAGAGAGGGGCGGGCGATATTCAGAACCTTTGCACGCCATTTTCATAAGTTCCGGGGCACGCCTACGGACCTTTGGATGGCGACCACATTGGCGCGGATTTTTGGGATCACGGCCCCTTTGAATGCGGATAACGCCGATGCGGTCTATGATAAGATCGATGCGGAGATCAAATCCACTCAGATGTACCCGCATGCATTGCTTGCGAGCTTCAACATTGAGGTTTTGGCGACGACGGACAGTGCGCTGGATGACTTGGCCCATCACAAGGCCGCGCGGAAGCATAAATTGCGTGGCAAGGTCGTGCCTACTTTTTGTCCCGATGCGGTGCTGGACCCACGCCGGGGGGATTTTAAAGCGAATGTGGTCAAACTGGCGGAGATCACCGATCAGGACACCTCTTCGTTTGAGGGGTATCTAGAAGCCCTGCGGGACCGCCGGGCCTATTTCATGGCATATGGGGCGACCGCAACGGTGCACAGCCTGCCGGAGCTTGGCACCTGTTACATGACGGAGCGACGCGCGGCGACGCTTTTTGCCAAAGCAATGGGCGGCAAGATTGCTCCAAAGGAGGCGCAGAGCCTCTATGGGCATATGCTCACGGAAATGGCGCAAATGTCGGCTGAGGATGGTCTGGTGATGCAGATCCATGCGGGCACGCGTGTGAATACCAATAAAGAAATGTTTGAGCGGTTTGGGCCCAACACCGGCGCGGATGTTCCGCAGTCTGTAAACTTTATTGACGGTCTGGATGCGTTGTTAAACCGTGTTGGGCATTCACGCGACATCAACATTGTTGTGTTCACACCGGATGCGTCAGCTTGTGAGCGTGAGCTGGCTCCGATGGCCGGGCATTGGCCGGCGCTGCGGCTGGGATCGCCGTGGCGGTTCCGTCATGGTGTTAATGGTATTGCCCGGTATCTGGACCATGTGGTGGAAAGCACTGGCTATTGGAACCTCGCCGGTTTCAACGATGACACGCGCGCTTTCATGTCCATTCCTGCACGCCACGATCTTTGGCGGCGGGGTGTCAGCCTGCATTTGGCGCAGCAGCGTCAACGGGGTGTTCTTGGGCGTGGTGATGTGGATGAGATCGCACAGATGCTGTGCCGGGATCTGGCCATTGATGCCTATAAATTTAGCTCCTTCGTGTGATGATCAACTGTTTAGCGGTGCGCCATCTGCACTAGGTGTGCGCCTTTCGGGAGCGTTGCGTAAGTGAGCCGCGCCGTAATGATCTATGGTGCTGAGAGCGCTCTGGGTCTTGCTCTGGCGCGTCGCTATGCGCGGCATATGGGGCCAGAGGACGCACTGGTGCTGATTGCGCCCTGTTCTAAAGCCTTTGAGGAAGCTGTCGCCGAGGTGGACACGCTTGCACGCTGTCGTCTGTTGCCAATGGCGCTTGATGGGAGTGCCGCTGTTTGGCGGGCAAAGCTGTGCGATGGGTTGATGCAGGCCTGGTTACTGCCATGTTGTCTGGTTGTACCTGTGACGGCAAGGGGAGAGGTGCTCGACGACGTGGTCGCGCTCGTGAAGCAGCTTCACCCGCCGCAGGTGGCTCTGGTCGGAGAGGGCTGTGCGGTGCGGCGTGTGGCGGCGGAACTGCGCAGGGATGTTACGACGGAGGCGGTGGACATCCATGCGCAAAGTGCTGAAGCCTGTGCGAAATCTAGCGCCGCCGAACTTCCAGCGCTGCTGCCATCCGTATCGCGGGGGAATGCACGTGGGGATTTGGCGGATGTGGTTGCAATGATGTCATCTCCGCTTGGTCGGCGGCTTTGGCGGCGCAATCTTGTGGCGCGCCGCTGAGCTGCATGGGCGTGGGCCACAGGTCAGGCGAACGACTTACCATATTAGATTGGCAAGTTGCGCTCCAATTGCTTTCATTTTGTGGATAAAACACGCGTTTCGTTTCTTGGATCTGATGAGGGTCTTGGCGTTTCTTTCGTTTCTAAGTATTAATCGAAAGAAATACGGGAGGGGGATATGAAGACACGTGCAAAGACGCGCGCCCGCCAGGATGAAATTCTCAAACTGTTGAAGCAGGCAGGCAGGGCGATGGTCGAGGATCTGGCAGAGCGGCTGGACACTACGCCGCAAACCATCCGCAAAGACCTCACGGCGCTGGCCGAAGACAATCAGATCATACGCTTTCATGGGGGCGCGACGCTGGCGGCGGGTACGGAATATGCGGGCTTTGATGTGCGCAAGGAGATCATGCGCGATGAGAAAGAGGCGATTGGGGCCACCATTGCTGCGCAGATCCCCAACCATGCCACTGTGATCCTGAATGGCGGCACAACCACGATGGCAGTTGCGCGTCATTTGGTCCATCATGTGGGGCTGAGTGTTTTGGTGGATTCCGTCAATGTGGCCAATGTTTTAAGGAGTTTCCCCGGCGTTCAGGTGGTGGTGCCGGCAGGCAGTGTGCGTGGGGCGGATGGGGCTATTTTAGGCTCTGTTGCTGTGGATTTTATTCGCCGGTTTCGCGCCGATATTGCCGTTGTGGGGGCGGCCGCTATGGGGCGGGACGGTGATCTTGTGGACTATGATCTGGAGGAAAGCGCGGTGAGTGCGGCCATTATGGCGAGTGCGCGCACGGTGATACTGGCGCTTGATAGTTCCAAGTTTGGTAGTTTTGCTCCGGTCTCTTTCGGGGCGCTACATGAGGTGACATTCTTGGTAACAGACGCACAGTTTGATCCCGCAATGAAGGCCTTGGCTGCGGACAGTGGTGTGGGCTTTCTCGCGGCGGGGTGAGTCAAAACCCTTGACGAAAGCATTCGGTTTGTGAGGTAATCGAAAAAAACGAAATCGCTTTTGATATTTTTGGCGACTTCACTGCGATATTCGGGGAGGATGTATCGCATATGATGGTGGTCTTACGGCCTTTGGCCTGGATGAACACGCATGTCCTGCGTTTGGGGAGGCGGCTGGGGGCGGTGGCGCTTGCGTTGATGGTGATTGTGATCCTGACGCAGGTGTTTTGTCGCTATGTGCTCAACAATGCGCTGGCCTGGCCGGATGAAGCGGCACGGTTCCTTATGCTCTGGCTGGTGGCTTTTATGGCGCCCTCCGCGATGCGCTGGGGCGGGTTTGTGGCGATTGACACGCTGCCCAATATGTTGAGCCGGGTGCCGGGGTTGGTTTTGCATCTGGTGTTGTTGTGTTGCGCACTTATGGTGCTGCTGATCGCGCTTCAACATGGCTATGCCCACACATTTGGCTTTGGTGGGAGATTTGACAGCTCCAGCCTGCGGGTGCCGCTGGAATGGTTCGGGGGCGAGGGATTCAAGATCAAGCTGCGCTATATGTATGGGGCGCTGCTGTTTTGTGTGGCCATGCTGTTTGTCGTGACCGTGGAGCTGATCCTGCGCACGTTTATGACGCTGATCAGCCCGGCGACAGAGCTTCCTGATACCGATGAATTTGCCGTAGCCATGGGGGCGGGGGACTGATGCTGGCGTTTTTCCTTCCGCTTTTCCTGATCTTCCTGATGATTGGCCTGCCGGTGTTTTTTGCACTGCTGCTGTCACCCGGTCTGCTGCTGTGGCTCAACGGGCAGGAGCGAGACATCGCGCTGCTTTATCGTAATGTTTACAATGGGATGGATAGCTTTCCGTTGATGGCGCTGCCGTTCTTTGTTCTCGCGGGTGAGCTGATGAACCGGGGTGGGATCACCACGCGGCTGGTGGAGTTTTCCCAAGCGCTGATGGGGCATCTGCGTGGCGGGCTGGCACATGTGAATATCCTCTCGTCGATCCTGTTTGCAGGGCTGTCCGGATCGGCTGTGGCGGACACCTCGGCGCTGGGGTCCACGCTTATTCCGGCGATGGAAAAGAACGGCTACTCGCGCAAATTTGCGGCGGCGATCACGGCGGCGAGCTCGGTGATCGGACCCATCATTCCGCCTTCGGGCATCATGATCATCTATGCCTATGTGATGGGGGAAAGCGTGGCCGCGCTGTTTTTGGCGGGGATCGTGCCGGGCGTGTTGGTGGGCGTGGGCCTGATGGTGATGGTTCGCCTGATGGCGGACAAATACGATTTGCCCAAAGCGGAGCGGATTGTGACCGAAGGCCAGAGTATCAGCAAGACCGAAGCCGGGTTCAGCTTTGTGTTGCTGCGGATCAACTTTGCTGGCCTGCTGTTTGGAATGTATGCAGCGATTGCCGCTATTTTGGCGGCAAACGGCGTGGATGTGGCGCTCAACGGTTGGCTGGTCTTTCTGGTGTTTTTGCCGATTGCCCATGTGATCCTGCTGCGCATTCGCAAAACGGTGAGCCCGGATTTCCGTATCATTTGCAAAAAGGCTGTGGTGCCGCTGCAGACGCCGATCATCATTCTGGGTGGCATTCTGGTGGGGGTGTTTACACCGACCGAAGCTTCGGCGGTGGCGGTAGGCTATGCCCTGATTGTGGGGCTGTTTATTCTACGCCTTCTGAAGTTGCGTGACTTGCCTGCGGTTCTGATGCGTGCAGGTCTGGCGAGTGCCACGGTGCTTTTGCTGGTGGGCGCGGCGGTCGCGTTCAAAACAGTGGTGTCTCTGAGCCATGCGCCGGAAACCATGGCGGGCTTCATCCTTGGCCTGTCAGAAAATCCACTTGTGCTGCTCTTTCTTATAAACGTGCTGCTGTTTGCGGTGGGCATGTTCCTGGATGCGGGGCCAGCGATCATCATTCTCGGCCCGATTCTGGGGCCAATCTTTGTCGATCTGGGTGTGCATCCGGTGCATTTCGCCATCATTATGAGCGTCAACCTGACTGTGGGGTTGGCGACGCCGCCAATGGGGCTTGTGCTGTTTGTGGCCAGTTCGGTTTCCGGGGAGCGGGTAGAGACGATTGCCAAGGCGATCCTACCGTTTCTCGCAGTGGAGGTCTTTGTGATCTTTCTCATCACCTATGTGCCTGCCATTTCCATGACAATACCAAGACTAACAGGATTTGTGCAGTGACATCAATCGCTTGAACGACATCAGGGAGGATAGACATGTTCAGCAAAACCTTTAAGGCAGTGGCGACAGCCGCGCTGGTCGCGAGCAGCGCAATCGCTGCGCAGGCGGCGGATTACACGATCCGAGCGACCGCAAACTCCAATGAAAATGACGAAGACTATGACGGCCTTGTGGTCTTCAAGAACTTTGTGGAAAGCGCCTCCAACGGGGCGATTGAGGTAGAACTGTTCATTGGCACGCAGCTGTGCGCGAAGGGGGCGGAATGTCTGCAGGGTGTGGCGGATGGCACGATTGATGTATATATCTCCACTTCCGGTGGCGCCTCGGGCATTTTCCCTTACGTGCAGGTGCTGGACTTGCCGTATCTGATGGCCAATGATCGTATTGCCGAAGCTGTTCTGGCGGGGGATTTTACTCGCAAAATGCGGGAGATGGCGCTCGCGGATTCAGGAGATGCCATCCGTTTGATGACCATCGGCAATACTGGTGGCTGGCGCAACTTTGCCAATACAAAACGTCGTGTGGCCTCCCCCTCTGACATGGAAGGTCTGAAGATCCGCACTGTGGTAGCGGATCTGCCGCAGGAGCTTGTGCGGGCACTTGGCGCTTCCCCAACGCCGATCCCATGGCCGGAGCTGTTTACATCTTTCCAGACCGGTGTGGTGGAAGGCTCCAAAAATGGCATCACCGACATCATGGGGATGAAATTCCCGGATGCGGGGCTGCAATATGTGACGCTGGATGGGCACGCCTACATGGGGGCGCTGTGGTGGATGAACAATGCCAAGTTCCAATCCATGCCAGAAGATATGCGTCGGGTGATTGTGGATGGGTTTGCGGCCTTGCAACAAGCCACTTTTGCCTCGCCCAAGCGCAAGTCGATCAAAGCCTATGAAGATTTTGTGGCCGGAGGCGGCGATCTCTATGTGCCGACACCTGCGGAAAAGGCGGCTTTCAAAGAGGCTGCAGCACCAGTTTATGACTGGTTCAAAGGCAATGTGAAGGGCGGTGCAGAGATTTTTGATGCGCTGACAGCGGCGGTGGCCGAGGCGGAAGCAGAGCTTGAAGCCGGAATGGCCAAGGATCTGAACTGATTCAGCGATCAACGTGATGAAAAAGGAAGGGGCCGCAAGGCCCTTTCCGTGAACATCACCGGAATGGGTAGAGCCAGGTCCGGTAGTCATCCACCAGAATATGGGCTTGTTGAATTTGCGCTTGCGTCATCTTTTTCACCACTTCCTCAAGGGAAATGGCCGCATCCGGATCGCCTCCGATTGCGGAAAGCGTGTACCACATGTAGGCGCGCACGAGATCGGGCGCGGGCAGGCCCCGGCCAACCTCGTAGTACCAGCCGATGCCGCTTTGTGCGCCCGCGTGGCCCTTGAGCGCGGCGCGCAGATACCACTCAAAGGCACGGGTGTCATCACGCTCTACACCCAGACCAAGCGCGTACATCACACCAATCAATTCTTCGGCTTCGGCATTGCCGCTGTTGGCGGCGGGCAGAAGCTCCTGCATCGCTTTGGTGTACTCTTTGGCATCCATGTAATCCCGGCCGGTTTCGATCTCGGCCAAAACGGGTGTCGTGCTGGCCAAAAGTGCAGCAAAAACAAAGCGTTTCATTCTCTCTCCCTCATCGTAGTTCTTGGCGCTCTCACGTGTGCGCCCGCGTATGGGAGCCCGCTTCCGCAGCCGTTGCAAGAGGATGATTTCATCCAGTTTGATCCGCGTCAGGCCAAGATCGGGCAGCTGCTGTTTTTCGATCCGATCCTGTCTGGCAACCGCAACATTGCCTGCGCCACCTGCCACCATCCGGAGCTTGGCTCTGGCGACGGGCTGAGCCTTGGGATTGGCGAGGGTGGCGACGGGCTTGGGCGGGAGCGCACGCCGGGCACAGGGGACAGCCGGATTGTGAAGCGCATCCCGCGCAATGCACCGGCGCTGTGGAATTTGGGGGCGAAAGAGATCGACATCCTGTTTCACGATGGCCGCCTGTCGGTGAGCGATATTTACGAGACCGGATTTGACAGCCCGGCGCAGGAATGGCTGCCGGATGGACTCAATTCGATCCTTGCGGCGCAGGCGCTGTTTCCGATGACCGCCGAGTTTGAGATGGCGGGCAATCCGAAGGAAAACCAGATCGCAGGGGCGGTCTATGACCGGATCGACAATGTCTGGCCGATTGTGGCCAAACGGGTGCGGATCATCCCAGAATATGCGGAGATGTTCATTGCCGCCTATGACGATGTAGATCAGCCTCTCGACATCAATATCACCCATATTGTCAACGCTTTGGCGGCCTTTGAGGGCACGGAGTTCAAGAGCTATGACAGCCCGTTTGATGCCTATCTGAACGGCTACGAAACGGCGCTGAATGCCGCACAAAAGGCCGGTATGGATCTGTTTTATGGCAAGGCGATGTGCAGCAGTTGTCATGCGGGGCCGCTGATGACCGATCAGAAGTTTCACGCGCTGATGCTGCCGCATTTTGGGCCCGGAAAAACGCGCCAATGGGATCCGATTGTGCGCGATGTTGGGCGCATGGGGGCGTCGGATCGGTTGGCGGATGCCTATCGCTTCCGCACGCCCGCGCTGCGCAATGTGGCGTTGACGGCGCCTTATGGGCACAACGGGGCCTACGACAGTCTTGAGGGTATGGTGCGCCATCACATGGACCCGCGTGGCGCCTTTGCGGCCTGGGAAAAGGACAATGCGGTGCTGCCCAAGGTGCCGTGGCTGGCGAAAGTGGATTTTCTGGCCTTTTCGGACACGCGGGAGCGGGCGCGCTTGGCCTCGCGCACCGACATTGAACGGATTGAGCTGGATGATGCAGAGGTGGCGCAGATCGTGGCGTTTCTGCATGCGCTGACGGGGACGGAGAGCCTCAAGGGGCGGCTTGGTGTGCCGGAGAGCGTGCCAAGCGGGCTGGAGGTGCCGAAATGAGCAGGATCCTGTGCGTCGGCGCGGCGGTGGTGGATTTTGTCTTTCACCTGCCAGCCTTGCCCCATCGGGCGGAGAAATACGGCACCGAAGAGGCGGATATCGTGGGCGGCGGCTGTGCCGCCAATGCGGCTGTGGCGATTGCGCGGATGGGCGGCGCGGCTGTGTTGGGCGCGCGGCTGGGGGAAGACAGCATCGGCGATATGATCGTGGCCGATCTGGCGCGCGAAGGCGTGGATGTCTCCCATGTGACGCGCACGGCGGGGGCGCAGAGTTCCTATTCCTCGGTGCTGATTGATGCGCAGGGCGAACGCCAGATTGTGAATTTTCGCGGGGCGGGGCTGGTGCTGAAAACCGACTGGTTTGACGGCCTGACCGATCTGGGTGCGGTGCTGACGGACACGCGGCGGGTGGATGCGGCGTTGGCGGCGTTGCAGCTGGCTCGTGCGCGCGGCATTCCCGGTATTCTGGACGGCGAAGCGCCGATTGATCCGGCGCTGATGGGGGCGGCGAGCCATGTGGCGCTTTCCATGCAGGGGCTGCGTGCGCTTTATCCAGAAGCCGCTATCGAAGACGCGCTTTTGCAGATCGCGGAGGACCACGGCTGTTGGGCTTGTGTGACCGACGGCGCGGATGGCGTTTGGTTTACTGAGGCGGATGTGGTGCGCCATGTGGCGGCTTTCCCGATCACGCCAATAGACACGCTGGGCGCGGGGGATGTGTGGCACGGGGTGTTTGCGCTGATGCTCGCAGAGGGCATGGATGAGGTCGAGGCCATCCAGCATGCAAACGGCGCGGCGGCCCTGAAATGTTTGACAAAAGGCGGGCGGACGGGCGCACCAAGCCGCGCTTTGCTCCATGATTTCCTGAAGGAGAAGACGGTATGATTTCCCTGACACCCGGCAAGCTGAGCGGGATGCGCCGCATGGCCGATGAGAACGGCATTTACAAGATGACCGCCGTGGATCAGCGCCCGCCGATCAAGGGCCCGATTGCGCAACATCTGGGGGTAGAGCAGGCTCCGTGGGAGGAGGTCGCAAAGTTCAAAGGCATGCTGGTGGAGACGCTTCAGGCGCATTCCACCGCGATGCTGCTCGACCCGCATTATGCCATTCCCTACAGCTTTGATGCGCTGTTGCCCCACAAGGGGCTGGTGGTCACGCTGGAGGACAGCCTGTTCAAAGAGACCCCCGGTGGGCGGCTCTCTGACAGCATCGACAACTGGTCGGTGGGCAAGATCAAGCGCATTGGTGGCGACGCGGTGAAGGTGCTGGCCTGGTATCGGCCAGATGCCTCAGACGCGGTCAATCAGGCACAGAAAGATTATGTGAAGCAGGTGGGCGAAGCCTGTGCGAAATATGACATTCCGTTTCTGTTTGAGCTGCTGGTTTATCCGCTGGCCGCAGACGCCCATCAGACCAAGGACTATGTGGAGATGAAGGGCAAGAAGGCCGATGACGTTCTGAAATCGGTCGAGGAATTTGCCAAGGCGGATTATGGCGTGGATGTGTTCAAGCTGGAAAGCCCGGTGAATGCGGCGGATGCGGATGGATCGGCCGAGGTGCAGGCGGTGTTTGACGAGATGGGTCGGCTTGCCGGGCGGCCCTGGGTGATGCTGTCGGCAGGGGCGGGCAAGGCGGAGTTCCGCAATGTGCTTGCTCATGCGTTTAAGGCAGGGGCGAGCGGCTTTCTGGCGGGCCGCGCGATCTGGCTTGATGCGTTTAACGCCTATCCGGATTGGGACGCGGTGCGCGCCGGGCTTGAGGGCGATGCGGTGGATTACATGAAAGACATCTCTGCTTTGGCGGATGCGCAGGCGGCCAATTGGGCGCAGCACAGCTGTTATGGCGCAGGCGGCGCGCGGCTGGCGGCAGAGGGTGCCAGCTTCCGCAACAGTTACGCAGATATCTGAGGGCTTAAGCGCATGAAACTCGGCATTCTTCCCTTGGGGCGTCCCACCTTTGACGTGCCCTTTGCAGAGGAAAACCTCACCGCGATGCTGGCGGCGTTGGAGGCAACCGGTCATGAGATCGTGGGCCCTCGGGGGCTGCTGTTTGATGAGGCGGCAACCAAAGCGGGCATTGCGGCACTGAAGGCTGCAGAGGTGGATCAGGTGATGATCCTGCAGGTGACCTTTACGGATGCGTCGATGACCGTGGCGATTGGCGCGGCCTTTGAACAGCCGCTGTCGATCTGGGCGATCCCGGAGCCTCGTGTGGGCGGGCGGCTGCGGCTGAACTCTTTCTGTGGTCTCAATCTGGCGAGCCATGCTTTGGGGCTGAATGGCCGCGCCTTTGGCTGGCTCTATGCCAGTCCGGCGGGCTATGTGGCGGCGGATCTGGCGGAAATGCTTGATGGTGCGCGACCCTCAGGCAAGCTGGCGCTGGGCGCGGTGCCGGAGGCGACGGACGTGGGGCGCGCGATTGCCAAAGCGGTGAACGGGCAGCGGATTGCGCGGATTGGCGAGCATCCGGCGGGGTTTGACACCTGTGCCTATGACAAGGCGGATATGAAGGCGCTGTCCGGTGTTGAGGTGTATGAACTGGCGCTGGAGGATCTGTTTGATCTGGCCCGCGCGGTGCCTGCCGAGGCCGCCGCCGAGGTGCGCAAACAGGCGGGTGCGGAGCTGTCGGGGCTGGATGAGGTGGACCCGGAAGAGCTGGACCGTTCACTGCGCCTGAAAGTGGGGCTGGATACGCTCAAGGAAAAAGGCGGCTACGGGGCCTTTGCCATTCGGTGTTGGCCGGAGACCTTCACTGAGTATGGCGGCGCGGTCTGTGGCCCGGTGTCGATGATGGGCGAGGCGCGGGTGCCCTGCGCCTGTGAGGCGGATGTATACGGCGCGCTCACGCAGATGGTTCTGGCGGCGGCGGCGGATGCGCCGGTGTTTCTGACCGATCTGGTGGATATGGACGCGGATGATGACACCGGCGTGATCTGGCATTGCGGGCAGGCCCCGATCTCGATGATCGAACCGGAGGCGCAGGCTGAGGCGACCATTCACACCAACCGCAAGCAGCCGCTGCTTTATCAGTTTCCCTTGAAGGCGGGGGAGGTCACCCTGATGCGGATCAGTCAGGCGCATGGGCGGCCCCATATGGTGTTGAGCCACGCTATGATGCTGAAACGGCCGATGACCTTTACCGGCACCTCCGGGGTCTTGCGCTTTGGGCGCGGGGCGGGTGATGTGCTGAGCGATATTATTGCCAGCGGATTGGAGCACCATATGGCGCTGGCCTACGGGGATCACCGCGCGGCGTTGCGCGGTGCGGCTGGCGCGATGGGTCTGCCGCTTTTGGAGATATAGAATGGCGATACGTTATGGTCTGATTGGCTCTGGCATGATGGGGCAGGAGCATATCCGCAACCTGACGCTCTTGGAGGGATGCGAGGTGACGGCGGTGAGTGATCCGGATGCGGGAATGCGCCAGCGCTCGGTGGAGACATCGGAGGGGCAGGCGCAGGCGTTTGCGGATTACAAGGAGATGCTTGGGTCGGGGCTGGTGGATGCGCTGTTGATTGCCGCGCCCAATGACACGCACCACGAAATCCTGCTGGATGTGCTTGATACGCCTTATCCGATTTTGGTGGAGAAGCCGCTGTGCACCACATCGGCGCATTGTTCCGAGGTGCTGGCCAAGGCAGAGGGGCGGAAGGCACCGGTTTGGGTGGCGATGGAGTATCGTTATATGCCCCCCGTTCAGCGCCTGCTGAAGGAATTGAACGATGGCACCCTGGGCACACCGCGCATGATGGCGATCCGCGAGCACCGCTTTCCGTTTTTGGAAAAGGTTGGTGACTGGAACCGGTTCAATGCGCGCACAGGGGGCACTTTGGTGGAGAAATGCTGCCATTTCTGGGATCTGATGCGGCTGACACTGCAGAGCGATCCGGTGCGGGTTTATGCCAGCGCTGGTGTGGATGTGAACCATCTGGATGAGGCGTATGACGGGCGCACGCCGGATATTCTGGACAATGCTTTTGTCACCGTTGAGTTTGCCAATGGCGCGCGCGGGATGCTGGATCTGTGCATGTTTGCAGAAGGCTCTTACTGGCAGGAGACTATTGCCGTGACCGGCGAAAAGGCGCGGGTGGAGGCCAAAGTGCCGGGGCCGGCGCGCTTCACCCATGATGGCAAAGAACGCCGCAGCGAGGTGGAGATCAGCCATCGGGCTAGCAAAGAGGTGGTGCGCGAAGAGATCGAGGTGGACGAAGCGGTGCTGCAGGCGGGCGATCACCATGGCTCCACCTATTTTCAGCACGCGCGCTTCCGCGATCTGGTGCAGAGCGGGCAAGGTGACCCCGAAGTGAGCCTTGAGGATGGGCTCTGGTCGGTGCGCGTGGGCGAAGCAGCCGAAGAAAGCGCGCGCAGCGGGCAGGCGGTGACCCTGTGAGTGAGATTTGGGGCCATATGCCGGATGGCAGCGCGGTGCATAGGATCACACTCACGGGTGGCGGGCTGACTGCCCATCTGCTGACCTATGGCGCGGTGTTGCAGGATCTGCGGCTGGCGGGGCATGACGCGCCTTTGGTGTTGGGCTTTCCTGAATTTGCGCCCTATCTGACCCATTCGCCTTATTTTGGGGCCACGGCGGGGCGGTTTGCCAATCGCATTCGGGACGGGCATTTGGAGATTGATGGGCAGTCCTATCAGCTGGATCGCAATTTCATAGGGAAGCACACGCTGCACGGTGGGGCGGACAGCATGGGCAAGTGTCTGTGGGAGATCGCGGAGGAGGCAGCAGACAGCGCCACGTTGCAGATCACGCTGCCGGATGGGCATATGGGCTTTCCCGGTACATTGACGGCGCGGGTGACATTTACGTTGTTGGAAGGTGGCGTGTTAGACATTCATATGGAGGCGGAGACGGATCAGACCACACTCTGTAGTCTGGCACATCACAGCTATTTCACGCTTGATGATGCGGAGACGATTTCAGACCACCGTCTGCAAATTGCTGCGGAGGCCTATTTGCCTGTGGATGCGGAGTTGATCCCCACAGGGGAACAGGCTGATGTTGGCGCGACGCGATTTGATTTTCGCAAGGCAGCCCCTGTGGCACAGGCCCATCCGGTGGACCACAACTTCTGTCTGTCAGCACAACGGCAGGCTTTGCGCGCTGTGGCCGTGTTGAAATCCGCGGCATCGGGGGTCACCATGCGCTGTCTCACCACCGAGCCGGGCTTGCAGGTTTATGATGGGGAAAATATCAACATCGCACAGCCCGGTTTGGACGGGCGCGTGATGGGGGCCTATGCGGGGCTCGCCATGGAGCCTCAGGTCTGGCCGGATGCCCATCACCACGAAGATTTTCCGCAGGCCGTTTTGCGGCCCGCAGAGCGCTATCACCAACAAACACAATTTGTCTTTTCGAAAGGGCAGAGATGAGCAACTTCAACGGATATCTGCTGGAAGCCAACCTGATTGGCGGTCAGTGGGTGGGGGCCGACAGCGGCGCGACAACCGAGATCACCAACCCGGCCACCGGTGCCGTTCTGGGCACGGTGCCCGAAGTGGGCGGCGCAGAGACAGAGCGCGCCATCGCCGCAGCAGGTGCGGCCTTCAAGAGCTGGTCCAAGACCAATCTGATGGAGCGCGTGGGGCTGCTGCACAAGCTGCATGACGCCTTGATGGACAATCAGGAAGACCTCGCGCAACTGTTGACCGCCGAGCAGGGCAAGCCGCTGTTTGAGGCGCGCGGCGAGATCGCGATTGGCGCGGCCTATGTGCGTTGGTTTGCCGAGGAAATCCGACGCACCAAAGGCGAAATCATTCCGGCTCCAAGCAATGACAAGCGCCTGCTGGTGACCCACCATCCGGTGGGCGTGGTTGGCATGATCACCCCGTGGAACTTCCCAAGCTCCATGCTGGCGCGCAAGATTGCACCGGCGCTGGCGGCGGGCTGTACCGTGGTGGCCAAACCTGCGCCACAGACGCCTTATAGCGGTCTGGCCTGGGGCAAGCTGTGTCAGGATGTGGGCTTCCCGGATGGGGTGGTGAACATCGTCACCGGGGATGCGCCTGCGATTGGCGGCGCGATCATGAGCAACAAAGAGGTGCGCAAAGTGACCTTCACCGGCTCCACCGGCGTGGGCAAACTGTTGCTGCGTCAGGCGGCGGATCAGGTGAAGAAGGTCTCTATGGAGCTGGGCGGCAACGCGCCGTTCATCGTGTTTGACGATGCGGATCTGGATGCCGCCGTGGAAGGCGCGATGATCGCAAAGTTCCGCAACATGGGGCAGACCTGTGTCTGTACCAACCGCTTCTATGTGCAGGCGGGCATTCACGATGCTTTTGTGGCCAAGCTGAAAGAGGCGATTGCCGCGATGAAGGTGGGGGATGGCACCGAGGATGGCGTCGTGCAGGGGCCGCTGATTGATGAAAACGCGGTGAAGAAGGTTGAGGGCATGATTGCCGACGCCAAGGCCAAAGGCGGCGAGATCGTGCTGGGCGGCGGACGCCATGCGCTGGGCCAGACCTTCTTTGAGCCAACCCTGATCACCGGCGCGACATCTGAGATGTCTTTCTCAACCGATGAGATCTTTGGCCCGCTGGCGGCGATATACAAGTTTGAGGAAGAGGAGGATGCCGTGGTGGCGGCCAATGCCACCGATTACGGCCTCGCGGCCTATGCCTACACTAAAGATCTCGCCCGTGCGTTCCGCATGAATGAGACGCTGGAATACGGCATGGTTGGGGTGAACTCCGGTTTGATCACCACCGTGGAAGCCCCCTTTGGTGGCGTGAAAGAAAGCGGCATGGGCAAAGAAGGCGGCAGCCAGGGTTTGGATGATTATCTGATCACCAAATACACCTGCGTGGCTGGTCTGTAAGCCGATCAAAGGCGGATCAAAGAAGGAGACCTGTGATGATTTTGATCACAGAGTTCATGGATGAAACGGCGGTTGGGCGGCTCAAAGCGGCCCACGCCACCACCTATGCGCCTGAGCTGGCTGATGCGCAGGAGGATATTCCTGCGCAGATGGCCGGGGTGCAGGCGCTGATCGTGCGCAACCGCACGCAGGTCACCGCTGCGTTGCTCGATGCGTCGCCAGATTTGAAATGCGTCGGGCGCTTGGGTGTGGGGCTCGACAATATTGACGTTGTGGCCTGTGAGGCGCGGGGCGTGGAGGTCATGCCTGCGCTTGGTGCCAACACGCTGTCGGTGGCGGAATATGTGGTGACCAATGCGCTGGTGCTGTTGCGGGATGCCTATCACGCGAAACATGCGATGCTGGCGGGCGACTGGCCACGCGCGCAGTGTTCAGGCCGTGAGGCGGGCGGGCGTGTGTTAGGCCTCTTGGGGTTTGGTGCCAATGCGCAGGAAACCGGCCGATTGGCGCGGGCGATGGGGATGACGCTGATCGCTTATGATCCGTTTTTGCCTGCGGACCACCCGGCCTGGCAGAGTGCCGAGCGTGGAGAAATTGCGGATGTGCTGGCCAAGGCGGATGTGGTGAGCCTGCATGTGCCGTTGACGGATCAGACGCGCCATATGATGAATGCCGGAGCCTTTGCGCAGATGAAACCGGGCGCGGTGGTGATTAATGCGGCGCGGGGCGGCGTTTTGGATGAGGTGGCTTTGGTAGCGGCCCTGAAGGCGGGCCAGATTGGCGGCGCGGCATTGGATGTCTTTGAGACGGAGCCTCTGACCAAAGAGGCAGCAGAGAAATTTAAAGGGGTCGGCAATCTGATCCTGACCCCGCATATCGCGGGGGTCACGCAGGATAGCAATGTCCGGGTGAGTGAGATGATTGCCGATTTGGTGCTGAAACGATTGGGGTAAGCTTGGCTTAGGGAGGAACAATGGCCACAGAAATGGATCATCAGATCGTCCGAGATCTGAAGGTAGCGGGGATCGACTATGTCACCTCGGTGCCCTGCAAACAACTCGCCGGGGTGCTTGAGGTGCTCGATGATGAGGCAAGTATCCTGCATATGCCGTCCAACAAAGAAGATGAGGGCATGGGGCTTTGCGCCGGGGCCTATATGGGCGGTATGCGGCCTTGTATTGTGATGCAGAACACCGCGCTGGGCGTGGTGGTGAACACGCTGGCAACACTCATTCAGTTCTATCAGATCCCGCTGCCGATGCTGATTTCTTATCGCGGCGAAGTGGGCGAGCCGGTGGCCTGTCAGGTGGAGATGGCGCTGCACACCAAGGCGATCCTGAACCAGCTGCACATCCCGACCTATCACTTTCACAAGCCGGAGGATGCCGCCGAGCTGCCCGGCATTCTGGAATATGCGCAGATGGCCTCTAAGCCGGTCGCCATTTTGTGTGACGCTTCTTTCTGGAGGGCTTCTGCATGATCCGTAATGACGTATTTCAGACGCTGAAACCGATCATCCGCGAGCATCTTGTGGTTTGTAACATCGGTGCGCCGAGCCAAGAGTTACATGCGATGGATGATCAGCCGTCCAATTTCTACATGTTGGGCACCATGGGGCTGGCGTCTTCGATTGGTCTGGGGCTGGCCGCGGCGCAGGATAAACCGGTGATCGCGATTGACGGGGATGGTTCTGTGCTCACCAATATGGGCACGTTGGCCACCATCGGGAACAATGCGCAGGGCAACTTCACGCTTCTGATCATCGACAATGGCTCTTATGGCTCGACCGGGGATCAGCCGACCTATGCGGGGATGAAAACCGATCTGGCGGCCGTGGCGCGGGCCTGTGGCGCGGAAAACGTGCAGACCGTTTCTGCGCAAGACACAGCCGCAGCGGTCAAGGCCGCGATTGAAACTGATGAGATGACGATCATCGTGTCCAAATGTGAGAGTGGTAATGTGAAGGTGCCGGTGATCAAGACCAATCCGATTGTGATCCGGGAACGCTTTATGGAGGAAGTGCGGCGGTAAGATTATCCTTTAGGGGGATTTTCTCAAAAGGGTGCCGGCAGCGGTGCCCTTTTTTTACTTGTTAAGTACCTGTGAGGGGTGTGGAGGCGGCAAAAGGCCGACGAGAGGCTTGCCAATCGCGGCTAGCGGGTCAATCATCACCGCACCAACTTTATCAGGGAGTGAAAGTGATGAAGTTCAAAACAATGATGCTGGCCACCGTTGCCGTTGCGGCGATGCCGATGCTGGCACAAGCAGAAACCCTGCGCTGGGCCCGTGCCGGGGATGCGCTGACGCTGGACCCACATGCGCAAAACGAAGGGCCGACCTCGGCTCTTGCGCACCAGATCATGGAAACGCTGGTGATGCGAGACCATTCCGGGGCCATGGTGCCCTCACTGGCCACCGAATGGGGCCCCTCTGCGGACAATCCCAATGTTTGGGTGTTCAAGCTGCGTGAAGGTGTGACCTTCCATGACGGCGCAAGTTTTGACAGCGAAGATGTCAAATTCTCGCTTGATCGCGCGATGACCGAAGACTCGGATTACAAAGAGTTGCTGGCCTCTGTGAAGGAAGTGCGCGCCACCGATGCCTACACGATCGAGATTGAGACCAACGGTCCCAACCCGATCATGGCCAACAACCTGACCAATATGTTCATCATGGACAAGGACTGGGCAGAGGCCAACAACGCCACCAAGGTGCAGGACTTTGAAGGCGGCGAAGACACCTTTGCAGCCAAGAACGCCAATGGCACCGGCCCTTATAAGCTGGTCAGCCGCGAGCCGGACGTGAAGACCGTTCTGACGATCAACGAGACCTACTGGGGCAAAGATGAATTCCCACTTCAGGTGACCGAGATCATCTACACCCCGATCCAGAACGCAGCGACCCGTGTGGCGGCGCTTCTGTCCGGTGAGGTGGACTTTATTCAGGACGTGCCAGTGCAGGATCTGGGCCGTGTGGACAGCACCGCTGGTCTGGACGTGCGCACAGCCCCACAGAACCGCGTAATCTTCTTCGGGATGAACCAGGCGGCAGAAGACATTGCCAATGATGATGTGGACGGTGTGAACCCCATGTCTGACGTGCGCGTGCGCAAGGCGATGTCCATGGCGATTGATCGCAACGCGATCATGAAGGTTGTGATGCGCGGCCAATCCGCCCCTGCGGGCATGATCGCGCCGCCGTTTGTGAACGGCTGGAACACAGAGATGGACAGCTCTTCCAAGACAGACATTGAGGCGGCCAAAGCTTTGATGGCGGAAGCGGGCTATGCGGATGGCTTTGGCATCACGCTGAACTGCCCGAATGACCGCTATGTCAACGACGAGAAGATCTGTCAGGCGGCTGTGGGTATGCTCGCAAAAATTGGCGTGAAGGTGAACCTGGACGCGAAGCCCAAGGCACAGCACTTCCCGCTGCTGAGCAATCTGGAAACAGATTTCTACATGCTGGGCTGGGGTGTTCCGACCTATGACTCCGAATATATCTTCAACTTCCTCGCCCACTCCAAAGGCGAGAAGTATGGCTCCTGGAACGCGACCCGCTTTGCGGATGCGGATCTGGATGCGAAAATCGAAGCGCTGGCCGGGGAAACTGATCTGGAGAAGCGCAACGGCATGATCAATGAGATCTGGCAGGTCGTGCAGGATCAGCAGCTTTACATCCCGATCCACCATCAGGTGCTGAACTGGGGCATGAAGACCAATGTGGGTACCATTGTGGAGCCTGAGGATTCGCCAAAGTTCAAGTATTTCACCATGAACTAAGATCTCAGACGGCCCTTTGCCGCTCTTCAACCCCCGTAGCCTGATCGCTACGGGGGTTTTTCTTTGCGGGGTTTGGCTCTGAAGGGGGGCGCAAAAAGGCCACAATCTGTGCCGGAGTCCGGCCACATTCATCCTTCATTAACCATGATAGAGGGCTCCCGCCGATGGGTGGGGCTGCCGCAAAATGGGGGCGGCAATGTGAGGCATGATCGATGCGACATGGATTCCGACTCGGTGATTTTGAAACGCCTGTTTCGCAGGCTGAGACGGCGCGTGAGCGCAGGCGGGACGACCGTAGATTGATGCGTGAGGTCAACCGGCGGATGCGCCGGGCCATGGCGCGCGCGACCGCTGCGGATCATATGTCTGCGGTGGAACGCGTGATGGCGCGCAATGCCCGACAGCTTGAACAGCAGCGCGAAGAGGCGCGGTTGCGGCGTGATATCGTGATGGCGCGGCGCTGGCCACGCCCGCGGCTGCTGGCGTTGATTGTGGTGATCACACTGGCGGCGGTGGTGCCGTCGGTGACGTTGCGCCTTATGATCTGGATGGTGATTTTGCTGCTGCTGACAGCTGTGATGCTCGGGCCGGAGCGGGCGCGGGATGGGATGTTGATCGCATGGCGTCATGTGACAGGTGTTTGGGGCAGCGACTGGCATGTGCTGCGCCGTATGATTGGCGTGGGAGAGCGGTGAGGGTCGCCACAGTTTTTCCATGATTTGACCGCAGATTTGCCTCCGTGCCCCCGGAGGATTTTTCGCCAAAGCGCGGATCTGTGGGGGCGGTGGTGCAAAAGGGTTTGTAAGGCGACGTAGAACGAGTGGTGATATGACCGATGGTTTGATGGTCGCAGATGCCCCCAAAGGGTCATCAGGCGACGAGGACATGCAAGCGAAAGAGATCAGCGCCGGTGGCGAAGGTTTTAGTGATGCCACGCTGGAGACCATCCGGGCCCTTTTGGCGGAAGCGGATCCGGTGCCGGAGCCCAAGCCCTTGCGTGCAGCCCCGTTTGCGCGGATGCGCCGTGTGGATGGCGCGCAGGTCAGCTCGCATACCGGTTCTGGTGACGCAGGGGCCAGGGATCTGGCTGCCCCGGTAACTTCCCAAGTTTCAGAAGATGACCCGGAGGTTGCCTTTGCACCGCGCAGTTGGCGCAGGATTGAAGTGGTTGAAGGGCGAGCTGGGCGCAATCTGCGCCGGTTTCTGATGTCGCCCCGGATGGTCTCTTTGGCGTTTCTCTGTGGCGTGGTGATCTGGCAGCCGTGGTTTATCCCCATGCTGGCTTTGCTGATTGTGTCGACGTTGCTTTTGATTGGGGCACTGATTGGACAGGACCGCATGGCGCGCATCGTGCTTTATGTACTGAAGCGTTTTGTCTGGGCCGACCCGGCGCTGGGGCGGTTCCTGCAAAAGATCTTGCCGTACCGCTGGCACGGGGTGTTGCACCGTCCGGCCAGTGAGGAAGATGTCTGGGATGGGCCGATTGATCCGAGTTTTGCGGATCGGATTGCGCGACTGCGTAGCTAGGCCCTTGAATTTGGCGCGCAGCCCAAGTATGTCAGCCCCTGATCAAGGCAAAGAAGAAGCGTCATGGCGAAAACCAATCCGATCACATTCATTCAGCAAGTCCGCGCGGAAGTCTCCAAAGTGGTCTGGCCGACCCGTCGCGAAGTGCTGCTGACCACCGTGATGGTGTTCATCATGGCCGCGCTGACGGCGGCGTTTTTCTCGCTGGTGGATATCCTTATCCGCTCTGGTCTTCAGGGCGTTCTTTCGCTGTTCGGCTGAGGGCTGACCATGTGGTTGTGCCTTGAAACCAAGGCACAACGGGGGTAGTCACTGGCACATAAGATGCTTGGCGTGTGACGAATCGAGTTGCACGCCGATTTTTTGTTCCTGATAGTCTGATTTGAGACACTGGACATAAACGAGAGTCCGGCTGGTGCCGGCAAGGACGGGAAGAACAACACATGGCGAAACGGTGGTATTCGGTCAGCGTGCTTTCGAACTTCGAAAAGAAGGTCGCCGAGACAATTCGCACATCGGTCGAAGAGCAGGGGCTTGAGGATCAGATTGACGAAGTGCTGGTCCCGACCGAGGAAGTGATTGAGGTGCGTCGCGGCAAGAAAGTGACCAGCGAGCGCCGCTTTATGCCGGGCTACGTGCTGGTGCATATGGAAATGTCCGACCAAGGCTATCACCTGATCAACTCCATCAACCGCGTCACCGGCTTCTTGGGTCCACAGGGTCGTCCGATGCCGATGCGCGATGCGGAAGTTCAGGGTATCCTGGGCCGCGTGGAAGAGGGTGAAGCCGCGACACCGAAGTTGATGATCAGCTTTGAAGTGGGTGAGAAGGTCAAAGTCAACGACGGTCCGTTTGAGGATTTCGACGGTATGGTCGAGGAAGTGGACGAAGAGAACCAGCGCCTGAAGGTGACGGTCTCCATTTTTGGCCGCGAGACTCCGGTCGAGCTGGAATACACGCAGGTGACCAAGCAGATGTAAGTCTGCGATATAAGTTTTCAGGAAACCCCGATGCCTTGGCATTGGGGTTTTTTGTTTTTGGAGGCTGGCGGTGCGGTGCGCAGTGAATGCGCACCCTACGGGGTGTCAGTGGTGCAGGCGATGGGCGAGGTCGGAGACCATTTCTTTGATCACCGCAGGGTCGTCTGCCCTCAGCGCGTAAAAACACAGACCCGCCAGATCTGCGCTTAACTGACGGGCGCGTTTATGGGGGGCGGTGTTGGCGGGCAGTTCCCCTGCGTCGATGGCCTGCTGAAAGATGTCTTCAAAGACGGCGTCATTTTTGGTGAGCAGCTCTGCAATTTTCTCTTCGATCATCTGATTGCCATGGCTGCTTTCCAGCGTGGCCTTCACTAGATAGCAGACCGGCAGAGGGGCCTCCGCATTGGACAGCGGATGTGCCTCTGTGATGAAGGTGGCGAGACCTGCCAGTGGCGAGCTGGCCTTGGCCAAAAGCTCCGCGCGAAGGGTCTGCAGGCGCGTTGCGTAGCGTTCAAGGCTCAGACAGTAGAGTTTCGCCTTGCTGCCAAAGGCGGCGTAGAGCGAGCCGGGGTGCATGCCTGTGGCGCGCTCCAGATCCTTGAGGGACGTGGAGGCATAGCCCTGCTGCCAGAACAGGTCCAGCGCGGCGCCAAGGGCGGCATTTTTATCATGGCTTACATTCATGGGGGCAATCTAATCGGGCTTTCAGATAATGCCAAGGTCACGTTTGAGTGATTGCTCAAGTTGACATATTGAGCAATCACTCAAGTTGCCCATATGAGAGGGACATCGATAAATTGAAAAGGACTTCCTCCCATGACCACCTTCCCCCGTTACACCGCAGAAACCGCCCCGGAAGCCGCCAAGGAGCGTTTGGTTGCCTCCGAAAAGGCCTATGGGTTTCTGCCCGGCCTCTATCAGGTGATGGCCGGTGCGCCGCAGTTGCTTGAAACCTATCAGCGCACCCACGAAGCCTTTGTCAGCACCAGTTTTGACAACACCGAACTGACCGTGGTGTGGCAGACGATCAATGTGGAGCATGAGTGCCACTATTGTGTGCCTGCCCACACCGGCATTGCCCATTCGATGAATGTGGATGCCGGGGTGATTGACGCGCTGCGCAATGAAACGCCGTTGGCCGATCCTAAGCTGGAAGCGCTGCGGACATTCACACTGGCGCTTGTGCGCGGCCGTGGCCATGTGGCGCCAGAGGCCTATGAGGTGTTTTACGCGGCGGGCTATGGCACACAGCAGGTGCTTGAGATCATTCTGGGCCTGTCGCAGAAGATCCTGAGCAATTACACCAACCATGTGGCACAGACGGCTGTGGACCCGGCCTTTGAGCCGTTTGCCTGGAGCAAGGCGGAGAAGGCGGCCTAAGCCTCTTTCGAAATATAGGAGAAGGCCCCGGTGTTTTTATTGGGGCCTTTTCATTTTGAGCGGAATGATCACAGCGAGTCTGTGTCGGCGCTGTCTGGAGACAGGCGTGGTGGGTATGTGGTTCGCGCGAACATGGAGTTATCAATCTGAGCACTAATTTTCGCGGTGTTTGTGACGGCGCGTCGCAAAGAGGGGGGATGAGTGCGCATTTTTCTTGCCAAGGAGAGGGGATCTGCCTATGTCAAAAGTGGTAAATTTATTTTACCAATAGCCGCGAGGGAGGGTGTGCCATGAGATTGAGCGATTGTCATAATTTTCAGGATTTTCGGAAGCTGGCCAAGAAGCGCCTGCCGGGGCCGGTGTTTCATTACATCGACGGGGCCGCGGATGATGAGATCACCTATCGCCGCAATACCACCAGCTTTGACGATGTGGATTTGGTGCCCAATGTCCTGAATGGCGTGGAAAACGTGGACATGTCGGTAGAAGTCATGGGCCAGAAGCTGGACATGCCGATCTACTGCGCGCCGACTGCTTTGCAGCGCCTGTTCCACCATGAAGGGGAGCGCGCGGTTGGGAAGGCGGCGACCAAATATGGCACGATGTTTGGGGTATCCTCGCTGGCGACGGTGACGGTTGAAGAGATCGAGAAGATCGCGCCCGGTCCCAAGATGTTCCAATTCTACTTCCACAAGGATCGTGGCTTGAATGATGCGCTGCTGGAGCGGGCGCGGGCGGCGAATTTCAACGTCATGGCCTTGACGGTGGACACGATCACCGGGGGCAACCGGGAGCGGGACCTGCGCACGGGGTTTACCTCGCCGCCCAAGCTTACGGCGGCCTCGGCGCTGAGCTTTGCCACCCATCCGATGTGGGCCTGGAATTTCTTTACCAAAGAGAAGTTCGACATGCCGCATCTCTCCGGCCACGTGCAGGCGGGCACCAACTTGGCAGTCTCTGTGGGGGAATATTTCTCCACCATGCTGGATCAGTCGATGAACTGGGAAGACGCAGAAAAGCTCTGTGCGCAGTGGAATGGCCAGTTTGCACTCAAGGGGATCATGAGCGTTGAGGACGCCAAGCGGGCGGTGGATATTGGCTGTACCGGGATCATGGTGTCCAACCATGGCGGGCGGCAGCTGGATGGCTCACGTGCGCCGTTTGATCAACTGGCGGAGATCTGTGACGCCGTGGGCGACAAGATTGACGTGATCTGCGAGGGTGGCATTCAGCGGGGCACCCATGTGCTCAAGGCGCTGTCGGTGGGGGCAAAGGCCTGTTCCGGCGGGCGGCTCTATCTCTATGCGCTGGCGGGTGCCGGGCAGGCTGGGGTTGAGCGGGTGCTGGGCAATATGCGCACCGAGATTGAGCGCGACATGAAGCTCATGGGCATCACCAGTTTGGACCAATTGAGCCGGGACAATCTGCGCTGGCGCTAATCGCGCGGAGAAAGTGTATTTCAGGCGTTGATTGACCGTCTGTGAGTGTGGTTTGAGGGCGCGTAGCATAAGGCGCCCTTTTGCTGTCTCAGATGACGGATTCCAAAGGTACGTCCATGTCCAAACCCGTCCTTCCTGCTGCTGTGTGGGGGCTAGGCTTTGTCAGCTTGCTGATGGATGTCTCCTCCGAGATGATCAACACACTCCTGTCGTTGTATCTGGCCGGTGGACTGGGCGCTTCGGCTTTGGCGATTGGGTTTATCGAAAGGCTCTCCGTAGCGGTTGCGACTGGGGGCAAGTTTCTCTCTGGGGTGCTGGCCTATGTTAGCAGCCGGGCCAAGCCGCTGGCGGTGCTGGGCTATGGGCTTGGTGCGCTGTCACGGCTGATTTTTCCTTGGGGGTGACGCTGGATCAGATTGTGCTGGCCAAGGCGCTGGACCGGGTGGGCAAGGGCATTCGCGGGGCGCCACGGGACGCGATCCTCACAGCGGCCAGCCCGCCAGAGCTGCGCGGCGCGAGTTTTGGTCTGCGCAAATCGCTGGACACGGTGGGCGGCTTTCTGGGGCCGCTGATTGCAGTGGGCGCGATGCTGTGGCTGGCAGGCAATATTCAGCAGGTCTTCTGGCTGGCCACCATTCCGGCGGCGCTCTGTATGGCGGTGCTGATCTTCTATGTGAAAGAACCGGCTGGGGAGACCGCGATCAAGCGTAGCAGTTTTCGACTGGCAGAAGCGCTGCGGCTGACGCCAAAGGTCTGGATGGTGATTGGTCTGACCTCCGTCATCATGCTCGCGCGGTTTAGTGAGGCGTTTGTACTGCTCAAAGCATTGGACATTGGGATCAGCGCGACTTGGGTGCCGCTGTCGCTGGTGGTGATGCATGCGGCCTATGGGCTGACGGCTTATCCGGTGGGGCGGCTGTCGGATCGCATTGGCAGTTCGGGGCTGCTGCTGTGCAGTCTGGCGTTTCTGGTGGCCGCGCATCTCACGCTGGCGGTGGCGGGGAGTGTCTGGGGTTATGTGGTGGGCACGGTGCTCTGGGGGCTGCATATGGGCTTTTCCCAAGGGCTGCTGGGCGCGATGATTGCCAGCGCGACGCCGGATCATCTGAAAGGCAGCGCCTTTGGCACGTTCAACCTTGTGACCGGGCTGGTGGTGCTGGTGGGCAATACGGCGGCCGGGGCTTTCTGGCATGGCTTTGGGGCGCAGACGCCGTTTCTGGTGGGGGCGGGGCTGACGGTTCTGGCGATGGGGCTGATTGCGTTCTGGCTGCCGAGGGGGAAGGTGGGGTGAGGTTTGGTTAGATGCGCAGTGAATGCGCACCCTACGGGGTTGCCAAACATCCAAAACAGGCGTAAGTGCCGCCTCTATCGTCTTTGGGCGAGATTCTCTCGTGGGAGGTTGGCGCATCGCGATGCGAAGATCGGACCACGCAACACAAACCGGGCGGAACGCGTTTCGCCTATGTTGAAAGGAAAACCAAATGGCTAAGAAGCTTGCTGGTACAATGAAGCTGCAGGTTCCTGCAGGTCAAGCCAACCCTTCCCCACCCGTCGGTCCGGCGCTGGGTCAGCGCGGCATCAACATCATGGAATTCTGTAAAGCGTTCAACGCTAAGACACAGGACATGGAGCCAGGTGCGCCTTGCCCAACCGTGATCACCTACTATCAGGACAAGTCCTTCACCATGGACATCAAGACGCCACCTGCGTCTTATTACCTGAAGAAGGCTGCCAAGCTGAAATCCGGTGCAAACCTGCCAGGTCGTGAGACCGTGGGTTCCGTGACCGCCGCTCAGGTGAAAGAAATCGCCGAAGCGAAAATGAAAGACCTGAACGCAAATGACATCGATGCTGCAATGCAGATCATCCTTGGCTCCGCGCGTTCCATGGGCATCGAGGTGAAATAATGGCTAAGCTTGGTAAACGTACTGCCGCAGCGCGTGAAGCGTTCGCAGGCAAATCCAACCTGACCGTTGAAGAAGCTGTTGCTCTGGTCAAAGGTTCCGCCTCCGCGAAGTTCGACGAAACTGTTGAAATCGCCGTTCAGCTGGGTGTTGACCCACGTCACGCAGACCAGATGGTTCGTGGTGTTGTTGGTCTGCCAAACGGCACCGGCAAAGACGTGCGCGTTGCGGTATTCGCACGTGGCCCGAAAGCTGAAGAAGCACAGGCAGCAGGCGCGGACATCGTTGGCGCAGAAGATCTGATGGAAACCGTTCAGGGCGGCACCATCGACTTTGATCGCTGCATCGCGACTCCTGACATGATGCCGGTTGTTGGCCGTCTGGGTAAAGTTCTTGGTCCACGTAACCTGATGCCAAACCCAAAAGTTGGCACGGTGACCATGGATGTTGCTGAAGCTGTGAAAAACGCCAAAGGCGGCGAAGTGCAGTTTAAAGTCGAAAAAGCCGGTGTTGTACACGCGGGCGTTGGCAAAGTGTCTTTTGACGAAGGCAAGCTGGTTGAGAACGTGAAAGCGTTCATGGACGCAGTTCTGAAAGCCAAGCCTGCTGGTGCCAAAGGTGCATACGTGAAGAAGATCGCTCTGTCCTCCACCATGGGCCCAGGCGTGACCATCTCCGTGGACAGCGCTTCCGCATAAGATCTCCGGATCTGAGAGATTTGAAGGCGTCCCTTTGGGGCGCCTTTTTCGATTCGCGCGCGTCTGGGCGTGACGGATGTGCGCAGGCCAGATGTGCGCATGACGTGCTTGAAGAATTTGGCGCTTTGGTTCCGAGTTGCACGCTTCGCAAGTTCAGTAATTTTTATTGCTACCCCATTAACGCGAAACTCCCTTTATTTCAGCACCTTCCTTCATTGGTTTGGAAACCTAACCAATCTGTTTGGGTTATGTAAACTTTTCCCGCTGAGGTTCCCAAGTTCGCGCGCTCTATGAAGGAAGAAAACAATGCGAAACCTCCTGTCGATGCGGCTTTCAAAAAAGCTGCCTTTGTCGATTGTTGTGTTCTGTACGCTCTCTGCGGCGGCCATCAGTGTTGCGAGTTTGTTGGGTTTGAGAAGCTATGCTTTCACGGCTGTTGAGCAGCAGATGGAGGCCATGGTGTCCGATCGGCGCAGTGCCGTGGTGCAAATGATGCTGGGTATTGAGGCGGATGTGATGACGCTTGCTGCCTCTCCGGCGACTGGGGATGCCTTGCAGAAGTTTGGTCAGTCCTGGCGTGAACTTGGTGGCGCGGCTCAGGCGGATCTGACGGCGGCCTATGTTGCAGATAATCCCAACCCGGTTGGATCAAAGCACCTTTTGGAACGTGGTGCAGGGGATGCTTGGTATCACGTCAATCACGCGACATATCATCCCGCGCTACGTGTGATGATTGAAACCAAAGGGTACTATGATGCCTTTTTGATTGGGGCGCAGGGCGACATCGTTTATTCGGTGTTCAAGGAGGCAGATTTTGCCACCAACCTTTTCAAGGGCGCCTATCACGACAGCGGACTTGCGGAGGTGTTCCTTGCCGCGCTGGATGGGGAGCCGGGGCAGGTTTATTTCTCAGATATGCGCGCCTATGCGCCTAGCAACGGTGCGGCTGCGGCCTTTGTGGCCTCTCAGGTTGTTGATCTGGGCGGTGCGCCGTTGGGGGTTGTGGCTTTGCAGATCCCGGTCGCCCTATTGGGGGATATTGTGAACAATCCGCAGGGGCTTGGGGGCACCACACAAATTTATCTCGTTGGCGATGACGGTCTGGCACGCACCACGGCGCGTTTTGATGGCGGTTATTCGGTGTTGCAGGAGATGCGCAACCTGCCGCATGTGGATGCGGCACTGGCGGGGGCGCAGACATTTGAGAAGAACGCTGTCGGAGTCGGCGGGCAGGATGTGGTGACCTATGCGGCACCGGTTGGCCTCACGCATGCCAATTGGGCCATTGCGGCGGAGCAAGATCTTTCTGAGACCATGGCACCTGTGCAGCGCACAACTCAGATTTTTATTTTGATCAGCTGCGTTGTGGCGGCGATCATGTCGGGACTGGGCTGGGTGATGGCGCGTGTCATAACTGTGCCGCTCAACAGCATTTGCGGAGATATGGACCGGATTTCAGCTGGCGAGTATGATGCCGAAGTTGTGGCGGCGCAGCGCGGTGACGAAATTGGGGATCTGGGCAAGACGCTGTTGTCGATGCGATCGGATCTGAAGAAAGCCAGAGCACTGGAAGAGGCCCGTGCGCAGGCAGCAGAAGCGCAGGCCTGTGTGGTTGAGAGCCTGAGCGCGGGGCTGGTGCAGCTGTCAGAGGGAGATTTCTCTCGTACGATTGATGAGGCATTCGACCCGGATCATGAAATGCTGCGAAGCCATTTTAATACCACTGTCTCCCGTTTGAATGACACGGTATCGCGGGTCGTGACTGCTGCTTCCAGCATCCAGCAGGGCTCCGCAGAAATCAGTCAGTCCTCGCTGGATCTTGCTGGCAGGACCGAAAATCAAGCTGCGACGCTTGAGGAAACAGCGGCGGCGCTGGAGGAAATGACCTCCAATGTAAAAGCGGCGGCGGATGGCGCGCGTACGGTGGAGCAGGTGGTGACAGATGCCAAGCGCGAAGCCGAGCAGAGCGATGAAGTGGTGCGAGAAGCGGTTTCTGCGATGACGGAGATCGAACAGAGTTCTCAGCAGATTGCGCAGATCATCACGGTGATTGAAGACATCGCCTTTCAGACCAATCTGCTTGCTCTGAACGCCGGGGTAGAGGCCGCACGCGCGGGCAGCGCCGGGCGTGGTTTTGCTGTGGTGGCATCAGAAGTCCGTGCGCTGGCACATCGGTCTTCGGATGCGGTGATGGAAATTCGGGATTTGATTGGCAACAGTTCCAAACAGGTTGAGAATGGCGTGCTGCTGGTGGATCGGGCAGGGGACTCCCTGAGCAATATTGCAGAGCGGGTTGGGCATATTTCCAAATTGGTGAGTGAGATCGCGCAAAGTGCGTCTGATCAATCTTCTGGTCTGGTGGAGATCAACACCAACGTGGTGCAGCTTGATCAAGTGACACAGGCCAATGCGGCGATGGTGGAGGAGTGTTCTGCCGCTGGGCAAATGCTCAGCCAAGATGCCAATGAGCTCAATAATATGGTGGCGCAATTCAAGGTGGCAGAGCCTGCCGGGCGTAAGAAGAGTCCAGTCACGAAGGCGGGCCAGTCACATCCTGCCAGCACCGCACAGGCGCCGGTTGCCGCACCAAAAGAAGCGTCTGCGCCTCTTGCCACACGGGCGCAGGACGCTGCGATGGCTGAGGGCAATGCTGCTGTCAATCTCTGGCAGGACTTTTGATTGCGCGCTTCGTGTTGAGCTGCGGTGGCTGTCCTATCAGCGGACGTTTGCGACACCTGAGAACACCCGCTTTGACTGCGGGTGTTTTTCGTTTTCCAGAGAGGCTGCGCTGGTTCTGCACAGGTGTGTGTTGACGCTTGGCGGCTGGCTTTTTTCTGGACATATGCGACTTCGGGTGATGTGTTTGAAGCCATTAAAACACTCGGCAGCCTGTACTGTCCGAAGAGACTTTGGGGTGGGATTTTGAAACGCATTTTGACCGTAGTAGGCCTTTGGATGGCCAGCGCCGAATTGGCGGCAGCTGAGTGTTCCGAAGCGCGTGAAATTTGGGGGGACGTGAAAGCGAGCGGCTCCGTACAGGTGGTTGAGGAGTATCTTTCGGTCTTTGGGGATTGTGCGATTTACTCCGGATTGGCACGGGAAAGGCTGGCGGTGTTGCAGGGAGGGCAGGCTGCGACACAAACACAAGCTCCCAAGCAAAAAGCGGCTGGGGAAGAGGCCGCGCAGGTTGAACCGAGCCTGAATGCCGATGAGCGCGCGTGTTTGCGAAAGGCCATGCCTCCATTGCACGTAGCGAGCATACCCGGTGTTTCATGGGCAAATATGTCAGTGCAGGAGGCGCTGGTTGCGTGTGCGCCGGTTGCTGAGCTTGAAAACCCGGATGCAGATGCGCTTGCAGCCTATGGCCGTGTTCTGATGAAGGCAAAAAATTATAGCCAAGCTTTCACTGTGAGCCAGCGGGCGACTGAGTTGGGCAGCGGACTGGGGGCCAATAATATGGGCCGGATTTTCGCGAAGGGACGCGGTGTTGATGTTGATCCGGAAAGAGCCATTCAATTTTATAAGCTTGCTGCCGAAAGGGGATCCCCGCTTGGATATAACAATCTCGGGGATGCGTATCATAAGGGCAAGGGCGTTGAGGTGGATGGCCAGCGTGCGCTTACATACCTGAAAGTGGCAGCGTCTCATGGCTACGCTGTCGCCTATTCGGGTATTGGGCATATTTATCGCAATGGGACCACCGTGCCACAGGACATTCCGAAGGCGCTCGAGGCGTATCAGGAAGCCTTTGAACTGGGTGACTACGAGAGCGGGGCGTTCATTGGCTACATTCTGGAAACGGGAGAGGGTGGGTATCCGCAAGATGAAAGCCAGGCGCTTGATTGGTATGCTCATGTTGCTCTGAAAGGAGAGTACGTGGATTGGGCCGCGTTTCGGGCCGGCAATATGGTCAGAGACGGACGTGGTGTCCCCGCGGATGAGGATAAGGCCGCCAATTGGTATCGGCTGGGGGAGGAGAACGATCATGCGCCAAGCAGGCGTGAGCTGGGCAAGCTGTATTATAGCTGGGGGTACCGTGATGAGGCCCAAAACGTGCTTGGGCTGGCGGCAGCGGGCGGGGATGACGAGGCTCTGGAGCTCCTGATACGCTGGTTTGGCGAGTGAGGCAGCTGCCGGGGTCAGCGTAGCGCCCGCCGGCTGCGCAGTGGTTCTGAACTGATGGCCTGTTTTTGCACAAATTTCAGATGCCCCAACACGGGTTTGAAAGCCTCGCGGTGGGCATCGCGCGCCATGTAATCCAGGATCCGGTAGATGTTGATTGGCTGTTGCTGAATGAGGCCAATGATACGGTCCTGCGCCTCTTCTGGGGCGTAGTTGTCGATCAACTGGCAGGCGCTTTGTGTCGGGGTGAGGATGTAGAAATCCTGAGGGCGGCGTGAGGTGAATCGGATGGCATCAAACGGGGATTCCCCGAGCGCGCGGAATTTTGGCATGATCAGGCGCATGTCTGCGGCGTGATGTTCGATGATGTGCCCCGTGCGCTGGCGAAATTCCAGAGGCTGCAGCTTTTGCAGGATATGGGTGCGCATGGGGCCTGCGAGCGTGTCCACATCAGCGCGGTCGTAACGCAGATCATCAAAAACGGAGATCAGTTGCAGATCCCAATCCACCACATGGAGGTAGGGATCTTTGTCTAATGTGCGCAGGCTGTCTTTGAGAGTTTCCAGACTGGGGGCTGCATCCGCCGCCGCGCCGGTTTTCGCAGGCGTTTGTGCGAAGCCGGAAAAGGTGGTGGTGATCCGTTGCAGAAGGCTGCGCATGGCCATGGGGTCTCCTCGGACAGGGTTTCTTTACCTGTTACGCGCGGGCGGTGCAGCGGGTTCAGTCAAATTTGATCGGGAACGTGGGGGCGCATGTAGAGGTTGCCTTTGCGGTCATCTGTTGATCTGGATGCCCCGTAATAACATCTGAAGAGAAGGGCTTGCCTCAGGAGGATGAGAGATGTTGCAGGAGAAACGCAAGGATCTGGACTCAGAGAAGCAGAAGAAGCTGCTGCAGCGGATGGTGGCGGAACTGAGCCATCTGTATCCTGACCTCTACTATCAACCGACCAGCGAGGTCGCTGATCTGATCAGGCGTCATGTGGCCTCTGAGGCCAAGCTCAATGCCGAAGAGCATGCGCTGCTTAAGGCTTTGAGCAAGCGCGACATTGAAGTTTTGCTCAGCTTGCACTGAGCTTTGTCTTTGACGGCTTGGTCTGTGTGACCGGTTCAGAGCGCGACGGTCAGGCTGTAGCCAAAGGTTTCCTGAGCGCCAGGCTGCAAGGTGGTGCTGTTGGGGCGGTCTGCGATTTGTGGACCTGAGCCATGCAGGGCGGCCGTGCCATGCCAAGGTTCGATACAAAGGAAGGGGGCCTGCTTTGGTTTCCACAGGGCAATGTCTGGCAGATTGTCGAAGGTGAAGGAGAGGTTTGGCCCATCTTTCGGCCCATAGCGCAGGAAGTTGGGCGTGCCATCCGGGAAAACCAATGCGCCCTCCTCAAAGAGCGCTTCTGACAATGGGAGGGTGCCTGCCTGAAACGGGCCTGGCACCAAATGTGGCTCTAGCAGCCCATCAGGGCGCAGCGGGCGTTGCTTGGGGGTGGCCGTGGCAGGCAAGTCTATCATGTGGGTCTGATCTGTGGCACCGGGCAGGGGCCAGAGGAACGCGGGGTGAAAGCCAAAACCAAAAGGCATTGGCTGATCTGAGAGATTTTCCACCTCTGCCGTGACCGACACTGTGCGGCCGGAGAGCGCATGGGTGAGGCGCAGCGCAAACTCAAAAGGGTAGACAGCGCGTGTAGCGGCATCCGCGCGCAGCACATGACGGCACATCGTTGTGGTTTGCGCCTCAATAGCGAAGGTGCTCCGGCGGGCGAAACCGTGCTGCGGCATGTTTGCGCGATGCGCGCCCACAGCAATGGTGTCGTCTGGCGCACGCCCGACAATGGGGAACAGAACCGGTGCGCGCCCCGTCCAGAAGGTCGCGTCGCCATGCCAGAGCAGGTCGCGCCCATCAGCCGTGCGCAGAAACTGCATCTCTGCGCCGATGGTGGCGACGGACAGGCTCAGGTGGTCGTTAGACAGAATGCAATCAGAGGTCATAAAGGCGCCTTTGTTGGATAGGATGGGCTGGTGTGCCCACTTTAGCCGCGCGCCGGCGGATTGAAATGATGCAATTGGTAGGGGATGCCTTTGATGAAGGGCGCAAATGGTGGCTTGCAAAGTGATTGTAGCAGCGTTAAGAGGCCACTGCCCACCCCAAGGCAGCGTTTATGCGATTCTTTGAGGTGGCCTGTCCAAGACGGAGGGTTCCGGCATATGCCTGAATAATTCCTTCCCGAGATGGGGTAAGAGACAAGAATTCTAAGAAGGCCCTTTCCGGGTGCTTCGGCGATCTTGGTTCCCAACCCTTTGTTTGGACCTAAACGCATGCCCCTTGGGGTGTGCAAAACTGAGCCGGGGCGCAAGCCCCATATTTGGAGTAAAACTGTGGATAGAGCACAAAAAGAGAAGGTGGTCGAGGAACTCGGCCAGATCTTTGAAAGCTCTGGCGTTGTAGTGGTTGCCCACTACGCGGGTCTCACGGTTGCTGACATGCAAGACCTGCGCGCACGTGCGCGTGACGCGGGTGGTGCAGTACGTGTCGCCAAGAACAGGCTCGCCAAGATCGCCCTGGAAGGCAAACCATGCGAAAGCATGGGTGACCTTCTGTCGGGTATGACCGTTCTGACCTATTCCGAGGACCCTGTGGCAGCCGCCAAAGTGGCCGAGGACTTCGCCAAGACGAACAAGAAGTTCGAAATCCTTGGCGGTGCAATGGGCGAGAACGCTCTGGACCGTGCCGGTGTTGAAGCCGTGTCGAAAATGCCTTCCCGCGACGAGCTTATCGCTCAGATCGCTGGCATGCTCGGCGCACCTGCTTCCAGCATCGCCGGTGCAATTGGCGCACCTGCTTCGAACATCGCATCCATCCTGTCTACCATCGAGGAAAAGGCAGAGGCTGCGTAAGCAACTTTTTGAGCCGCGTAGGGTGAATGCCCAACGTTGGAACACATATCTGATAACGGAAAGAGTCTAAAATGGCTGATCTGAAAGCACTCGCAGAAAGCATCGTGGGTCTGACCCTGCTGGAAGCACAAGAACTGAAAACCATCCTCAAAGACGAGTATGGCATCGAACCAGCCGCCGGTGGCGCGGTTGTCATGGCAGCAGCTGGCGGCGACGCCGGTGGCGCAGCTGAAGAAGAGAAGACTGAATTCGACGTGATCCTGAAATCCGCAGGCGCATCGAAAATCAACGTCATCAAAGAAGTTCGCGGCATCACAGGCCTGGGCCTGAAAGAAGCCAAAGAGCTGGTTGAAGCTGGTGGCAAAGCCGTCAAAGAAGGCGTGTCCAAGGACGAAGCCGAAGAGATCAAAGGCAAGCTGGAAGCAGCTGGCGCCGAGGTCGAAGTTAAGTAATTCGGATTTTTTCCGATTTGCTGCAGGCGTCCCATTTGGGGCGCCTGTTTTCATTTCAGCACCTGTTGCGATTGCCCAGCAGACTCGGGTAAACCCCTTGTTTTGGTGATCTAGCGGTTGCCATCAGGCGCACAATGGGCAATCACAGGGACGAGAGCGCCTGCGGACGTCAGCGCCAAGCAGCAAACCTGGCCCCGGTCTTTGGGTGCGGGCCACAGATAAGAAGTCGACTATGAAACACTCCATTCCCCTGACGGCACTTCCTGAGAATACAGTTTTTGGCGCAGGCGATGTTTTCGTCCTGTTTGGTGAGCTTTTCGGACGTGGTTATGCGACCGGTCTGATTGACGCGGCAAAGGCGGCGGGCATGACTCTTGTAGGCATCACCGTGGGGCGTCGCGAAGATGATGGCGCGCTGCGTGCGCTGACCGATGAAGAGCTGGCGGCTGCAGAGGATAACCTTGGTGGCAAGATCATCAATATTCCGATGATGGCGGGCTTTGATATGGATGCGCCGGAAGGCGGCGCGACGCCAACCGACATGCTCTCTGACATGACGCTGGACAACTGGCAGGATTACAAGCTGGATTGGGACAAGGTGGATGCGTGCCGCGAGATTGGCACGGCGCGCTTTGTGCAGTCGCTTGAAAAAGTCATGGCAGAGCTTGAGGGGCTGATCCCTGCGGGCAAGAATGTGTTCTTTGCCCATACCATGGCAGGGGGCATTCCACGCGCGAAAGCCTTTCTGGCGATTGCCAACCGCATCTACAAAGGTCGTGGCGCGCGCCACATGCCGTCGCAGGCGCTGATGGACAGTGATCTGGGCAAGCTGATCCTGCAGAACTTTGACGAGGTGACCGCAAACAGCTTTGGTCATCTGCTGGAGCACAGTGCTGCGCTGCGCGGCAAGATCGAAGCAGGCGGCGGGCAGGTGCGTTACACAGCCTATGGCTATCACGGCACCCGTGTTCTGATTGATGGCGCCTATCAGTGGCAAACCTACACCAGCTACACGCAGGGCTATGCCAAGATGAAGCTGGAAGGCTTTGCGCAACAGGCTTGGGAGCAGGGCGTGAAAGCGACCGTGTTCAACTGCCCGGAAATCCGCACCAACTCCTCTGACGTGTTTGCGGGGATCGAGCTGTCACTGGTGCCGCTGCTGGAGGCCTATCGCAAAGAAGGTGGTGGTGACTGGGTGCAGGGCGTTTGGGACGAATGTCAGGCGCTGCTTAAAGAAGGCGAAACGCTGGAAGGTATTCTGGAGACCGTTGGTGCCTATCAGCAGAACCCGGTGATGCAGTCTTTCTACAACTTTGAAGCCTGGCCGATGCAGAATAGCCCTGAGCAGGTGGAGATGACCGTCGGCACCTCGGCAGATATCGTGGCGCTGCACAAGAACCGCAAAGAGCTGGTGAGTGATGTGCTGAGTGCGCATGTGGTGAGCGCAACCGGCGCGCTGATCTTTGGCGCGTCCAGCGATGCGGATGGTCCGGTTCTGTGGCTGGACCATGATCTGGTGGCGCAGCAGTTGATTGCAGCGAATGGCTAAGGCGATTGTTGCCTTGGGTTTTGATGTCTTGGACCAGGTGCCCTTTGGGCACCTGTTTTCGTTCGTAGGCTGCGATTGAGGGGGTGGTAACTTTCCTCTTTTCGGCGAAATCCGGCCAAAGGATGTGCCGAGTTGCGCGCTGAGGTCCGGTGGTTGTGCTCAGAAAGTAAGCGTGGTGGGTTTTGTCAAATGTCAAGCCCAAAGGGGTTGCCAAATAAGGCTTGATTCAATATTCGGTAATCTCTTGCGGTTTCGAGCGATTCGGGACCGCTTTTTGTCCTTCGTGGATTTGATAGATAGGCGGCGCGCAGTGGGTGGCGGATTCCACCCGATCGAAATTAGATAAATATCAGAAAATAAAAGAAAAATTTGGTTTGCCCCGGCTTGGCAAGCCTCTTGGGTGGCGCAGAGCGCGCGGTCAGGAGGCTTTCCAAGGCAGGGTTTGGAACGGGAGGCCCCCTTTGGGACGGGGGCCGGGAATTGTCCAGATCTTGACCCTCTCGTATGGGCGCAGTGCCGAGGACCCGACGGCACTTGTGTTCGGTGAGAAATGAAAGGTGACGATAGTCATGGCTCAAAGCTTTCTTGGCCAGAAACGTTTGCGCAAATACTACGGCAAGATCCGCGAAGTGCTGGAGATGCCGAACCTGATCGAGGTTCAGAAATCCTCATATGATCTTTTCCTGAAATCTGGTGATGCACCGCAGCCAACCGCTGGCGAAGGCATCATGGGCGTGTTCCAATCGGTGTTCCCGATCAAGGATTTCAATGAGACTTCCATTCTGGAATTCGTCAACTACGAGCTGGAGAAGCCGAAGTACGATGTAGAAGAATGTCAGCAGCGTGACATGACCTACAGCGCGCCTTTGAAGGTGACTTTGCGTCTCATCGTATTTGATGTGGACGAAGACACCGGCGCGAAGTCTGTGAAAGACATCAAAGAACAAGACGTGTTCATGGGCGATATGCCGCTGATGACACAGAACGGCACCTTTGTGGTGAACGGCACCGAGCGCGTGATCGTGTCTCAGATGCACCGTTCTCCGGGCGTGTTCTTTGATCATGACAAAGGCAAAACCCACTCCTCCGGCAAACTGCTGTTTGCCTGCCGCATCATTCCCTACCGCGGCAGCTGGCTGGACTTTGAGTTTGACGCCAAAGACATCGTTTTCGCGCGGATCGACCGCCGTCGTAAACTGCCTGTGACCACCCTGCTGTATGCGCTGGGTCTGGACCAGGAAGGCATCATGGATGCCTATTACGACACTGTGAACTACACGCTGGACAAGAGCAAAGGTTGGGTCACCAAGTTCTTCCCTGAGCGTGTGCGCGGCACCCGCCCGACACAGGATCTGATCGACGCGGCCACCGGCGAAGTGATTGCGGAAGCTGGCAAGAAGGTCACGCCACGTGCGGTGAAGAAGATCATCGACGAAGGCAAGATCACCGACCTGCTGGTGCCGTTTGAGCACATCGTAGGCAAGTTTGTTGCGCAGGACCTCATCAATGAGGAAACCGGTGCAATCTACGTGGAAGCCGGTGATGAGCTGACACTGGAATATGACAAAGATGGCGACCTGATCGGCGGCACCGTGAAAGACCTGATTGATGCAGGCTTCACCGAGATCCCGGTTCTGGACATCGACAACGTCAATGTCGGCCCTTACATGCGCAACACCATGGCGCAGGATAAGAACATGTCCCGCGATACCGCGCTGATGGACATCTATCGGGTGATGCGTCCGGGTGAGCCACCCACCGTTGAAGCGGCCAGCGCGCTGTTTGACACACTGTTCTTTGACAGTGAGCGTTATGACCTGTCTGCGGTTGGCCGTGTAAAGATGAACATGCGTCTGGCTCTGGATGCGGAAGACACACAGCGGACCCTGCGCAAGGAAGACATCATCTCCTGCATCAAGGCGCTGGTAGACCTGCGTGACGGCCGTGGCGACGTGGACGACATCGACCACCTCGGCAACCGTCGTGTGCGCTCCGTTGGCGAGCTGATGGAGAACCAGTACCGTGTTGGCCTGCTGCGCATGGAACGTGCGATCAAAGAGCGTATGAGCTCTGTTGAGATCGACACGGTGATGCCGCAAGACCTGATCAACGCCAAGCCAGCCGCGGCGGCTGTGCGTGAATTCTTCGGCTCCTCGCAGCTGTCGCAGTTCATGGACCAGACGAACCCGCTGTCTGAAGTGACGCACAAGCGTCGTCTCTCCGCGTTGGGCCCAGGCGGTCTGACCCGTGAGCGTGCAGGCTTTGAGGTGCGCGACGTGCACGCGACCCACTACGGTCGTATGTGCCCGATTGAGACACCTGAAGGTCCAAACATTGGTCTGATCAACTCGCTGGCGACTTTTGCCCGCGTGAACAAATACGGCTTCATCGAAACACCGTATCGTAAGGTTGAGAACGGCGTGGTCTCCGATGAGGTGAACTACATGTCCGCAACCGAAGAGCAGCGTCACACCGTTGCTCAGGCGAACGCGGCGCTGGATGAAAACGGCAAGTTCGTAAATGAGTTCGTCAACACCCGTCAGGCGGGTGAATATACGCTGGCGTCTTCGGAAAATGTCGATCTGATCGACGTGAGCCCGAAACAGCTGGTGTCTGTGGCGGCCTCGCTCATCCCATTCCTTGAAAACGACGACGCCAACCGCGCTCTGATGGGCTCGAACATGCAACGTCAGGCGGTTCCACTGCTGCGTGCTGAGGCACCGCTGGTGGGGACCGGTATTGAGGAAAAAGTGGCGATCGACTCCGGCGCGGCCATTCAGGCCAAGCGTGCGGGCATCATCGACCAAGTGGATGCACAGCGTATCGTGATCCGCGCCACCTCCGATCTGGAGCTGGGCGACGCGGGTGTGGATATCTATCGTCTGCGCAAGTTCCAGCGTTCCAACCAGAACACCTGCATCAACCAGCGTCCGCTGGTGAAAGTGGGTGACACGGTGTCCAAAGGTGAGGTGATTGCCGATGGTCCGTCCACCGATATCGGTGAACTGGCGCTTGGTAAAAACGTGGTTGTCGCGTTTATGCCTTGGAACGGTTACAACTACGAAGACTCCATTCTGATCTCCGAGCGCATCGCGCGTGACGACGTCTTTACTTCGGTTCACATCGAAGAATTCGAAGTTGCCGCACGTGACACCAAGCTTGGCCCAGAAGAGATCACCCGCGACATTCCAAACGTCGGTGAAGAAGCGCTGCGCAACCTCGATGAGGCCGGCATCGTTTACATCGGTGCGGACGTTGAGCCGGGCGACATCCTCGTTGGTAAGATCACACCGAAGGGCGAAAGCCCGATGACACCTGAAGAAAAGCTTCTGCGTGCCATCTTTGGTGAGAAAGCCTCTGACGTGCGTGACACCTCGCTGCGCGTGAAGCCGGGTGACTTCGGGACTGTTGTGGAAGTGCGTGTCTTCAACCGCCATGGTGTGGAAAAAGACGAGCGTGCGCTGCAGATCGAGCGGGAAGAAATCGAACGTCTGGCACGTGACCGTGACGACGAACTCGGCATTCTGGACCGCAACATCTATGCCCGCCTGAAAGGCATGATCCTTGGCAAAGTGGCTGTGAAAGGCCCGAAAGGCGTCAAAGCGAACTCGGAAATCACCGAAGAGCTGCTGGCAAGCCTGAGCCGTGGTCAGTGGTGGCAGCTGGCGCTGGAAGATGAACAGGACGCACAGATCGTTGAGGCTCTGAACGAGCAGTATGAGATCCAGAAACGTGCGCTTGAGCACCGTTTTGAGGACAAGGTCGAGAAAGTCCGTCGCGGCGATGATCTGCCACCGGGTGTGATGAAGATGGTCAAAGTCTTCATCGCTGTGAAGCGTAAGCTTCAGCCAGGCGATAAGATGGCAGGTCGTCACGGGAACAAAGGTGTTATTTCCAAGGTTGTGCCTATGGAAGACATGCCGTTCCTCGCAGACGGTACACCGGTTGACTTCTGTCTGAACCCACTGGGCGTGCCTTCGCGTATGAACGTTGGTCAGATCCTTGAAACCCACATGGGTTGGGCCGCACGTGGCCTTGGTCTGAAGATCGATGACGCGGTGCAGGAATACCGTCGCTCCGGCGATCTGACACCTGTGCGTGAGATGATGCGTCTGGCCTATGGCGAAGATGTCTATGAAGAAGGCATCGCAGGCATGGATGAAGGTCAGCTTCTGGAAGCGGCGGGCAATGTGACCCGTGGTGTTCCAATCGCGACCCCAGTCTTTGACGGCGCCAAAGAAGGTGACGTGAATGACGCGCTGGTGCGTGCTGGCTTCTCGGAAAGCGGTCAGTCGATCCTGTTTGACGGTCGTACCGGTGAACAGTTCGCACGTCCGGTGACTGTGGGTATTAAGTACCTGCTGAAACTGCACCACCTGGTGGATGACAAAATCCACGCGCGTTCGACCGGCCCATACTCCCTCGTCACACAGCAGCCGCTGGGTGGTAAGGCACAGTTTGGTGGTCAGCGTTTCGGGGAGATGGAAGTCTGGGCTCTGGAAGCTTACGGCGCCGCCTACACCCTGCAGGAAATGCTCACCGTTAAGTCGGATGACGTGGCAGGCCGGACCAAGGTCTACGAAAGCATCGTCAAGGGCGAGGACAACTTCGAAGCGGGCGTCCCAGAATCGTTCAACGTTCTGGTGAAAGAAGTCCGTGGTCTCGGCCTGAATATGGAACTCCTGGATTCGGAGGAAGGTGAGTGAGGGCGCGGGCTCTCACTCCATCCACTCTCCCAGCAGAATTTGAGGTATCAAAATGAACCAGGAACTGACGAACAACCCGTTTAACCCGCTGGCCGCACCTAAGGCGTTTGATGAGATCAAAGTGTCTCTCGCGTCTCCGGAGCGGATCCTGTCGTGGTCTTACGGTGAGATCAAAAAACCAGAAACCATCAACTACCGTACGTTCAAGCCTGAGCGTGACGGTCTGTTCTGTGCGCGTATCTTTGGCCCAATCAAAGACTATGAATGTCTCTGCGGCAAATATAAGCGCATGAAGTATCGCGGCGTTGTCTGCGAAAAATGTGGTGTTGAAGTTACCCTTCAGAAAGTGCGCCGCGAGCGCATGGGCCACATCGAGCTGGCCGCGCCTGTCGCCCACATCTGGTTCCTGAAATCGCTGCCATCCCGCATCGGCCTGATGCTGGACATGACACTGCGTGATCTGGAACGTGTGCTGTACTTTGAAAACTACGTTGTTATCGAGCCCGGTCTGACCGATCTGACCTACGGGCAGATGATGACCGAAGAAGAGTATATGGATGCGCAGGACGCATACGGCATGGACGCGTTCACTGCCAATATCGGTGCCGAAGCGATCCGTGAGATGCTGTCCCAGATTGATCTCGAAGCGGAAGCCGAGCAGCTGCGTGCCGATCTGGCTGAAGCGACTGGCGAGCTGAAGCCTAAGAAGATCATCAAGCGTCTGAAAGTTGTGGAAAGCTTCATCGAATCCGGCAACCGTCCGGAGTGGATGATCCTGACCGTGATCCCGGTAATCCCGCCAGAGCTGCGCCCGCTGGTGCCGCTGGATGGTGGCCGCTTTGCGACCTCGGATCTCAACGACCTCTATCGTCGTGTGATCAACCGGAACAACCGTCTGAAGCGCCTGATCGAGCTGCGCGCGCCGGATATCATCGTGCGTAACGAAAAGCGGATGCTGCAGGAATCTGTGGATGCGCTGTTTGACAACGGCCGCCGTGGCCGCGTGATCACCGGTGCCAACAAGCGTCCTCTGAAATCCCTTTCCGATATGCTGAAAGGGAAGCAGGGTCGTTTCCGTCAGAACCTTTTGGGGAAACGTGTTGACTTCTCTGGCCGTTCGGTGATTGTGACCGGTCCGGAACTGAAACTGCATCAGTGTGGTCTTCCCAAGAAGATGGCGTTGGAGCTGTTCAAACCGTTCATCTACTCGCGTCTGGAAGCCAAAGGGCTTTCTTCCACTGTGAAGCAGGCCAAGAAGCTGGTGGAAAAAGAGCGTCCCGAAGTCTGGGATATCCTTGATGAGGTGATCCGCGAACATCCTGTCATGCTGAACCGTGCGCCGACGCTGCACCGTTTGGGCATTCAGGCGTTTGAACCCACCCTGATTGAAGGCAAGGCCATTCAGCTGCACCCGCTGGTCTGTTCTGCGTTTAACGCGGACTTTGACGGTGACCAGATGGCTGTGCACGTGCCGCTCTCGCTGGAAGCTCAGCTGGAAGCGCGCGTGTTGATGATGTCCACCAACAACGTTCTGTCCCCGGCCAACGGTGCCCCGATCATCGTTCCTTCGCAGGATATGATCTTGGGTCTCTACTACACCACCATCATGCGTGAAGGCATGAAGGGTGAGGGCATGGTGTTCTCCTCCATCGAGGAAGTGCAGTATGCGCTGGACGCCGGTGCGGTTCACCTGCACGCCAAAGTGCACGCCCGTATCCCTCAGATCGACGAGAACGGTCTGGAAGTGGTGCAGCGTTTTGAAACCACGCCGGGCCGTGTGCGTCTGGGTGCGCTTCTGCCGCAGAACAACAAGGCACCCTTTGAGCTGGTGAACAAGCTGCTGCGTAAGAAAGACGTGCAGAACGTGATTGACACCGTCTATCGCTACTGTGGCCAGAAAGAGTCCGTCATCTTCTGTGACCAGATCATGACCATGGGCTTCCGTGAAGCGTTCAAGGCGGGCATCTCGTTTGGTAAAGACGACATGGTGATCCCCGACAACAAGTGGACCATCGTGGATGATACCCGTGATCAGGTGAAAGACTTCGAACAGCAGTACATGGACGGCCTGATCACTCAGGGCGAAAAGTACAACAAAGTTGTCGATGCCTGGAGCAAGTGTAACGACAAGGTCACCGATGCGATGATGGGAACCATCTCCGCGACGAAGACCGAAGAGAATGGTGCCGAAGCGGAACCAAACTCGGTTTACATGATGGCGCACTCCGGTGCGCGTGGCTCGGTCACGCAGATGAAGCAGCTGGGCGGGATGCGCGGCCTGATGGCGAAGCCGAACGGCGACATCATCGAGACCCCGATTATCTCGAACTTTAAAGAAGGTCTGACCGTTCTGGAGTACTTCAACTCCACCCACGGTGCCCGTAAGGGTCTGTCTGATACCGCGCTGAAAACTGCGAACTCCGGTTACCTGACGCGTCGTCTGGTGGACGTGGCGCAGGACTGCATCGTGCGTATGCACGACTGTGGCACTGACAACGCGATCAACGCGGAAGCGGCTGTGAACGACGGTGAGGTTGTGTCTTCGCTGGCAGAGCGTGTTCTGGGCCGTGTTGCGGCAGAGGACATCATGAAGCCGGGCACCGATGAGGTGCTGGTGGCGCATGGGCAGCTGATCGACGAGCGTATGGCAGACTCCATCGACGAAGCGGGTGTGCAGAATGCGCGTATCCGCAGCCCGCTGACCTGTGAGGCCGAAGAGGGCGTCTGTGCGATGTGCTATGGTCGTGACTTGGCACGCGGCACGCTGGTGAACACCGGCGAAGCCGTGGGCATCATCGCGGCGCAGTCGATTGGGGAACCTGGGACACAGCTGACGATGCGGACCTTCCACATCGGGGGTGTTGCGCAGGGTGGTCAACAGTCGTTCCTGGAAGCGAGCCAGGAAGGCAAGATCGTCTTTGAAAACGCCAACATCCTGGAGAACGCCAATGGCGAGGCTCTGGTGATGGGCCGTAATATGAAGCTGATCATTCAGGGCGAAAACGGCGACGAGCGTGCCAACCACAAGGTCGGGTATGGCTCCAAGCTGTTTGTCAAAGATGGTCAGACCATTGGCCGCGGCGACAAGCTGTTTGAATGGGACCCATACACTCTGCCAATTCTGGCGGAGAAAGACGGTAAAGCGAAGTTTGTGGACCTCATCACCGGCCTGTCGGTGCGTGACGAAACCGATGACGCAACCGGTATGACCCAGAAGATCGTGTCTGACTGGCGTGCGGCACCAAAGGGCAATGAGCTCAAGCCGGAAGTGATCCTTGTGGACGCGGATGGTGAGCCTGTGCGCAACGATGCTGGCAACCCGGTCCACTACCCAATGTCTGTGGACGCGATTCTGTCGGTCGAAGATCAGCAGGACGTGAAAGCCGGTGACGTTATCGCGCGTATCCCGCGTGAAGGCGCCAAGACCAAGGACATTACCGGTGGTCTGCCACGTGTGGCCGAACTGTTCGAAGCCCGTCGTCCGAAAGATCACGCGATCATCGCCGAAATCGATGGTTACGTGCGCTTTGGCCGCGACTACAAAAACAAGCGCCGTATCGCGATCGAGCCGTCTGATGAGTCCAAGGAGACCGTGGAATACATGGTGCCCAAGGGCAAACATATCCCTGTGCAGGAAGGCGACTTCGTGCAGAAAGGGGATTACATCATGGACGGTAACCCGGCTCCGCATGACATCCTCTCCATCATGGGTGTTGAAGCGCTGGCGGATTACATGATCGACGAAGTGCAGGACGTGTATCGCCTGCAGGGTGTGAAGATCAACGACAAGCACATCGAAGTGATTGTGCGTCAGATGCTTCAGAAGTGGGAAATCTCTGACAGCGGTGAAACCACCCTGCTCAAAGGTGAACACGTCGAGAAGGCTGAGTTTGTTGCCGCCAATGAGAAGGCGCTGGCCGAAGGCCGTCGTCCTGCTCAGGGTGAACCGATCCTGCTTGGTATCACCAAAGCGTCGTTGCAGACCCGTTCCTTCATCTCTGCGGCCTCGTTCCAGGAGACAACCCGCGTTCTTACCGAAGCCTCCGTGCAGGGTAAGAAAGACAAGCTGGTTGGCCTGAAAGAGAATGTCATCGTGGGCCGTCTGATCCCGGCTGGTACGGGCGGTGCGACACAGAAAGTGCGCCGCATTGCTTCTGAGCGTGACAACGTGGTGATCGAAGCGCGTCGTGAGGAGGCCGAAGCGGCCGCCCGTCTGGCCGCTCCGGTGGAAGATGTGAGCGCGGATGACGTGTTTGACAGCGGTCTGGTGGAGACACCTGAGAGCCGCGACTTCGACTAAGACCTCAGACATCTGAAGATTTGAAAGGGCCCCCGGCAAAAAAGCCGAGGGCCCTTTTGCCTTCGGCGAGAGTATTTTGGTCAGAAGAAGTCACAAGAGGTCTGGGCTTGGCAAAGCCGTCAGACGGCCCTAACGTCGCGCGGTTGCAGCTGAGGGGAGAGGGCGATGGCGGCGCTGTCGGACAATACAAAGGGGGCACTTTTGATGATGTGCTCCATGGCGGCCTTTACGTTCAATGATACATTGATCAAGTCGCTGGGGCCGCAGGTGCCGCTGTTTCAGATGCTGTTTCTGCGTGGGGCCATGGCCTCGGTATTGATCTGGCTGCTGGCACGGCGTGTGGGGCGGCTGCGCTGGCGTCTGGCACGCCGAGACTGGGGGCTGATTGGGCTGCGCACCGGTGCAGAAATTGGCGCCGCTTATTTCTTTATCACCGCGCTTTATCACATGCCCATCGCCAATGTGACTGCGATCCTTCAGATCCTTCCACTGACCGTCACTTTGGGCGGGGCCCTGTTTTTTGGAGAAAGCGTGGGCTGGCGTCGGGCCTCAGCGATTGCGGCGGGGTTCTGCGGTATGTTGTTGATTGTCAGACCCGGGGCCGAGGGGTTTGACCACTATACGGTTTACGCCCTGATCGCTGTGGGGTTTGTGACACTGCGGGATCTCGCCACGCGCAAAATGTCAGCAGAGGTGCCCTCAATGACCGTTACCCTGGTGGCGTCACTGGGGGTGATGTCGTTTGCCGGAGTGGCGAGCCTTGGCGCAGACTGGGTGCGCATGGAGCTGGCGCAATGGGCGCTACTTGCCGGGGCCGCCGTATTCATTCTGGGAGGCTATCTGTTTTCCGTCCTTGTCATGCGGGTCGGAGAGGTCAGCTTTGTTGCACCGTTTCGCTACAGTGGGTTGCTGTGGGCCCTGCTGCTGGGATTTCTGGTGTTTGATGACTGGCCGGACCCAATCACGCTTTTGGGCGCGCTGATTGTGGCCAGCGCAGGCGTGTTCACGCTGGTACGTGGACGCCGCCTCAGTCAGGCAAAGACGCTGCGGACCTGATCCACGTCGATTGCAAAGCGGGATTTGAACCGCGCCTCTTCTTCGCTGGTGAGCGGCGTGACGGGTACGGGTTTTACCTTTTTCTGGCGGCTGTCGTTGTAGCCATTGTGGGTGCGCACCCACATGGGCGTGTCGGTGAAGCTCAGCGTGGGCATGAACTGGTTCATAATGCCATGGCGGAAATTCATAATGGTCAGATCACAGCCGCCGCGCACATACATGCCCAGTGACGCCACATAGAGATTGCGCACCGTGTCAGCGGCGGCGATGCCGGCGCTGCTCATTTCCGCGATATAGCCGCGGTTCCAGTCAAAAGCGACGGTGCGGTGTTGGGGCAGGAGCGGTGCTACGTCATCTGCTGCCGCGCGCAGACGCTCGAAAAAATCCACTGAGATGGCATCATCATCGTCATGACGGAACTGCAGGCATGGGGCCTTGGGATCTTTGCGCGCGCCATTGAGCAGCTTTTTCATCAAAGGGCGGTGTGGCTCTGGTGGATGGGCGACGATGGTGATCTGCGGGATATCTGTGGTCAGATCATGCAATCGTTCCACGTGTCGTTTGGGCAGCGTGTCCCCGATCAGCAGGATCATCTCAAAATTTTGATCGGTCTGGGCCTTCAAGCAGGGCAGGGCCACAGTTTCCATCAGTTGAAAGCGCTCTTCCAACCGGTCTTCTTGATAGAGAAAGGCAATGCGGTCTTCGATGGTGTCATGTTCTACTTGAAACCCACCAAGAGCCGGGTATGAAAATCGGCACAGGCCAATCACCTGCATGTCCTTACTGTCGATCATTGCTTGCCTTCCCTGTGTTGACGCCACATTGGCAGGGCGCGGCGGTCAGTGCAACCGGACCGCTGTTGACAAGGGCCGCGACTCCCAATATACGCGCGCTCATCCGGCGATGGGGGAAGTGTATCCTGAGCCGTTTCACACCTGTAGTGGTCAAGTTCCGGTCTGCTTTGAAGGCCGCAACCTCTGAGACTCCACCGCGTCGTTTGCCTCGGAATGGAAACGATTGCGGTTTTTGCGCTTGTGCATGCACAAGGTGCAGAAAACACAGATAACCGCGTCGGGCTTCGGTCTGGCGTATAAATGGAAGCAATAGGAAAGAGACCCTATGCCAACGATTCAGCAGCTGATCCGCAAGCCGCGTCAGCCTAAAATCAAGCGCTCCAAGTCGCAGCACCTGGAGCAGTGCCCTCAGAAGCGCGGCGTGTGCACACGTGTATACACCACCACCCCTAAGAAACCGAACTCCGCTATGCGTAAAGTTGCGAAGGTGCGCCTGACCAACGGTTACGAAGTGATTTCCTACATCCCGGGTGAAAGCCACAACCTTCAGGAACACTCTGTGGTTCTGATCCGTGGCGGTCGTGTAAAAGACCTTCCGGGTGTCCGTTACCACATCCTGCGCGGTGTTCTGGATACCCAAGGCGTTAAAGACCGTAAGCAACGTCGTTCGAAGTACGGCGCGAAGCGTCCTAAGTAAGAAGGAGAGGCTGATATGTCACGTCGTCACGCCGCCGAAAAACGCGAAATTCTGCCTGACGCCAAATTTGGCGATAAGGTTCTGAGCAAATTCATGAACAACCTGATGATCGACGGCAAAAAATCTGTTGCCGAAAAGATCGTTTACAACGCGCTGGACCGCGTTGAAAACAAGGTGAAGCGCGCCCCTGTTGAAGTGTTCCACGAAGCACTCGACAACATCAAACCATCGGTTGAGGTTCGCTCCCGCCGTGTGGGTGGTGCCACCTATCAGGTTCCGGTCGAAGTGCGCCCAGAGCGCCGTGAAGCCCTGGCCATCCGCTGGCTGATCACTGCTTCCCGTGGCCGCAACGAAAACACCATGGAAGAACGCCTGGCCGGTGAACTTCTGGATGCCGTGAACTCCCGCGGTACCGCCGTTAAGAAGCGCGAAGACACTCACAAGATGGCAGAAGCTAACAAAGCCTTCAGCCATTATCGCTGGTAAATCCCATAAAGGCTTAGACCAATGGCACGCGAATATACGCTCGAACATTACCGTAACTTCGGTATCATGGCGCACATCGATGCAGGTAAAACCACCTGCTCCGAGCGCATCCTGTATTACACCGGCAAATCCCACAACATCGGTGAGGTGCACGACGGTGCAGCCACCATGGACTGGATGGAGCAGGAGCAGGAACGTGGTATCACCATCACCTCCGCTGCGACGACCACTTTCTGGGAGCGCACCGAAGATGGCCAAACTGCGGACACGCCAAAGCACCGTCTGAACATCATCGACACCCCCGGCCACGTTGACTTCACCATTGAAGTTGAGCGTTCGCTGGCGGTTCTCGATGGTGCTGTCTGTGTTCTGGACGCCAACGCTGGTGTTGAACCTCAGACTGAAACTGTGTGGCGTCAGGCTGACCGCTACAAGGTTCCACGCATGGTGTTCGTCAACAAGATGGACAAAATCGGCGCGGACTTCTTCAACTGTGTGAACATGATTGAAGACCGTACTGGTGCCACCGCTGTTCCAATCGCTTTCCCAATCGGTGCAGAAACCGAGCTGGAAGGTCTGGTTGACCTGGTGACCATGGAAGAATGGCTGTGGCAGGGTGAAGACCTCGGCGCAAGCTGGGTGAAAGCACCGATCCGTGACGAACTCAAAGATCTGGCCGACGAATGGCGCGGCAAGATGATTGAGAACGCCGTCGAGCAAGACGACGACGCCATGGAAGCATACCTGGAAGGCGAAGAGCCTGACGTACCAACCCTGCGCAAACTGCTGCGCAAAGGTACCCTGTCTCTGTCTTTCGTTCCAGTTCTCGGCGGCTCTGCGTTTAAGAACAAAGGTGTTCAGCCTCTGCTCAACGCTGTGATCGACTACCTGCCGTCCCCACTGGACGTTGTTGATTACATGGGCTTCGCACCGGGTGACGAAACCGAAGAGCGTAACATTGCCCGTCGTGCAGACGACGACATGGCGTTCTCCGGCCTGGCGTTCAAAATCATGAACGACCCGTTTGTGGGCTCCCTGACCTTTACCCGGATCTACTCCGGTGTGTTGAACAAGGGCGACACGCTCCTGAACTCTACCAAAGGTCGTAAAGAGCGCATCGGTCGTATGATGATGATGCACTCCAACAACCGCGAAGAAATCACCGAAGCATTTGCGGGTGACATCATCGCGCTGGCAGGTCTGAAAGACACCACAACCGGTGACACGCTCTGCGCGACCAACGATCCGGTGGTTCTGGAAACCATGACCTTCCCGGATCCGGTGATCGAAATCGCTGTTGAGCCAAAGACCAAAGCTGACCAAGAGAAAATGTCTCAGGGTCTTCAGCGTCTGGCAGCCGAAGACCCATCCTTCCGTGTTGAGACCGACCTCGAGTCCGGTCAGACCATCATGAAGGGCATGGGCGAACTTCACCTGGACATCCTCGTGGACCGTCTGAAGCGTGAGTTCAAGGTTGAGGCCAACATCGGTGCACCGCAGGTGGCATACCGTGAAACGATCTCCAAGGCGATCGAGCACACCTACACCCACAAGAAACAGTCTGGTGGTTCCGGTCAGTACGCTGAAGTCAAAATGGAAATCATGCCGACTGAAGCGGGCGAGGGCTACTCCTTTGAAAGCCGCATCGTTGGTGGTGCTGTTCCAAAGGAATACATCCCGGGTGTGGAAAAAGGCATCCAGTCCGTCATGGACTCCGGTCCTCTGGCAGGCTTCCCAGTGATCGACTTCAAAGTTGCTCTGATCGACGGTAAGTTCCACGACGTGGACTCCAGCGTTCTGGCCTTTGAAATCGCAGCTCGTATGGCAATGCGCGAAGGCATGAAACTGGCCGGCGCGAAACTGCTTGAGCCGATCATGAAAGTGGAAGTGATCACACCTGAAGAATACACAGGTGGCATCATTGGTGACCTGACCTCCCGTCGTGGTCAGGTGTCCGGTCAGGAACCACGCGGCAACGCGGTTGCAATCGACGCATTTGTGCCACTGGCCAACATGTTCGGTTACATCAACAACCTGCGTTCGATGTCTTCCGGTCGTGCGCAGTTCACCATGCAGTTCGATCACTACGATCCGGTTCCGCAGAACATCTCTGACGAGATCCAAGCGAAATACGCATGATGATGAAGCGCCGTACATTCTCTCTATTGGCCGTTGCTGCTCTGGTGGCTGGCTGCATGCAAACACAGGAAGTCGATAGCAATGTCGCATCTACCTTGTTTGTGCAGGAAGTTGTCGCAACAACTTCGGTCACACGGAAAAATACGGCGCTTCCCAAACAGCAAATCCTCAACACTGTAGAAGCAAAGTCTTTGGCGGTGTTGCAGGCAGCCAACCCCAAAGGGTATCGCCCCGTAAAAGTGAATGTGAACATTGACAATTTTTACATCGCGAACCCAGGGGCCGGCGCGCTGCTTGGAAGCACTATGAGTACTGTACACACGACCGTTGAGGTGGTTGATTTGGAAACTAACTCAACAATCAAGGATGGGTTGTCTGTTATTGGATCAACGGAAGCACGTCCTACGATTTTTGGTGCCGCAGCAATTCAAGAGGCGGCAAAAGAAGTCGATATCATCGCTAGTGATTTGGCTCAGAACCTAAAAATCGCAATTTATGGAGAATGAGCCCGTTATCTAACGGATTCGAAATTCAAAGGAGGCCATTATGGCTAAGGAAAAGTTTGAGCGCAGTAAACCGCACTGCAACATCGGCACCATTGGTCACGTTGACCACGGTAAAACCACACTGACAGCTGCGATCACCAAGCAATTTGGTGACTTCAAAGCCTACG
>NZ_JAGHQY010000010.1:0-139827 GCF_017744035.1 Shimia sp. R11_0 | reverse complement strand
CTCCGCAAGCGGCCCATGCGGCCCCGCCCCCCCCACCACCGGCAGAACATGTCTGGCATGTCGCCGAAAACGGCCAGACCCGAGGCCCGTTTTCAAAGGCGGCTCTGGGCCGAATGGCCGCCGCGGGTGAGATCACCCGCCAGACCCATGTCTGGACCGCCGGTCAGGACGGCTGGAAACACGCGGAAGATGTGGCAGAACTGGCCCAGCTCTTCACCATCCTTCCGCCACCACCACCGGGAAGCTGAACTGAAAATCCCAATTGCTCGGCTGCGCACACGTTTTTAACGCCGCAGCCGGGCGCAGCGCTTTCTCTATCGCACACGCGATTCCACCCAGACAGATCCGACTTTTCATATGACCGCCACGCCGCCGCCCGCCCCGCAAGAGAGCACACGCTTCCCCTGTCCGCAATGCGGCGCAGACTATCGCTTTGCACCACGGCAGGGCCTGCTAATCTGTGACCATTGCGGCCATGAGGAAGCCACCGAGCAGGGCGACCGCGCCGCTGCCATCACGGAACTGGACTTCAAATCTGCTCTGGCAGAACAGTTGCCCGCCGCAGACGTCATGGAGACTCGGGCCTGTTCCTGCCCGAATTGCGCCGCCCATGTGGTCTTCAGCGGGGACACGCATGCCACCGAATGCCCCTTCTGTGCGACCCCGGTCGTTGTAGACACAGGAACACACCGTCAAATCAAACCTCGCGCAGTGCTGCCGTTTCAACTGGCCGAGAAAGAAGCCCATTCAGCCATGAACCGCTGGCTTGGCGGGCTTTGGTTTGCGCCCAATGGTCTCAAAGACTACGCGCGCAAGGGTCGCAAGATGGACGGCATCTACGTGCCCTACTGGACCTATGACGCCGATACAAAGTCGGCATATGTCGGCGAAAGGGGCACAGTCTACTACGTCACCGAAACGGTGATGCGCGACGGCAAACCTGAATCCCGCCAGGTACAGAAAATCCGCTGGCGCCCTGCGTCAGGCAGGGTCGGACGGTGGTTTGACGATGTGCTGGTTCTCGCGTCCAGAGCTCTACCTAAAAAATACACCGATGCTCTGGAGCCCTGGGACTTGTCTGCGTTGGAACCTTACGCGCCAGAATTCCTCGCGGGCTTTCAGGCAGAGGGCTACTCCATCGCACTGGAAGAGGGATATGAAGAAGCCCGCACGCGGATGGATCGCGTGATCCGAAGAGATGTCGCCTTTGATATTGGTGGCGACCGGCAGCGCATTCATTCCATATCCACCACGGTCAATGATGTGACCTTCAAACATATTCTCCTCCCAGTTTGGCTCGCTGCCTATAAATACCGCGGACAGTCCTATCGTTTTGTCGTCAACGGGCAGACCGGTCGGGTTCAGGGTGAACGCCCCTATTCGGTATGGAAAATCTCCTGTGCCGTTGCGCTCGCTGCCCTTGCAGCTGGGGCGCTCGGTTATATCATCGCTCAGAACCAATAATCGCGAGGACACGGCAATGAGCCATCATGCCGCTCTGCAAGACCTATTGCACAAACGCCATTCCTGTCGGGCCTTCAAATCGGCAGCCGTACCCAAAGCTGTGATCTCACAGATTCTGCTGGACGCAGGACGCGCCCCATCTTGGTGCAATGCCCAACCCTGGAAAGTCATCCTCACCTCCGGCGCAGAGACTGACGCGTTTCGTGCGACGATGGCGCGGGCTTTTGACACGGGCGCACCCGCCCCTGATTATCCTTTCCCCACAACCTACACCGGCGCGCATCTCAAACGACGGCGCACCTGCGGGTTTCAACTCTACGAATCCGTGGGAATCGGCCGGGGAGATCGTGAAGGCCGCGCGCGCCAGATGAAAGAAAACTATACGCTTTTTGGCGCGCCTCATGTGGCGTTGATCACTTGCCCTGTGGAACTTGGCCCCTACGGTGTCCTCGATTGTGGGGGCTTCATCACTGCCTTTTGTTTGTCCGCGCAAGCGCAGGGGATTGGCACAGTACCTCAGGCGGCTTTGTCGCTCTATTCCAACGTTGTCAGAGACCACTTTCGCATTTCAGAGGACCGCAAAGTCCTCGCAGCCATTTCTTTTGGCTACCCCGATGAAGATGCCGCCATCAACCAGTTCCGCACCGACCGCGCGGAATTGGACGCCTTTGTAGAGTGGCGCGACTGAGGCAGTTCAAGCGCTCTTGGCACGGGGTGCCACGCGTCCTTTGATGTCACCGGCTGCCACAAAAGGGGCCGCGCTGTGATGAATGCTCTCGGAGCGATCTGCGCATACCCGGCGAGGTGACCGGAACAAAAAGAACTTGCCCAGCGCCTTCCAAGTTCCAACCATTGGGGCCTCTGCATTGGTTTCAAAACGTTCGCGCCAGCCTGTTGGAAGGCTGATGCCACAAGCCTCTAAACGCTCAAGCATCCAAACCAGCGGAATATTTGCCAGCGGTCGGGCATCTTCAAAGCCGACAAGCTGCCCACCGACGTCACTGTGCGCACCGCGAAACCACACCTGTTCCACCCGACCGTCCCAATTGTCCGGACATGTCCAAAGTTCGGGTTCAAACACCTGCCGTGTCTCATCCAACGCCAGCGCATGATACCCATGACGCACAATCGGAGACAGATGGTGATTATGAAAGGCGTGACGCTGTTCGGTCAAACGCCAAAGCAGTGGCACTCGCGCGCCCAATGCCTTGACCGTGTCCCAGACCCCAATCATTTCGATCTCAACAGTTTTGTGGCAATGCGCCTCGGCAAAATCCACCGCAGCCACACTGTCGGGGGTCAACTCATAGTGGCGATACGCCATGCGGATATTGCGTTCAGTCGCGCATTCGGCGCGCAAAAGCCCCACGCGGTCAATCACGCCAGCAAGCGATCGCACAGCGAAGGCCCCGCGTGAATATCCCATCAGGAAGATACGATCTCCGGGGCGATATCGACTGGCGAGATAGCCATAAGCACGCCGGATTTGCCGATTGATCCCCCGCCCCATCATGACATCAAGGGTCTGAGACCAGCTTTGCCATTGCATACCCGCCTCATAATAGACGGACACATCTGCCCCCAATTCGCTAAGCAACCGATAGGTCAGACCAGCATTGGTTTCATGTCCCGGCGTCAGAGAGGACATGGTGCCATCAAGAATGATCACATGGGTTAACGGCCCGCGCCGCAGCGTGGCCGGAGAGTGGCGGCTGGCAAATCGTCCTGCCAGCCATCCGCTTATGCGCTCACGCAGCCCGATCTTTTGCCTCTTTCAACATTTGCCAAACGCGATGCGGCGTGAAGGGCATATCTGCCTGCCGCACACCATGCTCCCAAAGGGCATCCTGAACGGCATTTGCTGCAGCAGCCATGGCACCAACGGTGCCCGCTTCTCCACATCCTTTCATTCCCATCACATTGGCTGTGGAGGGAACCGCCTCTGTCGTAAAGCCAATCATGGGCATATCGCCCGCACGTGGCATCGCATAATCCATGAAGGTCGCAGTCAAAAGCTGCCCCTCGTCATCATAGACCACATGCTCCATCAAAGCCTGCCCAATACCTTGTGCCACGCCACCATGGACCTGCCCTTCAGCGAGCATTGGGTTGATCAAGTTTCCAAAATCATCCACCACGGTGTATTTCTCCAAGGTGACCTGTCCGGTCTCGGGATCCACTTCAACCTCTGCAAGATGCGCGCCATTTGGGAAACTTCGTGCTGGCAAAGTGGTACGTTCTTCATGCACCATCAAATCCAGTCGACCGTCCGCACGCGCCATAGCTGAGGCTTCAAGCAGGGTTGGGTGTAAGTTAGAGCCTTCCGCGCGAAATTGCTCATCATCAAAAGTCACGTCCTCGGCATCCACGCCCATCTTATCTGCAATATAAGGCGTAAAGGCTTTAATCATCGTTTCCACGGTCGCCAAAGTTGCTGTGTTTTGCACTGTGACGGATCGGGATCCTCCTGTACCGCCGCCCTGCTTGATGCGGTCACTGTCGCCCTGCACCACCTCAATCACATGCGTGGGAATACCGGTTTGGTCACTCAAAAACTGCGCATAAACCGTCTCATGCCCTTGCCCATTGGACTGCGTACCGACGTAAATCGACACTGTGCCATCTTCGTTAAATTCAACGCGCGCACTCTCGCTCGGATCTCCAAGAATACTTTCGATGTAATAGCACAATCCGGCCCCGCGTAATTTGCCTGCTCTCGCACTTGCCGCCTTACGGGTTTCAAACCCGGCGACATCCCCAAACGCCTCTAGTCGGCTCAACACCCGGTCAAAATCACCCACGTCATAGGTTTCATCTGTGGCGGTCTTATAGGGAAAGGCCGCTTTCGGAATGAAATTACGCCGACGCAGCTCATAGCCGCTCACACCTAACTCCCGTGCGGCCCGATCCATCAATCGCTCCAACACATAGATCGCTTCGGGGCGGCCTGCGCCGCGATAGGCGTCAACGGGCGTCGTATTGGTATACACACCATCCACCTGCAACCATGTGGTTTGCACATCATAAACCCCCATCAGAACACGGCTGAACAGTTGCGTTTGAATGGCCTGCGCAAATTGGGAGTTATACGCGCCCATATTCGCTACGCTCTTCACCCGGTAAGCTGTTGCTTTGAGGTCCGCATCAAAGGCCATCTCCGCCACAGAGATAAGATCCCGCCCCGCGTTGTCTGACAGCATGCTTTCGGTCCGCTCGCCAATCCACCGCACAGGTTTTTCCAAAAGCTTTGCCGCATAGGCCACCAGCAATGGTTCCTGATAGATCATCGCCTTCATGCCAAATCCACCGCCAGTGTCTGGGTTGGTCACGCGCACTTGCTCAGGCTCCAATCCCAGAACGCGCACCACATGGCCTTTTGTACCCCACACGCCCTGACCATTGTTGGCCACATGAATGCGACCGTCCTCCCATTCGGCATAGGCCCCGCGAGGCTCCATCGAATTGACGATCACACGGTTGTCCCCAACCTCAAGGCTGACAACATGCGCAGCTTCCGCAAAGGCCTTATCTGCAGCGGCTTCATCCCCCAATCCCCAGTCAAAGGCCAGATTTTCGGACGCCTCTTCATGCAACTGCGCGCCGCCTCGCGCCAAATCCATGGAGGCTTCCAGATCTTCGTAGTCAAACAGGATCATCTCTGCCGCATCGCGCGCCTGATCAAGTGTTTCCGCAACAATCATGGCAAGCGGCTCCCCAACATAGCGCACGCGCCCAGTTGCGAGTAAGGGGCGCGTTGGAGCGGCCCCCTTGCTGCCATCACGATTGTCCACTTGCGTGCCTGGCAAGGTGGCATCCACCCCTGCCGCCAAAAGATCCGCCTGTGTCACAACGCAGGCAACGCCCTCCACCTCCAATGCATCCGCCACATCAAGTGACGCGATTTTGGCATGCGCGACAGGGGCGCGAAAAAAATAAGCATGCAGGGCCGCAGGCGGCGCGATATCATCGACATACCGCCCCTCACCCGTCAAAAAACGCGTGTCTTCGACCCGTTTGACGGGCTGGCTCTTCCCAAATTTTTCCATGGCTCCTGCTCCCCTGCGCGTGGCTACGCAGCGGACTGTAGCGCAGGATCAACCGCTGTCCAGAGCGCCGAAAGTCTTACAACGCGGCGACAGTTGTCATTTGCTGCAAACCATAGCCATTGAAGCCCGTAGACAGGCTGGCCGAATAAGCCCCCATAGCGCGGATCATCACAAAATCCCCCTCCTCAATATCCGCTGGCAAGGCAACAGGATCCGGCAGCCTATCCAGACTGTCACAAGTCGGGCCGTATACCACTTTGCCCACGTTCTCTCCGGTCACAGACCTCCCGTCAGAGCGCACCACGCTGATGCGATCCGGAACGCCAATGTCTCTCAGCTCCGTCAACGCCCCATAGATCCCATCGTTGAGAAAAACAGCACTGTCCCGAACGGCTTTTACCCGCACTGCCAAAGTAAAGGCCTCTGCGACCATGGCCCGCCCCGGTTCACAGACCAACGCAGGCGCACGCACCCCAAACGCGCGCTTGGTCTCCCGCGCGATACGATCAAAAATCGCCTCCAAATCCGGCGCCACACCACTGCGATGCGCCGCAAACCCACCGCCCACATTCAAACGTTGCAAAGTCACGCCCGCCCGCTTAGCCACATCAGCGGCCTCCACGATGTAAACCGCCCAAGCCTGAGGATCCGCACATTGCGTACCCGGATGGAAGGTCAGAGAGGTCGCAAACCCCATCTGCTGCGCCTGCCGCAAAAGCGCTACAGCCAGATCCGGATCCGCACCGAACTTCTCGCCAAAGTCATAAGCCGCGCCCGCCACGGGCAACCGCAGACGCACCGCAATCTCCGTCCCCTGTCGCGGCACATCAACCAGTTTCTCCAATTCATGCGGGCAATCCACAGACCAGCTTGCAATGCCATGTCCCACCGCTTCGGCAATTTCCGCGCGGGAGCGCACCGGGTTGTGATAATGCAGCACAGCGTCAGGCGCGACCGCTCGTACGCGCGCCATTTCCAAAGGAGACGCCACATCAAAGGCAGACAGGCCCGCCCCCACCAGATTGCTCAAAACGGCCTCATGATCATTGGCCTTCACCGCATAAGTGACCAGCCCGTCAAAGCCTTGCAAAAACCGGCGCGCCGTCGCCTGCAGCACCTCAGGTGCAAAATACAACACCGGCGCATCTGGTGTGAACTTCTTCAGATGCCAGAGCGGGGAAGGCCAGAGGGCCGGATCATTGCGCATAGTCTACCTCAATTCCTGTTCCTCACAGAATTTCGCGTTTTTCGGTCGCATTCACGCGGCAATCCCGCTAAACAGTGCAATTCAATCGGCACAATGACGACAAAATCATGCAACTTGACGAAACCGACACCCAACTTCTCTCCCTGCTCGGAGAAAATGCGCGCGCGCCCGTGGCCACTCTGGCTCGCAAACTGGGCCTCGCACGGACAACAGTTCAGGCCCGGATTGAGCGCCTTGAAACCTCAGGCGCCATCGCAGGCTACACGTTGCGCCTTGGCGATGCCGCACGTCCACGCCTGCGCGCTACAGCGTTGATTTCAATTGAACTGCGGGCTGGGCCAACTGTGCTGGACCGCCTGAAATCCCTGCCAGCGGTAGAATCGGTGCACACTTGTTCGGGACGCTTCGACCTCATCGTACAACTCGCCGCAGACAGCACCGCAGAGTTGGACGACACTCTGGACAACATCGGGGAGGCCAAAGGCGTGAAAAGCTCCGAAAGCCTTATTCATCTTTCGACAAAATTGGATCGACAGAGCAGCTAACGCAGTGTGCGTTTTATGTGAGGCAGTCGGATCGATTTTCGCGTTCGACTGAATGGAAGAGGCCACGAACAAGCGCTTCAATTCAAACGCAAACTGCTTTAGACGTCTTCTGCCTTGCTTTCTGACGGCGACACCGCGGGTATGGTTGACTTGTCATAGCCCCTTGGCCCGACATCTCCTTCCCAAAAACTCTTGTTTCCTCGGCGAAAAACAACAATCTCGCTCCCAACCCCCAATTTTTCCAAGTCAGCCAAACAGCGGGACGCACTCTTGCCAATCAATCCATCAGCAAGCCGCCAAGACATATAGCCACGTCCGGTGCCACGGCCTTTATTCTTGTGTTCGACAAAACCAGTTATTTCTGCAGTGGTCCGTTCGCCAAATCTCCGCGCCAACACCGCGTGATTGGCGCGTGACCCAAACCACCAAAGCGCAATCAGTCCTGCCACGCCTCCGATCAACGCCATAAATCGCGTCTCTTCGGCATTTTTGCGCGTGTCTCCTACAGGAAATTCAAACTTCCCGGGGCGTTTCGCTAAATACCGAATGCTTCGTGTGTGCCCAATGATGGCATGCCCATGCGTTCCGCGCGGCACGCGCGCCTCGCCACCGTATGTGCGTCCCGCGACTTCATACTCAAACGTCAGGTAGTACTTGGTGGTATCATTGCTCCTGCTTGTCCTCTTGTCGGTAACACGTGCCTCAATCTCAATCCCATTGGCATCAAATCGCGCAGCATCCCGATAGTCTCTGGTGCTTAACGCTGTGAATACAACCACCACTCCCGCAGCGATCATTGCCCAAAAACCGCCGAACCGCCAAAAAATCATAAACCACCCTTGTGGTCGCGTCAGATTGTGACGAGGCTTTATTGTCACCACGAATTCACCCTTTCCGGCTTCAAAGCCTTGCGTTACATAGCGGCTGCAACTCTACCGGGATAGATCTGACATGGCGATGGAAAAGACCTTCAACGCAGCCGAGGCCGAGGGCCGACTTTATGAGGCTTGGGAAAAAGCAGGCTGCTTCACCGCAGGCGCAAACGCAAAACCGGGCGCGTCAACCTATTGCATAATGATCCCCCCGCCCAACGTCACCGGCGTTTTGCACATGGGCCACGCCTTCAACAACACGCTACAGGACATCCTGATACGCTGGAAACGCATGCAGGGGTTTGACACCCTCTGGCAGCCGGGCACCGATCACGCGGGCATCGCCACCCAAATGGTCGTGGAGCGTAAGCTGGCTGAAACCGGGCAACCGTCCCGCCGCGAGTTGGGCCGCGAAAAATTCCTTGAGAAAGTCTGGGACTGGAAAGGTGAATCCGGCGGCACCATCGTGAACCAGCTCAAGCGCCTTGGCGCGTCCTGTGATTGGGACCGCGAGGCCTTCACCATGTCCGGTGCCCCCGGTGCCCCTGCGGATGTGGCGGGCGGCAACTTCCACGATGCTGTGCTGAAAGTCTTTGTTGAAATGTACAACAAGGGCCTGATCTATCGCGGCAAGCGTCTGGTGAACTGGGATCCACATTTTGAAACCGCAATCTCCGACCTCGAAGTGGAGAACATCGAAGTCGCGGGGCATATGTGGCACTTCAAATACCCGCTCGCAAACGGCGCAACCTACACCTACGTCGAGAAAGACGAGGACGGCAACGTCGTGCTGGAAGAAGAGCGCGACTATATCTCCATCGCCACCACGCGGCCTGAAACCATGCTGGGTGACGGCGCTGTGGCTGTGCACCCGTCTGATGAGCGCTATGCGCCGATCATTGGCCAGCTCTGTGAGATCCCGGTTGGGCCAAAAGAGCACCGCCGCCTGATCCCGATCATCACCGATGAGTATCCGGACAAAGACTTTGGCTCCGGTGCGGTGAAAATCACCGGCGCGCATGATTTCAACGACTATCAGGTCGCCAAGCGCGGCGGCATCCCGATGTACCGCCTGATGGACACCAAAGGTGCGATGCGCGCGGACGGCGAAGACTACGCCTCTGCCGCCACCCTTGCGATGGCTGTGGCCAAAGGCGAGCAAAACCTCACCGAGAATCAGGCTGACGCGGTCAACCTCGTGCCAGACGAACTGCGCGGGCTGGATCGCTTTGAGGCGCGCAAGCTGGTGGTCGAACAGATCACATCAGAAGGTCTCGCCGTGACCTTCACAGAAACCTATGTCGATGAGGAAGGCCATGAGGCCACCCGCGAGGTGCCGATGGTCGAGAACAAACCGATCATGCAGCCTTTTGGGGACCGCTCCAAAGTGGTGATCGAGCCGATGCTCACCGACCAGTGGTTTGTGGATGCAGAGAAAGTTGTCGGCCCGGCGCTGGACGCGGTGCGCGACGGCACCGTGAAAATACTGCCGGAATCTGGTGAGAAAACCTACTACCATTGGCTGGAAAACATCGAGCCTTGGTGCATCTCCCGCCAGCTGTGGTGGGGCCACCAGATTCCGGTTTGGTACGGCCTTGATCTGTCCGCAGAGGACTTCAAAGACGACGAGACCAATGGCGCGCTCGATCTTGTCGAAATGGGCCGTTTGCTGGGCGAAGGCGGCATGCTGCACCGGGGCAATGTGATGCACTGCGCCGCGAGCTTTGACGATGTCGCCGCGCAGTTCCTGGACGACAACGCCAACATTCCGGCACCGCTGAACAATGCCAAAGTGGTTGAGGTCGCGGACAAACACGAAGCCGTCCACATGCTGGCCGAAAGCCTCGCGCAATATGTGGTGGATCAGGACCCGCTGAAGCTGGTCTTCCCGGTCTGGCGTGACCCAGACGTGCTCGACACATGGTTCTCCTCCGGCCTCTGGCCCATCGGCACGCTGGGCTGGCCTGAGCAGACCGACGAGCTGGCAAAATACTTCCCGACCTCCACGCTGGTCACCGGGCAAGACATCCTGTTCTTCTGGGTCGCGCGCATGATGATGATGCAGCTTGCTGTGGTCGATCAGATCCCGTTTGACACGGTTTACCTGCATGGCCTTGTGCGCGACGCCAAGGGCAAGAAGATGTCCAAATCCACCGGCAACGTGATGGACCCGCTGGAGATCATTGATGAGTACGGCGCCGACGCGCTGCGCTTCTCCTCTGCGGCCATGGCGGCGCTGGGCGGCGTTCTGAAACTCGACATGCAGCGCATCGCGGGCTACCGCAACTTCGGCACCAAGCTCTGGAACGCCGCGCGCTTTGCCGAGATGAACGGCGTGTTTGAGGAGGGCGTGACCGCCTGGAGCGGCGAAACCCTCAGCCAGACCGCGAACCTCTGGATTGTCGGCGAAACCGCAAAGGTGCGTGAAGAGGTCGATGCGGCGCTGGAAAGCTTCCGCTTCAACGATGCCGCCAGCGCGCTTTACGCCTTTGTCTGGGGCAAGGTCTGTGACTGGTATCTGGAGTTCTCCAAGCCGCTGTTCTCCTCAGAGGACGCCGCAGCGGTGGCCGAAACCAAGGCCACCATGCGCTGGGTCATCGACCAGTGCCTGATCCTGCTGCACCCGATCATGCCGTTCATCACCGAAGAGCTCTGGGGCAACCTTGGCGACCGCGCCAAAATGCTGGTGCACGCCGACTGGCCGACCTACACGGCGGCAGAGTTTGTGGATGCCAAAGCCGACCGCGAGATGAACTGGGTGATCTCCGTCATCGACAACATCCGCTCCGTGCGCGCGCAGATGGGCGTGAACGCCGGGGCAAAAATCGATGTGGTTGTGAGCGAGATCACCGAAGAAAACCGCGCCGCCTTTGCCGCCAACCAGGCGCTGATCTTCAAGATCGCGCGTGTGGTGTCACTTGAGGAAGTGGCCGCGTTCCCCAAAGGCACCGCAACCGTGGCGGTCGATGGCGCAACCTTCGGTCTGCCGCTGGCCGACATCATCGACATTGATGCGGAAAAAGCGCGCCTTGAGAAGGGTCTCGGCAAACTCGCCAAAGAGCTTGGCGGTCTGCGCGGGCGTCTGAACAACCCCAAATTCGTCGCCTCCGCGCCGGATGAGGTGGTGGAAGAAGCCCGTGAAAACCTCGCCGCGCGCGAAGAAGAGGAAGCCAAGATCAAGGCCGCCCTCGCGAAACTCGCTGAGCTTAATTAAGCTAACACAAAAAGCGTCATGCCCAACTCATGGGCATGACGCGTATTTTTTCAGAGCTGGCTCTATTTAAAAACCGGCGCGCGCTTCTGAAGATTGGCCGCGATGACTTCCATCTGATGCGGCTTCCCCATCAACTCCGCCTGCACCCGGCTTTCCTCCAAAAGAACAGCGTCTTCGTCATGCTGATGGGTTTCGGCAAACCCAATCAAGGCCTTAGCCGCCCGGATGGCTGAGGGGCTTTTGGTCGCAATCTCCTCTGCCAAAGCCATCGCCGCGCCAAGCGGGTCTTCGACAACCTCTGTGACTAGCCCCCATTCAGCCGCCTGTGCAACGCTGAAAGACTGAGCCGTATAGGTCAGCTTCCGAATAACATCAGACCGTGTCAGATGCGGCAGCAACGCCATGCCGCCCATGTCAGGCACGATCCCCCATTTCATTTCCATGATCGACATTTTGGTGTCAGGTGCTGCAAAGCGCACATCCGCCCCAAGCGCAATCTGAAAGCCACCCCCATAGGCCACACCTTGAATGGCACAGATCACAGGCACCGGCAGCTTTCGCCAAACAAGCGGCACTTGTTGAAAAAGATTGGCATTCCCATGCGTCCGCGGCAGCAGCATGTCGCCAGCATCTTTGCCCGCCATCGCACCAAAAGACATGATATCGAGGCCGGCACAAAAGGCCTTCCCTTCCCCCGACAACACAACAACGCGCACGTCGTCGTTCTCCATCAAGCTTTCTCCAGCTTCGGCAATAGCCGACAACATCTCAGGGTCCAACGCATTCATCTTATCGCCTCGGGTCAATGTCACCCGCGCAATATGGTTTTCAATTTCTACAGAAACACGGGCCATGTCTGCCTCCTCACAGATTGGGTCTTTGACAGACACAGTTCCTTGCGGATGCAAGGAAATCCACCCTAACGTCAGGGCATTTTCTCTTGTTCATTTCCCGCCATTGCGTCACCTTCCCGGCCATGACCGGACCACGCTTTACAGATTTGGCAAACAGCCTCCCCGCCACGGTGCCCTTTGTCGGCCCCGAAGCCCAAGAACGCACCATTGGCCACCCATTTGCAGCGCGTATGGGCGCAAATGAGAACATTTTTGGCCCCTCTCCGAAAGCCATCGCCGCCATGCAGCGCGCGAGTGCCGACATCTGGAAATATGCGGATCCGGAAAGCTATGAGCTGCGGCAAGCTTTAGCGCTACATTATGGCGTTGGTTCAGACAATATCGTTGTTGGAGAAGGCATTGATGGCCTGCTCGGCTACCTCGTGCGCCTTCTTATTGCCCCCGGAGATGCGGTGGTCACCTCTGATGGTGCCTATCCGACTTTCAACTACCACGTCGCCGGTTTTGGAGGTGCTCTGCACAAAGTTCCCTACATCGACGATGCCGAAAGCCTGCCTAACCTCCTGGTCAAGGCCGCAGAAGTCGATGCAAAACTTGTTTATTTCGCCAATCCGGACAACCCAATGGGCAGTGTCTGTTCTGGGGCCGAGATCGAGGCACAGCTAGAGAATATTCCTGACGGCTGTGTCCTGTTGCTGGACGAAGCCTATATCGAGTTCGCTCCAGAAGGCACGGCTCCGAACATCGTCATCAACGATCCTCGCATTATCCGAATGCGCACGTTCTCAAAGGCCTATGGGCTTGCTGGCGCACGCGTTGGGTATGCTTTAGGCGAACGCCATACAATTCGGGCCTTTGAAAAAATTCGCAATCATTTTGGCATGAACCGCGCAGCACAAGCTGGCGCATTGGCAGCGCTACAAGATGGCGAATGGCTAGAGCACACTAAAAACTGCGTGGCTAATTCGCGTGACAGCATTGCCGCCATTGCCAGAAAGCACGGCTTGAAGCCTCTTCCATCTGCTACGAATTTTGTTGCAATCGATTGCGGCGGTGATGGCATGTGGGCAAAACGTATCCTCGACGGTCTGGTATCTGAAGGGATCTTTGTGCGCATGCCTGGTGTCGCCCCCCAAAATCGCTGCATTCGCGTGAGCTGCGCTCCAGAAGAAGAAGTCCGGCTCTTTGACATTGCATTGGGCAAGGCGCTGACGGACCTTCATTCTTCAAATTAACCCGTGTTCTTAGGCTGTTCACGTTTTTTTTGGCCAACTGTGAAAAGATTCGAGGCTATCCTGTTTTGAAGGAGAGCCCCGATGTCACGCCCTGTGCAACCTGTCGAAGATTACACCAAAACCTGCCTCGCTATGGCTTTTGTAAATCTGCTGTGGGTTTTTGTATTGATATTCGTTTTGTGGGGCTTACCCGCAGTGATGGTTCTGTCAGTCATTCTCAATGCTGGCATCAACAGGTTAGATAACATACGCAACCATCGCCCCTAGTACATACGTGTCGCAGATGGCCACGACACGCAATTGAACAGCGTTAAAGTCCATGAAAGCGTTTTCAACGCACGGCAATCGATTTGGCCGCAGCCTCAATTGCTCCGGAGCCATGTGGTATGTCCAGCGCGATCAACCCGGACTGCACAGTTGCAAGCAATCCCATGATCATCTGCGCATTGACATGCCCCATATGGCCAAAACGGAAGAAACCATCACTGTTGGGGTCGTCCTCCGTTGCCATCCCCAGACCAATACCAAGAGTCAATCCAGCCTGATCCTGACACCAGCGGCGTAGCCTGGTGCCGTGCTCTTTTCCGATCCTGAGCGATGTAACGGCATGACTGCGCGCATAGGGATCAGTAATATTCAGTTCTAAGGGGCCTTCGGAGCTCCACACCTGTACCGCTGCCCAAATTGCTTTGGCCAACGTTTCATGGCGTAACCAGACATTGTTCAGCCCTTCCGCCAAAATCATATCCAAAGCAACCCGCAACCCGTAGATATGATGCGTCGGCGCAGTGCCGCAAAACAGCTGATAATAAAGCTCTGGATTAGCGCGCGGCTGCCAATCCCAATATCGGCTGACCCGTTCTATCTCAGAGCGTCGTTTGGCTGCCTTTTCATTAAAAAAGACGAACGCGACACCCGGCGGGACCATCAGGCCTTTTTGACAGGCGGCGACCATGACGTCGACACCCCAACGGTCCATTTCAAAACGGTCACAGCCAAAAGACGCTATGCAATCCACCATCAGGAGCGCGGGATGCCCTGTGGCATCAATCGCGCTTCGAAGAGCTGCAATATCGCTTTTGGCAGATGTAGATGTATCAACATGAACAGCCAGAACAGCCTTGATTTCATGCGTGGGGTCATTTCGTAGCGCCTCTGCGACGACCTCAGGGTCAATGGGGGCACGGCGCCCGAAATCCAACACATCGCATTGCGCCCCCAGCCCTACGGCCATTTCGCTCCACCCATGACCAAACGCCCCTGCAGCGGGAACCAGAACTTTGTCACCTGGCGAGAGGACATTGCTCAAGGCGGCCTCCCACACAGCATGGCCGTTACCGATATAAATTGCTGCCTTGTGAACCGTACCCGCAACGATCTTCAAGTCGGATAAAACACCGTAGGTGAGATCAATCAACTCGCCTTCGTAGATGTTGGGAGCGCCCCGATGCATCGCACGCAATACGGCTTCTGGCATCACCGATGGCCCAGGAATCGCCAAGTAAGGTTGCCCATTCGTAAGATCCATCACACATCTCCAAGCTATATCTTGGCGCACACTATCGCGCCATTTGGCGGGGTCAATCTCTGCATGGATCCGAGAAGTTACGCGATGCGTGCCTTCGTAATGTTGCTGGCTTCGGACCCCATCGCACGCTAAAGCTTGTTCAAACGTTTCAAAGCCATAAAGGCCACTACCGTGACTGAACAAGATCAAAAAGCAAGCAACGATAATGGATATCTGTTGTCATGGCTGTGGCGTAAGTACTTGCACCGATACAAGTGGCTACTGATCGGCGCCAGCTTGCTGATGGCAATCGAAGGATCAACCCTTGGTCTAGTAGCTTGGATGATGGAGCCGATGTTCGATAGAGCGTTTGCGCCAGGCGACACCACCGCGCTTTGGACAGTTGGCCTTATCTTTGCTGGAATCTTTTTCATGAGGGGCGTCACCAGTTTTTGCCATAAAGTGATGATGACTGTGGCAACTCAAAAGACCTCAGCGGACTTACGCAAAGATCTCCTCGGTCGCATGATGATACAGGACAACGAGTTTCATCAAGTACACCCGCCTGGATATTTGATCCAGCGCATCCAATCAGATGTTCAAGGTATAAACAACGTCTGGTCATCGTTCATCACAGGCGCCGGTAGAGACTTCATCTCGCTGTTGTCCCTGCTCGCCGTTGCAATTAGCGTAGATTGGCGCTGGACGCTTGTTGCATGTATTGGGACACCAGTACTAATTTTACCATCGATCGTCGTACAGCGTTTTATACGGCGTCGTGCGCGTGAAGCACGTGATATTGGTGCAAAAATAGCGACCCTGCTCGATGAGATTTTTCACGGTATTATACCCACAAAACTGAACCTGCTTGAGAGTTATCAGGACAGGCGATTTGGCATTTGGACGAAAAAGTTCGTGCGTTCAAAAATACGGACAACCGCAGGCAATTCATTAATTGCTGCAATGGTCGACTTCACCGCTGGCGTGGGTTTCTTTTGTGTATTGTTGTATGGCGGGGGAGAAATCGTTTCTGGAGAAAAAACAATAGGTCAGTTCATGAGCTTCTTCACAGCTCTTGGGATGATGTTCGAGCCTTTGCGTCGCCTTGCTGCCCTCTCTGGGCGATGGCAGATTGCAGCCTCCGCAATTGAAAGACTAAAAGAGCTTGTGGAAACTGAACCAACAATTTTGTCTCCAACCTCTCCGCAACCCGCTCCCAGCGGTATTCCAGAAATTAAGCTCAACGACATCCACCTTGCCTACGGTGATGTGAAAGTGCTCAATGGCGCCAGCTTTGTCGCAGAGGCCGGCAAGACGACGGCGATCGTTGGACCCTCAGGCGCGGGCAAGTCCACCCTATTCAATGTACTCACAAGACTAGTGGATCCGCAAAGCGGGACAAGCACGATTGGCGGAGTAAGTAATCAAGATATGAGCTTGCCGGACCTGCGCGGGCTTTTTTCCGTGGTGTCTCAAGAAGCCATGCTGTTTGACGATAGTGTACGGGAGAACATCGTGCTCGATCAGGCAAATATCGACGACGCTCGCCTGCAAACAGTATTGGACGCGGCACATGTGACCGACTTTCTTCCGAAACTTGCAGACGGTCTGGACACAGACGTTGGACCTCGCGGCACGAATCTGTCAGGCGGGCAGAGACAGCGCGTCGTCATTGCCCGAGCCCTGTTGCGCGACACGCCAATTCTGCTGCTTGATGAAGCAACCTCAGCCCTGGACACGCGCTCAGAAACAGTGGTCCAGGCCGCTCTGGACAAGCTATCTCATGGCCGGACAACGCTCGTGATTGCGCACCGTTTGTCCACGGTACGGGAAGCGGACAAAATTCTCGTGATGGACAAAGGTGTTGTCGTCGACGAAGGGACACATGACGAATTGATCGCGCGCGGCGGGATCTACGCAGAGCTCTATGAACTCCAGTTCAAAACCGATGGGGAAACTGCGGAAAAACGCGCTCTTTCGCCGGTCTCAAATGTGGCATTCAGACCCTCAGATGAACCTCAATCTCTCTTTTCTCGAATTCTGACACGCCTATCTCGTCGCTAGTAAAAGGAAAACCTCACGAACCTCGCCTGTATTCCTTGGCCAAACGCTCTGGCGTCACCCCCAAAAGATATCGGGTCAACATCCACAGGTTGCGCCTCCCACGGCGCAACCACCCCTGAGACTGATACTTTTCTGCACTCGTATTTGCGTGACACGGAATACCAGACAATCGCTTTCGCCCCAGTTTGAGCGATATAGCGACATCTTCCATTAGGGGAATGTCTTGGTAACCACCCACCTCATTGTACAAGCTACGCGAGATCAACAAACCTTGATCGCCATATGGAAGTCCGAAGGCAACGCTTCTGAAATTGGCCCATTTCGCCACGCAATTGCCCGCGAAACCCGAATTTCTAAATGCCAGGGCAAAATAAGCTGCAGTATCGGGTCTCAACAAGCTTTTCTGGATTACCTCGGTCCAGCCGTCTTCCAAAATCGTATCGGCATGCAGAAATAGAAACCAATCTCCTTTCGCTGCCTCAGCTCCCATCTTCAACTGACCACCCCGGGAAGGCGCGGCTCTCAAAATGGTCGCACCTGCCTCATCCGCAATCAAACATGTTTGATCAGACGATCCCCCATCCACGACAATGAGCTCACGCAACAGGCCTGCGGGCACGGCTTCATACAAAGCCGAAAGACAGGCCGGCAATTCAGCCTCTGCATTTAGCGTGGCTATGATCACACTGAGAGGCGCACGCATTTCTGTCTCCTGCCCTGTTGCACGGCTCGATTGCTTCTATATGACAAACATGAGCAAGAACAGGATCACCGTCATGACCACATCAGACCGCACCATCCTACGCATTTCAGGCAAGGACACCTGCGCTTTTCTACAGGGCCTTATTACCAATGATTTGGATCGGCTGAATGACGGCTTGCTCTATGCGGCGATCTTGACCCCTCAGGGAAAATACCTGGCGGACTTTTTCCTGAAGCGAGACGCGGACGACATTCTGTTGGATGTCTCCGCCGCACAAGCGCAAATGCTGCACCAGCGCCTGACAATGTACAAACTACGCGCCGACGTTGCCATAGAGGCGACAGATCTCCACCTACACCGGGGTTTAGGCCCTGTTCCCGAAGATGGCGCGGCCGACCCGCGCCACGCTGCACTTGGATGGCGGGCTTATCGAGACACGGCTCCTACAGAGGCAGACATAGACTGGACCAAGCTCTATGTGACACATTGTGTCCCCAACGCGGGTACCGAGCTGGACGAAAGCAGCTATATTCTGGAAATGGGATTTGAGCGGCTTCATGGCGTGGATTTCCGCAAAGGCTGTTATGTGGGGCAGGAAGTGACCGCGCGCATGAAACACAAAACGGAACTGCGCAAGGGTCTTGCACGTGTCCGCGTTTCCGGCGCGGCCATATTTGGCACCCCTATCCTGAAAGATGGGCGCGAGATTGGGAAACTCCTGAGCCGATCAGATGACGAAGCACTGGCTTATCTACGATTTGATCGTGTGGGAGAGGGTATGACAGCAGATGCTGCCAAAATCGAAGTGATCGAACCAACAGGGTGCTAAACCTCTTTCCGGTAACGATGGCCCAGTGCCTGCGCTCCCTGACCTGTCATCAGGTTTTGGGAATGCTGATTGAAGTCATGAACCATAGACTTCCACTCGCGGTATCCCTGCACGCGCATCCATGCTTCCATCGCCTCAATCAACTTTTTGCCAATACCTTTGCCGCGAGATGCTTCATCAACACAGATCTGATCCAGCTCGACATGCTTGCTCGCATGGAGAAAGGGTGTTGCAGGTCGGATGATTGGCAGCGCCACTAGGAACCCGCAAATCCGTCCCTCTTCTTCTGCCACGAAAATAAGACCACCTTCCTCCAAACGATCCGCAAAGAAACCCAAAACCTCTTCGGCCTTGGCGTCTCCTCTGTATGGCTCCGGATGCTCAGCTTCATGAATGGCATTCACTTGTCGTGAGAGCGGCAAGAGCTTGGCAAGCTCAACTTGCTCTAAGTGTCTAATCATTAAAAAAACCTCCAGTTTGACACCGGAGGTTTTGAACAGCCCCCGGCAAATGTCGCGGGGAAATCTTTCCGGGCGCGGCTTATGCGCGCTCGACATATTCCATTGTTTCTGTGTTCACGACGATATCCTCGTCCTGGCCAACAAATGGCGGCACCATGACGCGCACACCATTATCAAGCACTGCCGGCTTAAAAGAGTTCGCCGCAGTCTGACCTTTCACCACAGGCTCTGTCTCAACGATTTTACAGACCACTTTCTGAGGGAGCGTCGCATTAAGCGCTTCAGACTCATAAAATTCAACCACGATGGTCATACCATCTTGGAGAAATGGACGGCGCTCGCCCAACAAATCCGCAGAGATCTGGTTCTGATCATATGTTTCAGTGTCCATGAAGATCAACATACCGTCATCTTCATAGAGAAACTGCTGATCTTTCTGTTCAAGGCGCACACGTTCCACCTTGTCCGCAGACCGAAAACGCTCATTCAGCTTGGAGCCATTGCGCAGATTCTTCATCTCGACCTGTGCAAAGGCACCGCCCTTGCCAGGTTTCACGTGATCGACTTTCACAGCAGCCCACAGGCCACCATTGTGCTCCAGAACGTTACCTGGGCGAATTTCGTTACCGTTGATCTTGGGCATGTAGATAAAACCTAGACAAAAAAGGTTGATCGGATGTTTTAGCTTCCTATATCTGCCCGGTTGGCAGGTGGCAAGACAACCTGTCTTACGGGGACAGCAAACGCGACGCCATGCAAATTAAGCATAGAAGCTATGCATATGCGGGCTACCCGAATCAAATATAATGCGCCATAAGGAGCGCCACGCCGAAACACAAGAGCAATAACACAAGGACGACGAGATGACCGATTTCGTTGATGCAGCGGCTTACAACAACGAACAAGGCAACCGTGCGCGCAAGCTTTTTGCTGCCGTTGTCTTGGCTGCGCTGGATGATGCCATTGCTGATGACAAGAAGTATGGCAACGGACCGGAACAAATCGCCCGATGGGCGCGCTCCCGTGACGGCCGCGAAGTGCTTTCCTGCGCGGGCATCGACCCTAACGAACGTGTGGTCGAAGGCCTCATGGAGTTCGTAGGAAAAGGTATTCGGACCTCCGTCGCGCTGTCTCGCGAGGAAAGTGAGCGACGCAACGCTGCCGCTCAAGCAGAGGCTGCGTAAAAACGTCCCTCTTTCTGCTGAAAACAAAAAACGCGCTCTAAATGAGCGCGTTTTTTGTTTGAGATCCAAAAATCAAGCAGGTTACAAACCTGCATTGAGCAAAATCTAACCAAGATCATGGGCAGCTAGTGCGCGATGAATCTCGCGCCGCACAAGCTTTCTTACGTTCCGCGTAATACGCTCGCCAAGCGCGCCTTGTAATTCTTGCCGAACGATATCCGCCACCATTTCGCGCAACATGGCCTCATCAATTTCGGAAGCCTCTTCGATGGGCAACGCAAAATCGGTGTTGTCTGCCACATCAAAAGACTGCCCCACCTCATTCACGAGACTTTCAGACACGTCAGCAACAACCGTCTCTGAAAATCCCCCCTCATCCTCTAACGAGGTTTCCACATCTTCTGCTGAGGATGCCTCGCGGAACTGATGTATACGGGCTTCCAAAACCTGCTTGAAATCAAAAGGCTGATCCTCATCAACCCTTTCCTCATCCCCATTTATATTGGAGACGTCACCTGATATTTCAGCCTCCAGCGCCATCTGGACATCTTGCTCGGTTTCAACCTCACCAAGCTTGAATGAGGAAGAGCCTTCTACCTCCTCACCAGTCAGAACCTCCTGAGGCGCATCCGCAATAAAACTATCCTCAGTCGTATCCGGCTCGCTCTGCTTAGGCTCCGCAACACCACTGCTTTCCAGAGGCTCTTCATCGACCCTCAGAGCAGGCGTGAGAACCAATGCGAACGGTTCCCCCTGATCAGACTCATTTCCTGAAGCTGCCGCCCCAGTTTCTGGATGAGCTTCAATCTTTTCGTCAGCACCACCCAACGGCCGATTTTCTGAAACCAGCCGCCGAATGGAGGTCAAGACATCCTCAATTTCCGTATTCGTTACTGGATCAGACATTTAGTACCACCGGTTGTTCAGTTAACCTGAGTGTAGCGACAGCAGGCTACCCCTACAACAGATAGGAAAAATGTTATTCTTTCCCAATTGCTTTAAGCACACGATCAAGTTTTTGACCTTGTTCAGAGCGCAAAGCAGGCGCGTTCTTTACCAAATTATAGTAGGCCTCAGGATCATACCGCTCCACCCGCAGATTAAGGTAGTCCACAGTCAATAGCCCCATCGAAGACAGCACGCCATATGCCGCTACGATCTGTAGCGCTTGCGCCTCAATACGATCAGCTTCCGCATCCAATAGATCCTGCTCAGCGGTCAGAACATCCAATGTCGTACGTGCGCCCAGCTTGGCTTCTTCACGAACCCCTTCAAATGCGATACGCGCGGCCTCCACCTGGCGCACGCTGGCCTGAATTTGAGAGCCCGACGCAAGGAAGCGTGCCCAGGCGGTGCCAGCCTGCTGTCGGATATTGTGACGCACCACGTGCAAATTACCGCGCTCGGCATCTCGCTGCGCCATGGTCTGGCGCAGCAGTGCAGAAAGCCGTCCGCCTTGATAAATCGGCCCGCCCAGCTCAATCGCCACGCTGGCGCTGTCGGCAAATTGTGAAGAATCAAATTCGCGGCGCGTTCCAACGCGGGACTTGAGATTAATGCTCGGCCCCATAGCGGCACGCGCGCGCTGAACGTTTAATTCAGCAGCTGAAATTTGAAACTGAGCTTGAAGCATTTGGGGATGAGAGCGTACGGCAACTGCCTTTGCTTCATCAATCGAGCTTGCCGCTTTAGGCAGGCTCCTGGGCGTCACAAGGTTACCAGGGCGCGCTCCAACCGCTGCTGCATAGAACTCTTTGCTCGCCTCTAAATCCCCCTGCGCAGCTGCCAATTGCGCCCGTGCCCCCGCCAGACGGGCCTCGGCCAACGCCACATCTGTTCGCGTGACCTCACCAACCTCAAAACGATCCTGCGCAGCCTGAAGTTCGCGTTCCAAAAGGCGCAGGTTGTTCACGCGCAGCTTGACGATTTCATCGTCCGCGACAACGTCCATAAAGGCTTGAACGGCATTGAACAACACCGTTTGCTCAACAGAAATCAAGCCTTGGCGTGTCGCTAGAACGGATTCTTTCGCCGCCTCTGTCGCCAGCTTGGATTGACCATTATCAAACAGCAAGAGATCCAGCGAGACACCGATACCCGCAAAACGATCTTGGCTTAGGCGTGTAACCCCCGTCAAATCGCTGTCGGAATACTCATAGCTCACGTTGCCAAACCAATTGATGATTGGGCGCAAAGCCGCGATGGAAACAGCAACATTTTCATCAGCAGCGCGCAAAAGCGCGCGATTCTGTTCAAGCAGACCACTATGCTCATAAGCCATGGCCAGCGCATCAGATAAAGTCTGCGCCTGAACCGCCGCGACCGAAGCCACCGACACTGTCAGAGCAAGTGCGCCGCGGCGCAGTGTTTTTTGAACCTTCTGGAACATGGCTGCTGCCTCCTTGGACGAAGCTTCAGAGCTCCGCACCTATTTTATAGTTCGAATTCTTTTACTGCTTCAAAACCTGGCAACACAGGTGCCGCCGCATTGAACGCAAAGTTCCAATTGATCTCACCATCAATCTTGTAGCCGATGCGCACAACCCCCAAAGCACCTTCCATGAACAATACCGCGATGCGCCCGCCTTCTTTGAGCTGCTCCTGCAGCGCAGCGGGGAGCATGCCAACACCACCTTGCAACAAGATCACGTCGTAGGGGCCATGCGGCGCAGCGCCCTCCTCCAGAGGGCCACAGTGCACAACAGCATTGTCAGCTCCATGCTCCGTCAACGCCGCCTGCGCCTCATGCGCACGGGCTTCGTCGTTCTCCACTGCAATTACGGCTTCCGCCATTCTTGCGATGACCGCAGCGGAATACCCCAATCCTGTGCCGACATCCAAAACCAATTCACCGCTCTGAATGTCCAGCGCGTCAAGTATCTTCGCCAGCGTTCGTGCATCCAACACAACACGATTGGCCTCAAGTGGCACAAGCGCATCAACGTAAGCGGCGTCCCTTGCATTGCTTGGCACGAATGCCTCACGAGGCACAGTCAGCATCGCTTCAATGACGGTGAATTTCGTTACATCAGATGGTCGAACTTGTGTATCGACCATAGTGGTGCGGAGAGTTGCGTAGTCGGTCATCGATATCCCATGAGCTCAGGCACATATGCGGTTGTCTTGCCATAACTCTCTTGAGTGGGCAACGTCTCGAATACCTGTTTCTACAAAGCTGTGGCAACGGCGCGCGCTTTATCGCGCCAAATTGCGAGATTTCCCCTTCGCTGCACACATCCACACAATAAACAAAAAAGGACTTGCGCCCAAATCAAATTCGTCCCATTTATGCGCCACTTTCGGGGCATGCCCCACACCACGGATGGCGAGTTGGCGGAGTGGTGACGCAGCGGATTGCAAATCCGTGTACACCGGTTCGATTCCGGTACTCGCCTCCATTTACCCCCCAATTCGCTCGCACCGCAGTTCACCTGCAATTTCAAGATTGCGAGAGAGATTGTTCTATATGTCAACACCACCTCAGTTTCGCTTGCGCCAGCTGCCCTTCGCAGCGCCCATGCCCTCCGTGAGTTACCCTATCGGCGCTCGATGGCCTTAGTTGCGAGTGAGTAACCCCCGCATGTGATTGGCGAGGTTCGACAAGCTGGTCTACTTTGAGCCGCCGCATCACAGCCCCGCGCCGACAACGCAACACGCGCAATGTGCGGATCATCCTTTCAACGCAGAGTACTGTCCCACTTCAAGATACAGGCAACTAGGCGAATCTCTTTGACAACCCCGGCACATGAATGCCTCGCAGACGGAACACCACTTAACATGCACTTGCATGACAAGTTCACAAATACTATAGAGCCGCTACCTCAGCCACCTTCCAGACATCGCGGAAACAGCCAGAGCTCACAATTCTACCAGGGGGACTCTGACGCTCATGTCCGTTTCAAAAACTCGCCAGCGCACGTTGCTTCTCAGCACATGCGCCTTTGCTCTAGCGCCACTTCAAAATGCATCGGCGCAATCTCTCGAAGACTCTGAATTCTATTCACTCGACACCATCACTGTCGAAGCTCAGGATGAGCAACAAGGCTCGGCTGACCGCGGGGCATCTGTTTACGTGGCGGATGCTGAACTTGAGCGTGCCCGCTTGGGTGACATGAAAGACGTGTTTGCAGGGATCGCCAACGTATCAGTTGGTGGAGCAATTCCCATGGCGCAAAAAATCTTCGTCAACGGTGTCGACATGCTAAACCTTGTCGTAACGATGGATGGCGTCGCACAAAACAATCGGGTGTTCCACCATGCGAGCGCAAACGTGTTTGACCCCGGCCTGCTCAAATTTGTCCGTGTGGATCCCGGTGTCGCTGCGGCAGACACCGGCCCCAATGCCGTCGCTGGCGCTGTGGTTATGGAAACTAAAGATGCGACAGATGTTGTCGCCGAGGGGCAAACTTTTGGCGGCGATCTGCGCTTGGGCTATGCAGACAACGGAAAAACATTCAATCGCGCCCTCACAGTAGGTGCCGTAGAGAACGGTTGGGAATTTTTGCTCTATGGCCGCTCTGCCACGGGGGAAAATTACGAGGACGGCTCTGGCACTGAAGTCACAGGATCAGAAGCCGATTTGCAAACTGGCCTCATAAAAATGGCCTACGAGAGCGACACAGGACATCGCATTGAAGCCTCAGCACAAGTTCTAAAGGACGACGCGCTCCGCAACAGATTGGCCAACTTTGGAAATGATGGCAGGGGCCTGGTTCGCTACAAGACAAAACGCAAGAATTACTCCGTTTCTTACTCGAGAGCAGATGGCCATGGTCTGTGGGATCCCGAAGCTGTTGTGGGCTATTCGGAGAGCTTCATCAATGCTCCGGTAAACGGCGATAGTGAAACGACATCTGGCACCTTGTCCGGCAAGCTACAGAACACTTTCCACCTTTCAGACACAGACACGATTGTGGTTGGATTAGACTTCTATGATCGCACAGGTGAGTTTAAATCTCCCCTATTGCCTCAACTTGGCTTGAACACTCTGGAAGAAAGCTCTCGAAACATCGGCTTGTTCGCACAGGCGCGTTTGGAACCATCTGACCGCTGGACAGTCTCCACGGGTGTTAGAGCCGACTTCCAGAGCTTCGAAAACAATGTCGGCTTCGAAGAAGACTTCAACGGCTTAAGCGGCAATGTGTCGGCCATATTTGCTGTGAATGACAATCTGGCTTTGCGTGGCGGGTACTCTAACGTCTTTGGCGGACTGCAAATCGAGGATGGGTATCAATTCTTCAATATGGTTCGAAATCCCTTTGTCCCTGTGCCTTGGGATTATTCAAACCTGGACGCATCTCGATCACAAAACGTCAACCTTGGCTTGGATTGGACCGCAGGAAGCTTCACAACTGGCGGTGAGCTTTTCTACACCGAAGTTACAGATGCGCGCGATCTTGATGAAAACTTCGACTTCTCCACTCAGGGCATCAACCTCTATGCATCATACAACTGGGACATGGGCGGCTTGCGTTTCACCTATTCCCATTCCGAAGCCGAGCGCGATGGCAACCAAGCACCCAGTGGGAATTTGACAGACTACGCGACGCCTCTCGGATCCATCATGGCGCTTGAAGTTCAGCATCGCCTGCCACAAGCCAACCTGCTTATTGGAGGTAGCCTAGACGTGGCACTCGACTATACGCCGGACTACACAAGCAACAATGGCGTCAAGAAACTTGACGGATATGAAGTGGTCAACTTGTTCGCTGAGTATTCACCTCCTGCTTGGGAAAACGTCACACTGCGCGGAGAAATCTTGAACCTCTTTGATCAAGACTACGCAGACCGGGCCACATATGGCGGTGACTACGAAGGGTTCAACCAACTCAAAGAACCAGGTCGGACGCTGGTTTTGCAAGCGGTCGCAAAATTCTAAGAAACGAAGAAACACCCCGCCTTCTTGGGCGGGGTGTTATTCTCAGCTGAAACCAAATCTTTGCAATTAAGCCAGTAAATACTTTACTGATAGCGCCAATGGATTACGGCAATAGGCGTAGAAGGGATCGCGCCAGATCATAGGCCTCATCCGTGTCCAATAAGGCCCCCATCTCTCTTTCAAGCGTGTCGATATACACCGGCCAAACCGCCTCCAACCGCGCAACACCCTCAGGTGTAAGAAACAAGACTTGCTTACGTCGACCGTCCGCAATGTATGTACGCCTCACCAACCCCGCCTTATCCATACGCGCAACCAATCGTGAAAGGGTGTACTGCGGCAATTGCAAAGCCGCTTCAATTTCGCCCATCAACTTGCCCGCTTCGCCGGCTTGGTGAATCTCCAGCAAAACTTCATACCAAACCGGAGCATCAAGCCCCTCAGCTTTCATCGCATGCGACAGTTTGAGGAGAAACTTTCGTTGGCTTTTGAGGAGGTAGAACCAAACACGGCTGTAGGCAACATTGGGAGATTCTTCCCCAAAAAACGCCTCATTGGACAATGATTGAAATTCCTCTGAGGACATACGGCTCATAATCCTAACGTCGCTGATTTTGAATTCTCGACTGGCTCTGTCAACGTCCATGAATTTCAGAAAACAAACAAAACCTCAACCACTGACAAGCGCGATAGATTGGGCGCCACTTCAGTCTCTCCAATACACTAACCACCTGTCCCAAAATAAACTATTTAGAACGCGCACCCAGACAGACCAACATTACGCATGCTCTTATGAAAAAGGGCAAATATGCTGGACTTAAGCAATGTCTCTCAGTAAGCAATCGATAAACATCTGCCCAGCCAATTCCAGCCAAGCAGCACATTTCAAAGGAGCATTTCTATGTTTCAGAAATTTGCAGCGGCGCTCTTGCTTAGCACATCCATGGCTCACGCCGCGGAAATAGAAACCTTCGCAGGCCCAGTTTCAACACCAGACAACCCTTCCACAATCGCGGTTTTGGATATCGCTGCAGTAGACACGCTCACAGCTTTGGGCGTCTCAATTGAGGGCGTCCCTGCAAATGTCTATGTGGACTATTTGAAAGAGCCGACCAAAGATGCCGCGCCGATCGGTAGCCTTTTCGAACCCGATTTCGAAGCAATCCACGCACTTCAGCCAGATCTGGTCATTGTTGGCGGCCGCTCATCACGACAGCGCGCGGCCGTTTCCGAATTGGCTCCCACCATTGATATGACGATCTGGGAAGATACTGTTGGGCAAGGCCTGGATCGCCTGAAAGCCTATGGCGACCTCTTTGGCAAAGAAGAGCAGGCCGCACAGCTTCGCACCGATTTTGAAGCAAAGCTTGCAGAGACCAAAGCCGCTCTCGACGGTCAGGGCAAAGCCCTCATTGTTTTGACGAATGGCCCCAAAGTTTCTGCATATGGTTCCGAAGGGCGTTTTGGCTGGCTTCACTCTGCACTGGACCTGCCAGAAGCTGTACAACAGGTTGAAAAAGCCACCCACGGTGAAGCGGTTTCCTTCGAGTTCATTCGTGATGCGAACCCGGATATTTTGATTGTCCTCGATCGCCTGGCCGCCATCGGTCAACCCGGCGAGAGTGCGGCAACCACGCTCGACAATCCATTGGTTGCAGAAACCAATGCATGGAAGAACGGCAAGGTAATCTACTTAAACTCTGGGGACATCTATATCGCGGGTGGGGGCATTCAATCGATGACACGCTCATTGGATTTGATCTTGGAAGCAATGAACCAAGGTTAAGATCGTTGCCAAGCAAACTAGCAATTTTGGCCCTGGCGGCTGGGACAATCGTTCTGGCCGTCACGTCTCTGTTTGTCGGCGTAATCTCCATGACGCCTTCAGAAGTTTGGAAAGACACAGACGCGCTGAAGTTGTTACTGGACAGTCGCTTCCCACGAACGGTCGCTGCCTTAATTGTGGGAGCGTCTTTATCCGTCTGCGGCCTGATTATGCAAATGCTCGTCAGGAACAGATTTGTCGAACCGATGACAACCGGAACAGGGCAAGGTGCTGCATTGGGCGTATTGGCCGCCACAGTGTTTTGGCCATCCGCGCCCATCATTGTCCAAATGTCGATCGCAACTATGACCGCGCTCGCAACCAGCGCGTTATTTCTGACAATTGTGCGCAGCCTTCCTCCGACACAACCGCTCTTAGTGCCACTGGTTGGAATGATATTTGGCGGGATCCTCGGCGCAGGTGTGACGTTTGTTGCATTTCAGAACGATATGCTTCAGTTCATCGATATTTGGCTCAATGGCGACTTTAGCGGAGTTCTCAGAGGGCGCTACGAACTGCTTTGGATCGCGGGCATTGTAGCCGCATTAGCATATCTGATTGCAGATCAGTTCGCTATCGTCGGGCTTGGGCGCGATGCAAGCGTAAACCTCGGCCTCAACTACGAACAAGTCATGACACTTGGCCTTATCATCATCGCCATCGTATCTGCACTGACTGTCATCACAATTGGCGCCATCCCCTTTGTGGGTCTCGTGGTACCCAATATCGTCAGCCGGAGGTTTGGCGACAACTTACGTGCCACCCTGCCAGTAACAGCTCTGGCCGGTGGCGCACTCGTTTTGTCAGCCGATATCATCGGACGCGTTGTGCGCTATCCGTTTGAAATTCCAGTAGGCACTATTTTAGGTGTGATCGGATCAGTCGTGTTCTTGTGGCTTTTGTACGCAGGGCCAAAACATGAAACATAGAGCCCTGCTCGTCTCTCTCTGCCTGCTCCTTCTCTGCGCTGTTCTGTTCATGACAATAGGCGCACGTGGAAACTGGGATTTTGTCCTGTGGTTTCGAGGACGAAAGCTTCTCGCGCTGCTTGTAGTCGGCACCGCTGTATCCACGTCTACCCTCCTTTTTCAAACAATCTCCCGAAATCACATTTTGACGCCTTCCATCATGGGCTTTGATGCACTGTTTGTCTTCATCCTGACCATTGCCGTCTTTGGTCTGGGGAGCGTCGGCTACAATGCGCTTCCGGCTGAACTGATCTTTTTGATCAATCTCTCTTTGATGATAGCTGCTTCAATGCTGTTGTTTGGCACCCTCCTAGGCCAACAGCGAGCTGATCTCATGAGACTGGTGCTCACCGGCATTATCTTCGGCGTACTTTTTCGCTCAATCACCTCACTTTTGACGCGCTTGATTGACCCCAATGAGTTTTTCACAATCCAAGTGAACTCCTTCGCTCGCTTCAATCACATCAATGTTTCCCTCCTTACCGTGGCTCTCGTTCTGACCTCTGCAACGCTTTTGGGATGCTGGAAGCTGCGCCGATCCATGGACGTTATGGCATTGGGTCATGAAATTGCGACGAGCCTCGGTGAGCCCGTAGCACGTCGTCAAAAACAAACGCTTGTACTTATTGCAGTGCTCGTTTCGGTCAGCACGGCATTTGTGGGTCCGATTGCCTTCTTGGGCTTGTTGGTAACGTCTCTTGCCAGATTGGTCGCACCGGACGAAAGCCACACAACGCTACTGCCACTTGCCGCGGCAATATCGGGCATCGTTCTGGTCGGTGGACAAACCATTCTCGAACGCGTTTTGGGCCTGTCCACACCGCTTTCCGTCATCATCGATTTTGTGGGCGGGCTACTGTTTCTCACCATGCTGCTCCGAAAGGGCTGGTCATGATTTCCATAAACAACTTGAACTACACAATCGGCTCCAGCCAAGTTCTCACCGACATCTCAGTTCGTATTCCCAAAGGCGGCATGACGGCGCTGATTGGTCCAAATGGCGCAGGAAAATCTACCCTATTGTCGCATATCGCACGACTGCTCCCTATTCAAAGGGGCCAGATCGAAGTGGACGATCTTGAAGTGGGCAAATGTGACGAACGCACACTTGCAAAACGTTTGGCCATCCTGCCGCAACAGGTGCATTTCGCAACACGCCTGACAGTACGCGATATGGTGACTTTTGGGCGGTATCCCCATAGTCAGGGACGCGTTACGGAAAGCGACAGAAAAATCGTCGCGCAGGCCTTGGAAGTTTTCGGTCTAACAGATTTGGAAGACAGGTTTTTAGACACGCTTTCCGGAGGTCAACGACACAAAGCGCATGTGGCTATGACTTATGCGCAGGATACGGATTATCTGCTGCTTGATGAACCGCTCAACAATTTGGACATAGCCGCTGCCCGCAACCTGATGACCCTGCTGAAAAACCTCGCAGATCATCGTGGCAAAACAATTGTCATCGTACTCCACGACATTAACTTTGCAGCACAATACGCGGATCATCTACTGGTCATGCAGAATGGGACGGTGGCTCAAGAGGGTCGACCAACCAACTTGATAACCGAAACGTTGCTTAAAGACGTTTTCGGCACCGACGCGCGCGTGGCACTGGTGGATGACACACCGGTGGTTCTGCCCTGAAACCTCTTTATAGGGCGTGTACACTGTTGCCTTGCTCGTCTTGCAACAGACTTGGCACCTGCGCCTATACGCGACTAGCTTTTACGAACCTCTGAAGGGGATAGAGCGAATGCTCTCCGAAAGGCTGTTGCAAAGTTTTCAGGGCTGGAAAATCCAGCCATGTCTGCGGCTTGAGCAACTGTAATACGTCCGTCGCACAGCGCATCATGTGCAACCTCCAATCGCAGACGTCGTAAATGCGCAAGCGGCGCGCACCCTCTGGCCTTGCGGATCAAACGCCTCAAGGTAGAAAGGCTAACCCCGCCAACCTGTGCAAACGCAGCCAAATCAGGCATGGGTCCAGGTTCGCGAGCCAACTCCTCAATTCGAAGTAATTGAGCCATCTCACGCTGCGTCAAAGCGGCCTCAAAACCTTGATCCGCGAGATGCTCAAATGCGCTGGCCACCAGCTCAAGAGCGGCAGCCTCCGTTTTCAAACGTTCAAAAGGTCGCCCAAAGCCACGACTGCCTGCTAACTTCTCCAACAACCCAATATCTTGCAAACCTGCGGTCCATTCTAATCGCTGCAGAACACCATTCATGAGATATCCTGTATTAGGCAATTTCAAACCATTAGAATCCAACCACGACTTGGAGAGCTGCACGCTCACCTTCCGTACATACTCCCCCGGGACAGACCGCCTTACGAAGCTCAATGGTTCTTCGGTCGAAGTCAAAACCATCTTCACAGGAAGTATTCCTGTGCGCCCCAATTCCATCGGCTGACCCGACAGCCATGCTTGCGTGCTACCTTCCAGAAAGCAGTGCAACACAGCACAGGGAACACGTTCCGTTTGGGTTTCAAACTCACCAATCGCTTTCGCGTTCAAGGTGTGTAACCCAAACCCATCTTGAAACTCGACGGCAGTTACCAACCCATCAAACACTTGTGCCGCAGGCCTGTCGACACGTCGAAACCACTCAAGTTTGTCGGCCACTTCAACACCATTGACCGTTGCTCTTCTCGCGTGCTGCATCTCAAGGCTCTTCTTGCAAAACATTCCGAGGAGCTCGCCCGACATCAAACTTGAACATTTGCCAAAGAGTTTTGGCTGTTGTGCAAAGGCCGCCGACTGGCATGGAAACAGACAGGAGTCTATTAATCCGAGTTAAATAGTCAACATAAAAGGGGCAATACCATGACATCGATGCCGATGCGTGCACTTCTGCTTGCGGGGACCGCGCTCGTGACGCCGCTGTTTTCCCAGACAGCTTTCGCTCAGGATATAGAAGATGACTTCAATCTTGGAGAAATCAGGATTGAGCAAGACGCAGCGCAGGAAGCTTTAGGCAATCTAACAATATCCGAAGAGGAAATTGAGCGCCGAAACCCTGCGAGCATACAAGATGTTTTTGATGGAGAGTCTGCTATCAACGCCAGTGGTGGACCTGCTATTGCCAAGAAAGTCTTCGTAAATGGTATCGAGGAAAGTCTTCTCAACGTAACGATTGATGGAGCGCGGCAAAACAAATCGGCATTCCACCATACGGGCAACGTGCTGATCGACCCCGGCCTACTAAAAGCTGTCGAGGTTTCATCAGGACTTGCCCCAGCAGATATCGGCCCCGGAGGCCTTGGCGGCACGCTTTCATACACGACGAAAGACCCAAGTGACCTGCTTGACGCGGACAAAAATTTTGGAGGCCGAATCTCCATTTCGGGAGGCGACAATGGCTTTGGCTTGCGCTCGACACTGTCTCTCTATGGCCAAACCGGAGGCTTTGAATACCTCCTGCACGGAGCCAGCCAAAACGGTTCCGACTACGCGGATGGGAATGGGAATAGCATTTTGGGAACAGGTGCCGACATCACAGATGTGATGGCGAAGGTCGCCTATACCACGAAAGGTGGACACCGCCTCTCTTTCACAGCTTCTGAAACCAAAGACACAGGAGACCGCTTGGGGCAGCAAGGTCCCGGACCGCTGTTTTTCATTCGTCCAGATTTCGGCGGGTTGAATGGCTTAAACAGCGTTCTTTTGCCAGCAGAGGCTCGGCGTACGTCCTACTCTGCGACTTATACAATCGAGGACGCCCAAGGGTGGTTCACCCCCTTCGTTCAACTCGCCTACAATGAACAAGAGATCACTGCGGGCAGCGGTACAGGCAAAAACACAAGCTTGAGCGGAACATTCAAGAATACCTTCCAACTCGGCAACGGCACATTGTCGGCCGGGCTCGACTTTTTTGACGAATCTGCGGAGGGCAGCACGGGCCCATACGGAGGGAAAGAAACAAACCGAAACGTCGGTCTTTTTGCCCAAGCTCGTCAAGACCTCTCCGCGCGCACCTCACTATCCTATGGCGCACGCATCGACATTCAGGACTTTGAGGGTGCGGATGGATCAACCTTCTCTGAAACAGGCATCAGCGCCAATGCCTCTGTGGATTACATTCTCACGGAGTCTTGGAGCCTCAACGCAGGTATTGCCTCAACCTTTGGCGGTTTCGCCCTTGGTGAGGCCATGATCATCAACCTATTCGAAGATCAGCCCTTTGGCGCTCCATGGGAATATTCAGGGTTCAAACCCGCTCGCAGCAACAGTGCCCGCCTCGGAGCGCGCTTTGAAAGAGGGGCCTGGGTCGCAAGTGGCGCAGTGTTCTATACAGAGATCAACGATCTCGCGGCAGTTTTGCCTAGCCGTGGAGCCCGAGGGGCACTCACGGACATCAAGACACAGGGTCTGGACGGCTCATTGGCCTATGTCTGGGACACAGGGTTTGCTCGGATGAACTATACTTATGCTGATGTCTCAGAACAGGGCGATACGATTTCATCGACAGCATACTATCGTGGACGGCCATTGGGTCATCTTGTTGCGCTCGAAACAGCGTGGCACCCCCGGAAGGAGTGGACCATTGGCGGGACCGCTGAAATTGCTCCTAAATACAGTGATGCAAACATGGAGAGTTACTCCGTCTTCAATGCCTATGCCGAATACATCCCACCTAGCATGGAGAACTTCCGTGTAAGGTTTGACGTGCGCAACTTGTTTGATGAAACCTATGTTGCCCGCACAAACGACTCAGCCGGGGACAGCGCAGGACGCCCGATCCCGTTAAATGAGCCGGGACGAACCCTTGCAATAACGGCGACCCTCTCGTTCTAAAACCAAAGCCATACCAAAATGAACGCTCACCAACGGTGAGCGTTCTCCAACGACCAGATGGACACAAGCGCTCTGCAAAGATCTGGTGCCCCGCCAAAAGAAACGCATTCTAAGTGTACAGCGGATCAAGCGTCGAAAGACACGCTACTCACCGCAAACGAACAACTTTGATGCGGCCAGGATCCTTTTTCACCAGATAATCCTGATCAAGGCTGAGCACTTCCTTTTGAGAAAATTTGCGCGCGGCGAAGTCGACAAAAAAACTCTGATTGACATATCTGACTATTTAAATCAGATAAATCTCATCCTTTCCGGCCGCATAGATAGAACGAGTCAGAATCACCCTTCGGGAAACCGCGCTCACGACAAGCAAGAAGGGTGTGACAGCAACCAAAACGGACACCACAATGACAGATCGCCCTTCCTCACCCTCTTCCAATGAGCCTCCTGTGCATGTCGCAGAGGAGCTTACCAATGGTGGCAATCTGGCACGCATCCGGCTTGATGAAGCGGAATACACTTTGAGGATAACCCGCCAAGGAAAGTTGATTTTGACCAAGTAAAAAAGGGCCGGGAAATGATCGTTTGCCATTGCACAAACATTACAGATCATGAAATCCACGCTGCGGTCGATTGGATGCGAGCGTCTGATCCCGCAGTGTTGATTACGCCTGGAAAAATCTATCACGCCCTTGGCAAAGCCGCTGACTGCGGCGGCTGCGTACCGTTGTTTCTCGACACGATGCGCAAAAATGCTAACCTCCCTGTGCCAGCGCAATTACAGAACCTGCGCAAGCAACAGAGTGAGGAGACACCCATTGAAAGGCGATCCACAGGTCATTGAGTACCTTAACAAATCTCTCAGACATGAGCTAACTGCCGTCAGTCAATATTGGCTACATTACCGACTTCAGGAAGACTGGGGTTTGGTGCATATGGCCAAGAAAAGTCGGGAAGAATCCATTGAAGAAATGGAGCATGCCGATAAGCTGATTGAGCGCATCATTTTTTTAGGTGGACACCCCAACCTTCAAAAGCTCGACCCATTGCGTATTGGCCAAACCCCCAAAGAGACGCTTGAATGCGATTTGGCTGCGGAGGAAAGCGCACGCGCTCTCTACATGGAAGCACGCAAATGCTGTCATGACGCAGGCGATTTTGTGTCCATGAAGCTTTTTGAAGATCTACTTGCGGATGAGGAAGGGCATATCGACTTCCTCGAGACGCAACTGGAGCTGTATGATCGTCTCGGCGCCGAGAACTACGCACAGCTCAATGCTGCCAAGATGGACGAAGCAGAGTAACCTCAGTTTTTTTGATCGGGGCCGCTTATCCATCGGCCCCGATCTTGTATACGCGAGCGACGTTAACCTGCCATTTTCGACCGTGTGACATCTGTATAGGGCGTCACATAGTCAAAGAGACGAACGTCGCGGGAAAATCTCTGAGCAACAATTTCATTGAATTCGCGAAGTTCAACCTCAGCGCGCAGCGGATCGGGGCTCAGAAAGTCGCCTATGTTGTCAGACACAACTTTGTTCACGTTCACCTTCTCGATTTTTCTCTGGGCCTCCGGGACATGTGCTTGAAACAGCGCCTGCGCCTTTCCCATCTCAGAAATGTCAAAGACATGCCGAGGCAGCAGCTTACCGTCACGGTAGATAAACCAGGATTGTTCACGTAGATGCACATCGAGATCGCGGTCTTTGTGTTGATCTATAAAGCGCACAAACTCGAGGAGCGTCGTATCTTTGGAAAGTCCTGCTTTCTCTAGCGGACCATGCAGGCGTCTGGAAATTTTATCTCTGTATACCGAGAACACTCTTTCCCAGGGGTTTCGAACCACCGTGAAGGTCAGGTAGCCAGACGTATTGAGCTTCAGAAATTCCTGATGCTTGATATACGGCCAAGTTACCTCTTGATGGATATTTCGATAAGCCTCCTTGGCCTCACTGGTCACAAAGGGCGCCAGAAATGTTTTGACCGAGGTGTTGCCGGACTTTGGTATCGCAAAATAGACAACCTTTTGTTTTTTCAGATGAACGATTTGAGTCATTCGACATTTTCCCAGCGAGATGAAGCGGCTCCAACGAAGTGCGATCTTACACAAAGCCAAATCCGCATTGGCAGATAATTTTACAGGACCAAGCCAAGCTAGAAGCGTCCATTATGAGGCAGTGCCTACGTCTGGACGCACTTGTTTTGATCGTCGTTGCCCACAAGTTATGGATCAATCTTAACCAACACGTTTACCCAACCAGATTCTTGCGAAATTGCCCGGAAAAAATGACTTCAATTTAGAGAAAAATCTTAAACATGCATTCACCAATAGCTAAAGCTTTTTAATTTCAATGGCTTTGCCATCAAGACTGCCCAACGCCAGGCCCAATTCTCCAAATAAAACAGCTCTAAATTTACCTAAACTGCATACTTTTTCTACGTTTTCGAACACGTTTAAGTTTTGCGCATCTTGCGCTGTAGTGGCTCACCCCCACCCAACAATCCATCGTAAGCATCTATAAACAATAAAGCTTCTGCCACCATGTGATTGCTAGCATGCAAAGGTCGCGCAATTGTTCTCCCTCCCAAGCGGGCGAGATAAGGGCCGCGCTGCAAGTGCACCCTTAACCGAAAATTATTGTGACTCACCCCTAAAACAGGTGTCGCCTCGTTCAGTGGCGCATCCTCGCTCTCCGCTCAAATCGTTTGGCACGGAAGCAAATCATACCTCGTCAGCAGGTAAGCTGGCGTGCCCTAGATTTGCGCAATTCGTTGACTCGGTTCAGAAGAAAAGACTGCAAAAGTGAAAGAATTCAACGCTGCAACATGGGCTGTAAAGCCCCCCCGGCTTCTCTTGCTGCAGGGACCAGTGGGACCTTTCTTTAAGGAACTTGCGCTGGAGCTGGAAAACCAGGGCGCCGAAGTTCAGCATATGGTTTTTGGACCACATGACAGCGCCTATACGGCCAGGTCCTGTGCTGTTGCTGCGGTATCTGACCTTACCGGTTTTCAAAAAGAGCTTACTCAAATCCTTAAGACCGGCATCGATGTCGTAGTCCTTTTTGGTTCAGAACGGCCCGCACACAAGATCGCGCGTCACATCGCAGACCTGACCAACACCCCTGTCGTGTGTTTTGAAGAGGGCTATATACGCCCCGGCTTCATCACATGTGAGTTTGGAGGCAACAACGCGTCTTCCCCGATTGCCAAATGGGATCTTTCAGAACTGGACCGGAGCCAAACGTCTCGCCGAAAAGGCACAAATTTTAAAGGGTTTTGGCCCATGGTCTGGTACGGTTTCAACGTCTATTTGCGCAGAGGTCTGTTCGCCAATCGGAGACAGCGCGAATATTTCCACCGGGAACTCCCTCTGACCTCGGAAGCCTTTCATTGGAGTCGAAACGTCTTTCGAAAATATGTGATCGGGCCAAGGCATCACGCTGTCCTCAGGTCTCTAACGCAAAAGCACTCTGGTAACATTTTTGTTGTCGCTTTGCAGGTCCCCTCCGATGCAAACATCCTCAAGGCGGCCAAAGGATGGAACACACCAAAACTGGTGGAACGCTCGATCGGCTCCTTTGCTCGGCACGCTCCCGCCACTGCGCAATTGGTTTTCAAGATACATCCAATGGCACGCGGGCACTCAAATGACCAAGAGTTGATCAACAAAACCGCACGTAAGCACGGCATTCAAGATCGCGTCAAAGTTGTGCACGAAGGCTCGATCGCTGAGTTGATGGGGCACACTTCCGGCATGCTGACCATCAATTCCACATCGGGCCTCAGTGCGCTGCACCACGGTGTGCCTGTTTTAGTGTTTGGGCAATCCATCTTTACCCATTCTCAACTGGTCTCCCTTTACCAATCAAATGAAGACATCGACCGATTCTGGACGGCAGGATTCACAGCGCCCGCTGAAGTGCGACAAGCGTTCCTGCACAAAATAGAGGAGAATTCTCTTGTGCCAGGCGACTTCTACGCTGCGAATGGACGGAAGCAAGCCGTCCTTCACTCAGCTAAGAAAATTCTCGAATCTGCACGCGTTCCGGAATTGGTTGGGGACTGAGCGCTGGTCTTACGCCGCCGCCTGCCTATTGCTTGGCACAACATTGACCGCATGTTCGACGCTTCCATCTGAAGGGCCGCACAACCGAGCGTTTGATACAGAAACCGGCTTTGTGGAAAACACGGCAAGCCCGATTTCTTTGGTCAACATCGATCAAAATGTTGTCGCCAAACTCGGTACCGCACCGGCATCTTCGGTCTACTCAAGATTGAACGTCACGAGCACAAAGCCATCCGTCCTTGCACGCGTTGGCGATGCAATTGCCATTCGCATCTGGGAAGCGCATCCCGACGGGTTGTTTTCCGCCTCTGGGGAAGATTCCAACATCATTGCTGCCACGGTGTCTCGCGACGGGGACATTTTTGTCCCCTATGCTGGCGACATTGGCGTCACCGGCTTGAGCGAAAAGCAAATCCGCGCGCGCATCTTGGATGAACTGAGCGGCAAAGCAAGCGACCCTCAAATCCAAGTCAATATCAAATCATCGCCTGCGAACTCCGTATCCATTACAGGCGGTGTGTCCAGACCGGGGCAGTATCCACTACAATCAGGAGAGCTGGAACTCTTGGATGCGATCTCCGTTGCCGGTGGCACCCACACGCCAAAACATGAAACCCGGATCTCCCTGCTGCGAAACGGCAAGACATACGAGCTGATGCTTTCAGATGTTTTTGCAGATCCGCGCAACAATGTTCCGATCCGCCCGGGGGATGTGCTCGAACTGAGCCACCTGCCCCGCACATACACCACATTTGGTGCCGTTCGCACCTCCGGCCAAGTCGAATTTCCGGCGGAGACTGTGACGTTGGAACAGGCACTGGCGCGTGCGGGCGGTCTCAATGGGATCACCGCAAACAACAAAAGCGTGTTTCTGTTCCGTTTTGAAAGCAGCAACCGTCTTGCCTCTGCGGGTCAAAAACACACCCAATCCAAAACCACACCGGCGATCTACCGCATAGATATGTCATCCCCGTCCGCCTTCTTCTGGGCGCGCGGCTTCGAAATTCAGGACAACGACGTTCTCTACGTCGCCACAGCGCCAGCTGCTGAACTGTCGAAATTCCTGTCCATGATCGTCAACCCACTCCTCGGCAACGCCGCATCTGTCAACGTCATCGCATCTGAGTAAACCATGAAATACGATAAACGCCTGCACGAAAAGTCGCTCTCACAAATCACCAATGATGTTCTGCGCAAAGAGGGCAATGCGCTCCTGCACTTTGCTACGACGCAAGATGACGCCATCGTCGAAGCCATTGATCTCATCTTGAGAAACGCAGGTCCGGTCATTGTCTCCGGGGTCGGCAAGAGTGGGCACATTGGCCAAAAAATTGCTGCGACCTTGAGATCGCTTGGGAAACCGGCCGCATTTCTGCATGCCTCTGAGGCCAGTCATGGCGATCTCGGCATCATTCAAAAAGACTCCACCGTGATGATTTTGTCCAACTCCGGCGAAACAACTGAGCTGTCCGATTTGATGCTCTATTGCCGTGCGTACAATCTTCCCGTGATCTCCATGACCTCCAACTGCAAAAGCACTTTGGCGAATTTCTCAGATGTGACGATCTGCTACGGCAAAACGCAAGAAGCCTGCATGAATGGTCTGGCTCCGACAACAAGCACCACCCTGTGCTTGGCGATCGGCGATGCGATTGCCGTAGGCGTGAGCTTCCGTCTGGGCATCGCACCGGAAGATTTCCGCCGCTGGCATCCCGGCGGCAAACTCGGCGCACGTATCAGCTTGGTATCCGACGTCATGCGCAAAGGCGCAGACATGCCTCTGGTCAATCCTGATGCCACAATCATGGAGTCACTGCTGGTTATGGCTGAAAAATCGGTTGGCAGCGTGATCATCTGCGAAGGCAACGATGTGCTCGGCATTGCAACAGATGGGGATGTGCGTCGCAACTTCGAAAAGCCCGCGACCAGTCATATTCGCGAAATTGCGACCGCATCGCCTGTGTACATTTCCAAGGATCTGACAGCCACAGAGGCCGCAGAGCATATGTCGCAACGTGGCATCACCTCCTGTATCGTGGGCACCTCGGGCGCCAATGTAGAGGGCTACCTGCACATCCACGACTGTATCTCTTGAGGCCAGCACGATGAAAACCTGCATCCTCATTCCAGCCCGCTATGCCTCAACGCGCTATCCAGGCAAACCTCTTGTCGCACTCACAGGCAAAGACGGCACATCTAAAACCTTGGTCCAGCGCAGTTGGGAACGGGCCTGCGCCGTCTCAGACGTTGAAGCGGTTTTTGTCACCACCGATGATGATCGCATTCGTGATCATGCACAGACCTTTGGTGCAGAGGTCATCATGACGTCAGAAAGCTGCGAAAACGGAACGGAACGCTGCGCTGAAGCCTATCAAAACCTCGGCCAATCGTTCGATCTGGTCGTGAATTTTCAGGGCGATGCCCCAATGACACCGGCATGGTTTGTAGAAGATCTGATCGCCGCAATGGCCACGCGCAGCGATGTGGATGTCGCAACCCCCGTTCTGCAATGCGATGCGGAAACCTACGCGCATTTCGTGCAAGATCGCAAAGAAGGGCGCGTCGGCGGCACCACTGCGGTCTTCGCAACCGACAAAACCGCGCTCTACTTCTCAAAAGAGGTGGTGCCCTACGCGGATGCAGACAAAGTCCAATCTCCGCATAGCTCCGTCTATCACCACGTTGGGCTCTACGCCTATCGCCCCTCAGCCCTCTTGAACTACCCGACCCTCACGCGCGGGCCGCTTGAAAGCCTCGAAGGCCTTGAGCAGCTTCGTTTTTTGGAGAACCGAAACACGATCCTATGCGTTCCAGTCGACAGCCACGGGCAGCTGTTCTGGGAACTCAACAATCCGATCGATGTACAGCGTATGGAAGAACATCTATGACCCCCTCAACCTTTGACATTGCTGGCATCCCTGTTGGCGGTTCAAATCCCTTCTTTGCAATCATCGGCCCTTGCCAGATCGAAAGCCTGGACCATGCTCTCTATACGGCAGAGCACATTGCCAAGATTTCGGAACGCGCTGGCGTGCCGTTCATCTATAAATCCAGCTTTGATAAGGCCAACCGCTCCTCATACAAAACCGCGCGAGGCGTGGGCCTCGAAGAAGGGCTGCGCATTCTTGAAACCGTGGGTAAAACCTTCAACTGTGGCCTTCTGACAGACGTTCATGATGCAACGCAATGTGCGACAGTAGCCGAGGTTGTGGACGTCTTACAAATCCCAGCCTTTCTGTGCCGCCAAACAGACCTCCTGCTGGCGGCAGGGAACACCGGAGCGGCCATTAACGTGAAAAAAGGTCAGTTCCTAGCGCCCTGGGACATGGGCAATGTCGCAGAGAAACTGAAATCCACCGGCAACAAGCGCGTGATGCTTTGCGACCGCGGCACGTCGTTTGGCTACAACACGCTGGTATCGGACTTCCGCGGTTTGCCAATCATGGCCGAAACCGGCTGCCCTGTTGTGTTTGATGCAACTCATTCCGTGCAACAACCCGGGGGGCAAGGCACCACATCCGGCGGGGAGCGCCGTTTTGTACCCGCACTGGCACGCGCGGCAGTCGCAGTTGGGATCAATGGCCTCTTCATCGAAGCCCATGAAGATCCAGACAACGCGCCCTCTGACGGCCCCAACATGGTGCCTCTGAGCGAGCTTGAGGAGCTGCTCAAAACCCTTGTCCGTATTCAAGACGCTGTAAATTAACCGGAGGCCATCACATGACAACCAAATCCCGCATTCTGGTCTGCAGCGACCCACTGATGACCAAATCCTCCGAACAAGCCTCCAACAATCGTTGGCTGCTTGATCTTCTGCAGCGTCCAATTGAACGTGCAACAGGGATCAAACCACAGAGTTTCCTTTCGCAGGATACGGAAGGCGACGGTCTCATCCGAACGAAGTTTTTCGATCTGAGTGGCATTGAGAGCGATTCAGCGGCGACCCAATTCTGGTTCAATTCGGAAGCGGTCACCCAGAAGTCTTTGGACTATCTGGGACAACACTTGAAACAAAGCGATTTGGTTGTCGGCTACGAACTCTCAGAACAGACACGTGCACTGCTGAACCGGTTAAGCGTACCCTATGTTGACATGTGGCTACACCAGATCCGTTTCATGGATGACGTTCTGTTTGGCTTCAACTCCAACAATCCTGGCATCCGTGGCAAACTCTTCAATTTCGATCTGCCAGAAGACCAAATGTATCTCTACGCAGATCGCGTGCGCATTCAGACCTACCGCGGCTGGCGTCGTGTGGAAGCCGACCTGCTGGAAAACTCTGCACTCTTCGTTGGGCAGATGCTGAACGACAAATCGGTCTGTGCCAACGGTAAGATGCTGAACCTGCTCGACTTCAAAGAGCGCGTAGAAGACGTCGCTCAGAAATACTCGCGCATCTACTATGCCCGCCATCCCTATCTGAGCGAAGGTGATGAAGAAATCCTGCGGTTCGTCGAACGGCACCCAAATATCGAACTTACCGATATTCCGTCGTATCGGATGCTCTCCAATCCGAACCTCGCCCATGTGTTTGGTGTGTCTTCCTCCGTGATCCAGGAAGCAAAGTACTTCGGCAAAAGCACAGAGTATCTTTTCAAACCGGCGCTCACCTACGGTGACAAGGCGGCCCCAGAAAGCTACGCCACCGTCTTTCAGGAGTTTGTCTCACCACATTTCTGGGCGGATATCCTGTCTCCAATCATGCTGACACAGGACAGCCCCAAAGTTCTGTTTCAGGATCCAAAAGATAAGATCCGCGATATGCTCGGGTTCTATTGGTCGTATGCGGACATCGACAAAACGGAACATACCCGCCAACGCGTAAACCACTCCCTCCGTCCGGCATCACCAAAAAAGCCACAGCACTTGGTACAGCCTGCAAAAACATGGAAAGCTCCAGAGGGCTTCTATCAAACCGACGCTCAAATCGACGCTTTGAATGCCAAGATCGATGCGCATTCAGTTATCTCATTTGACATCTTTGATACGCTGATCGAACGGACGGTGAATTGGCCGGGTGATCTGCACCCCATCATGGCGCTGCAGACACCGCAAATCACCGGTGGAAAAATCGAAGATTTCCTCGCAGCACGTCGCGAAGCGCGCAATCTGGCATTGGACAAAGCCAATGGCGAAGAAGTCCTGCTCAAAGACCGCTATCAAGCCATGGCCCACCACTACGGCCTGACACCAGAACAGGGCGAAGAGCTGCACCAGCTTGAACTGAAACTAGAACTTGAGGTCTGCAAACCTCGCTTCGCAGGCGTTCAGGCACTGGAACGGGCTGTAAAATCCGGAAAGCGCGTGATCCTGGTTTCGGACATCTTCTTTGAACGGGATTTCATTCTCGCACTGCTCAAGAGCTGCGGCATCACGGGCTATGATCGCATCTACCTCTCTTCTGAGGAGGGCGTTTTGAAACAAACCGGGCGCCTGTTTGATGTGGTTCTCAAAGAAGAAGGCGTGAAGCCTAAGAAAATCCTGCACCTCGGCGACAATGTGAAGTCTGACATTGAAATGGGCCTGACCCGCGATCTGTCCGTCTTTCACCTGCCTGAAAAACGCGTCATCGCCGAACGGTCCAGCCCTGCCATCTGTGCGATGAAACATATCTCTGATGCGGATACGCGCAGCCTCGTGACAGGGCTCGCATCCCGGCGTTTCACCCAATCAGCCCTGCCTGAATTCCCCGGCAACAGCGGTGGCAAGACCGACTTCCTCGGCTACGGAATCGCAGGACCAATGTTCTGGGGATTTGCCCGCTGGATTGCTGAAAATGCCCGATCTCAAGGTTTGACCGACCTCTACTTCCTGGCCCGAGACGGCGACATCGCCAAACGCTGCTATGACATCATCACCCAAGATGATCCCAATGCACCTCGGTCACACTATGTGCTGGCCTCCCGCCGTGCCGTCAACGTTGCGCGCATCCACAGCAAAGAGGACATTCTCCACAATCTGGAAACGAACTTCACGCCCTGCTCTTTTGAGACACTTCTGATGAACCGTTTTGGTGTTGAAGCAGAGCTGATTGATGAGGCCGTATTTAAGCGGTTTGGCTATGACAGCATGCATGACAAAGCCAATCGCAACACTCATCGCGACCGCGTTCTGGGGCTTGTGACATCTGATGAGGTCAGCGCGCTGATCCTCAAAAATGCTGCCAAAGAGCGGGAGCTTTTGATGGCAAACTACCGTGCACATGGTCTGGATGATCCAACGCGGAAAATCGGCTTCATCGACATTGGCCATTCCGGCACATTGCAATCTGCGATTTGCAAGATCATGGGCATTGCCAATTCCGTTGGCTACTACTTCGCCACCAAGGATGACATTGACGCAAACCTTGGTCCAAATCACAACTCCCATGGCTACGTCGTTGACCGCATCGATCACAAGGACGCAGGCCACCCCTATCAGAAGCACATTCTGATGTTCGAGCTGCTGTTTCAGAACAAGGATGGCTCCTTCCTCTGCTTCTCCGATGACACAGGCCGCGTTGTGCCCCAATTTATCGACTTGCCAAGCGAACAGCCCCGCATCGAGTTCATCAAGACTGTGCATGCCGGTGTCTTGGAGTTTGTACGCGACATGGAAAAGGCCTGCGCCGCGCTCTCACTCAAACCTCAGCTTACGGGCTCTGAAGCCATCCTACCCTACAGCCAGATGCTCAAGGCCCCATGGCCCGCAGATGTGGCCCTCTTTGATCAGATCGGGTTTGAAAACAAATACAGCGCGCGTGACATTCGCTGGATCATTGCACCAGAAGGGGACGACAGTGCGCCATCACTTTGGGTGGAAGGCGGCGAAGCCATTCGCAAACCTCTGCCCCCTCGCGCAAGCTCCGCCATTTCCATCCCGGTTGAGTTCATCACGCCTTTCATTCGTTCCGAACGCCTCAACAGAAAACTGCGCCGTGACCCGGAAGCTTTCTTTGCAGACAGCAAAAAGCCACTGGTCCGCATGGTCGGTAAATTTGTTTCCTAAGGCCCTGCCATGCTGATGCACCAAAAAAAAGCACTTGAAGAAATCGGTGCCACCATGAAATCCCCCAATGCCGAAATACACTTCGGCGTTGGGAAGATGTCCGAAATTCGCTTTGAATACGGCGCTTCCCTCAGCGCAGGTCGGTTCGACGTTCAGGAAATAGGGGCCTATTCCTATGCTGGCGGCGGCACAACCATAATGCGCAACGTCGGTCGCATCGGGCGCTTCTGCTCAATCGCACCAAATCTGACAACCGGCGTTGAAGAGCGCCCAACGGATTTCATCTCCAGTCATCGCGTGCTGCAAGGACTCGCGGTCAACCATCTCGACGAAGCAAAAGACTTTCTGGAACGCAACGCTGCCGCATTGGAAAAATCCCAAACCCTCTACAAAGAGCGCTTGGGCGATGACGCCAATAAAATCACAATCGGCAATGATGTCTGGATTGGCGAGGGCGCGTTCATTCGGCGCGGAGTGACGATCGGCGATGGGGCAATCATCGCGGGCCGCAGCGTTGTTGTGGGCGATGTCGCACCTTATGAAATCGTCGGCGGTGTCGCTGCAAAACCAATCCGCACGCGCTTTGCCCCCGCAATAGTCAGCAAACTGATCGAGCTTAAGTGGTGGCTCTACGGCCTGCCTGCTTTGGAAGGCACAGACTTCACTGATATCGAGACCGCCTGTGACCAGATTGCGCATAACATCACTTCCAACAACCTGCCCCTGTGGCGGCCGGCGGCAAAAACCGTCCTGACAGATGGCACGATGGTGGACAGCTAATGACCTCCCGCAGACAGCTTCTGAACACGTATTTCCCCGAACATACAGGGAAGATTGCTGGCTGGGGCGCAAAGCCCTCTGCGACACGTGCACGTTTTTTTGCCGCCCTCACCAAACGGCAAGCTGTCTTTCTCGAGGACGGTTTTCTTCGGTCCTTCGGACGTGATGACGCACCGCTTTCCCTTCTGTGTGATACCTGTGGCATCTACTATGATGCGCGCCGCCCAAGTACCCTTGAAAAGCTGATTGCCCAAACGCTGACAGATTCTGAGCGTGCCCGCGCCGAACGGGTGGCCCGGCTGTGGCGCCAACATGACGTGTCAAAATACAACCACCTGCCAGAGTGGGAGCACCGCAGCACCGCACCCTATGTGTTGTTGTTTGATCAGGTCGCAGGCGACAAATCCATCTCTTGTGGCCTCGCCTCGCCAGCGTCCTTCCGGAAGATGTTCGAAGACGCCCAGCGCGAACATCCGGGCAAACAACTCCTCATCAAGACCCACCCTGATGTGGTCAGCAAAAGCAAAAAAGGTCATTTTGACCTCGACGCGCTCGCTCTGCTGGAAAACGTCACCGTCATCGCCGACGCGGTCCACCCCGTTGCCATGATCAAAGGTGCTGATGCCGTCTATACTGTGACCTCCCAAACGGGATTTGAGGCTTTGCTGCATGGTGTCCCGGTGCGCACCTATGGCCTGCCTTTTTATGCGGGCTGGGGCCTCACCGAAGATCGGGCCTCACAGGATACCCCAGATGTGGCAGAGGCCCTGTCGCGGCGTCAGCCGGTCCCCTTCGCCTCACTCGTGCACGCCGCGCTGATTGCCTATCCCGCCTACCGTGATCCAACGTCTGGGCAGGTCATCAGCCCCGAAGAGGCGATCTCTCAGGTGGGGGCCGCGCGCAAACGCGTCGCCATGCGTGGTACAGCCGTCCACGCACTAGGGTTTTCACTTTGGAAAAAACCCATTTTGCGCCGCTTCATGCATCCTGCACAGGTCACATTTCACGAGACAGCAGCCACTGTACCAGAGGGAGCAAAAGTGGTGCTTTGGGGCGCGCATGACGCTTCCAGCCTGCCGTCCAATACCCGTATCATGCGACTGGAAGACGGTTTCATTCGGTCCAAAGGACTGGGGGCTGATCTCAACGCACCCGGCTCGTGGATCCTTGATGATCTGGGGATCTATTTCGACAGCACACAGCCGTCGCGTCTTGAGCACATATTGCAGCATCAATGCGTGTCGCCTGATGACATCACAGAGGCCCGCGCCGTACGAGATAAGGTCCTGAGCAAGGGCATCACCAAATACAATCTGCATGGACGAGAGTGGCAGCGTCCCTCTACGGCAAAACGCGTCCTGCTTGTACCCGGGCAAGTGGAAAGCGATGCCTCAATCCGGCTGGGCTCACCTGTCATCAAAAGCAATCTCGCACTCGTCAAAGCCGTGCGTGCGGCCAACCCTGATGCCTATGTGCTCTATAAACCGCATCCTGATGTGGAAAGTGGCCACCGCAGTCGCGGCGCCTCAGAAGACGACATTCCGGCATTTTGTGATGAGATCCTGACGCAAGGCAGCATTGCAGCCCTCTTTGATCAGGTGGATGAAGTGCACACGATGACGTCCCTTTCTGGCTTTGAGGCCCTCATGAGAGGGCTCAAAGTCACTTGTTATGGGCAACCCTTCTATTCTGGCTGGGGCTTGACCACAGACATTCATCCGCAAAGTCGGCGCACACGAACCCGCAACTTAGATGAACTGGTCTATGCCGCGCTGATCGCCTACCCGGATTACATGAGCCTGAAATCAGGCACCCCCACCTCGGCGCAGAACGCGATCGAGGAAATCGCCAGCTACAAACCCAGTCGGCTCCGCAGCAACCCGCTGCGGCGCAAACTGACGCGCGCGCTGGCACTTCTCGCTGAAAAAAAGCGAACGAAAGGTTGGGCCACATGAAAATGGACAAAGAGCCGCTGAAACCGGCACAGCTCAAACCAGAAGACATCCTCAAGGGGCGCGAACTTCCGGCCTCCATGACCCCAAAGCGCAAGCGCCCAATTGGCGTCCTTGTGTCCTTTGTGTTGCTGGCCGTCCTACCGGGCTTGTTGGCAATCTATTATTTTGCAGCTGTGGCATCTGATCGCTATGCAGCCGGTGCAGGGTTTTCCGTGCGTTCCATGGAACAGCAAGGGGGTCTTGACGTTTTGGGCGGGCTGACCGGCATGGCCGCGAGTGGCTCAACAATGGCAGACACCTATGTGGTGATCTCTTTCCTCACCAGCCGCAGCCTTGTGGAAAAACTAGAGGCCGATGTCGGTCTGCGGGCACTTTACGCCAGCGACCTGGCAGATCCGATTTACCGCATTGATCCTGCGATCTCCATTGAAGGCCTTGTGGATCACTGGGAACGCCGCATCACCGTCAACCATGATACGAGCTCGGGCATCGTTGAATTTGAAATTGATGCCTACACCGCTGAGGATGCCAAGGTCCTTGCAGACCGCGTGCTGTTTTACGTGGCACAGCTGGTCAATGAACTCTCCGAAAAGGCCCGTGGCGATGCGCTGTTCTCAGCACGCAATGAAGCTGAACGCGCTGAAGAAAAGCTCGCAGAGCTTATGCTCAAACTGCAGTCTTTCCGCAGCACAAACGGCGACATCGACCCAGCCAGTACCGCCGGCGCCCATGTAGAACTGATCGCGGCCTTGGAAGGCGAACTTGCTTCCGTGAACGCGCGTATTGACGTGGCACTGCGCGACATGAATGAGAATGCACCTTCGGTCCTGCGCCTCAAAAGTCAGGCCGACGCCCTTCAGGCGCAGATAGACGCACGCAACAACCTCAACTCTGGCGCACTCGATATTCGCTCGCGCGTGCTCAGTGAGTACGAAACGCTGCAGGTCGAAAAGACCTTCGCTCAGCAGGCCTATGCCTCCGCTATGACATCGCTTGAAACGGCGCGCATGAATGCGGACGCGCGTCAGCGTTACCTCGCCACCTTTGATGCCCCCTTCCTGCCCCAAGAAGCCATCTATCCCCAGCGGGTGATGAACAGCATCCTGTTTTGCATTGGCTTTATGGTACTCTGGGCGATTTCAACCCTGTTGTTCTACACCGTCCGCGATCATGTTCAGTAAAGTCAGCGGTCCCTATTCATGAAGACTCTGCTGCTCCATATCCGAATTCTGGCAACCTTGGTGCTAAGAGAGACACGCGCATCTTTCGGCACCTCCAGCGTTGGCTATCTCTGGGCCATCGTCACACCCGCCATGTCTGTCGGGCTTCTGGTATTCATCTTTTCACTCGTCGATCGGCAACCCCCGTTTGGCACCTCTTTGGCGGTCTTCTTCGCCACTGGCATCCTAACCATTGAGTTCTTCAACAAGCTCTCAAACACTTTGCTGACCTCCTTTTCCGCCAATCGCGCTTTGTTGAATTATCCGCTGATCAAAGAGGCCGATACGCTCTATGCGCGCACGCTCCTGATCTCCGCAACATATGTGATGATCATGCTGATCTTCTTCGGCTCCCTGTTCTTCGCCGATGCCGGGGTCATGCCGCAGAACCCGCATATGGTGTTTCAGGCATTTGCCGCCACGATGCTTCTGGGATTTGCCATTGGCACACTGAATGCCGTGATCGCATCGCTTTGGCACAGCTGGCCACAAATTGAGAAAGTGCTCACAAGGCCGCTGATCTTTGTGTCCGGGGTCTTCTACCTGCCAAGCCGCCTTCCGACCGAAGCGCAAAACGTGCTCTACTGGAACCCGGTACTGCACTGCGTGGAATGGTTCCGCGAAGGCTTCTACGGCAACTACAACTCTGCGATTTTTGATCCCAACTACCCAATCGCCGTCTCTCTGGGCATCCTGCTCTTTGGTCTTGCCGGTGAACGTTTCACGCGCAAATCGCGGAGCATGGCATGATTGAACTGAACTGCGTCTCCAAAGGTTACAAACTCAAAGGCGTGCGTAAGCAAATTCTGGACAAGGCCAGCATTCGTATTCCCCGCGATCAAAACATCGCCATTCTGGGCCGCAACGGCGCAGGCAAGTCCACGCTCATGCGCGTCATCGCAGGCGTCGAACTTCCGGATAGCGGGCAAGTCATTCGCTCATCGAAAGTCTCATGGCCTCTGGGTTTTAAAGGCGGCTTCAACAGCACCATGACAGGCGTGGAAAACATCAAATTTGTGTCCCGCCTCTATGGGCACGACTCCCGAGCAGTCATTGACTATGTTGCCGATTTTTCCGAACTCGGGAAATCTCTGAAACTCCCAGTGAAAACCTATTCCAACGGCATGAAGGCACGCTTGGCATTCGGCCTGTCCATGGCAATCGATTTTGACACATATCTGATAGACGAAATAACGGCCGTAGGCGATCAGAGCTTCAAGCGCAAAAGCAAAGCGGTGTTTGATGAAAAGCTCTCCGGCCGCCAGATCATCATGATCTCTCATTCCATGCAGACCATTCGTAAGTATTGCTCCGCTGGCCTCTTCCTGGAGGGAGGAAAACTCTACTACTACGACAACATCGAAGAGATCATTCGAGACTATAAACTGATGTTGGCCCAGTAGCAGATCCGGCGCTGCTCTGCGCCTAAGCAGCACCGCCCGAAAACCAAAGCCGTCATTCACCTGCGTTCCCGATGTCCGGATCCTGCGCAAGGTGATCAATCAGGGCACGCACCCGTGTGGTAAGCCGCCGATTTTGCGGAAACAACGCGGCCACGACATAGGGTGTCACACGGTTTTCTGCAAAGAGTTCCACCAACGCGCCCGACCGCAACGCTTCACTGATCGTGTAGGCAGGACATCGTGCGATGCCCGCGCCCGCCCGCGCCAATTGCGCCGAAGCTGCGGGCGCATTTGCGTGAAACCGCCCCGTGATCGGCACAGAAACGTCTTCTCCGTCAAGTTTGAAGGTCCAACTGCTGGGCTCTCGCAATCCCCCGTGCAGAATGCACTCATGCGCGGTCAGCGCACGCGGTGACTCCGGCTGCCCTTGTCTCGCCAAATATGCAGGCGACGCGCAGACAATCAACGGCATCTTCCCAAGCTGACGTATCTTAAGCGCGCTGTCCCGCATCGGGCCGATACGGACCGCAAGATCAAATCCTTCTTCCACAATAGAGACACGCCGATCCGAGAGGCTGAGATCAATTTCCACCTCCGGATGTTTCAGCCCGAACTCTGCCAAAGAGGGCGCAAGTCGCGACGCGCCAAACCCGGTGGGCGCAGAAACACGGATGGCACCACTCAAGGATGTTTGCGTTCTGCGGATGACCTCTTCCATCTCATCAAAACCATCCAGAAGAGGTTCGCACATCGCGAGATAAGTCGCCCCTGCATCCGTCAAAACAACGCTGCGCGTGGTGCGGTTGAGCAGCTGAACCCCTAAGGCCTCCTCAAGGTCCGCTACATATTTGCTCACCAGCCGCGCCGATTTTCCCAGCCGTTCACCCGCCCGCGTAAAAGAGGCATTTTGCGCCACCAAGGCAAATGCCCGCATTCGATCAATTTTATCCATGAGATAATTACGCCCCCTGAGGGCTTAGTGTTTCCTCAAATACGTTAATTATCACAAGTCTCTGCAGGACGTAAATATCGGCGCAGATCGAAACCTAAACATTGCAGGAGCCCTTTCATGTCTCAACCCGTCCGCATTCATCACTTCCCCAAATCAGGCCACGCGCATCGTGCTTTGGTCTTCGCCAAACTCGCAGGCGTCCCGCATGAAACCGTGTATGTTGATCTGGCTGCCGGGGCGCATAAGACCCCAGAATTTCTGAAACTTAATCCCAACGGTCAGGTCCCGGTTCTGGAAGATGGCGACATTGTCATCGCAGATTCAAACGCCATTCTGGTCTACCTCGCCCGCACATACGCCCCGCAATGGCTGCCAGGCGACGCCGTCAGCGAGGCCAAAGTTCAACAGTGGCTGACACTGGCTGCAGGGGAAATTGCCTTTGGATCCGCCGCCGCACGACTAATCACCGTATTTGGTGCGCCGCTGGACACAGACTTCACGGCAACGGTTGCAACCAAAGCGATGCAAAAACTCGAACGAGGTCTGGAAGGGCACAATTGGCTTGTCGATGACCAGCCCACAATTGCCGATGTGGCCGCCTATTCCTACACCGCCCACGCGCCCGAGGGGAACATCTCGCTCGACCCCTATCCAAATATTCGCGCATGGATCGCACGGTTTGAAGCTCTTGATGGCTTCGAGGCCATGCCCTCCACCCCAGTCGGCCTCCTCGCCTAACCACATTTTATCGGAAACGCAGGGCCGTCTGCGTTTCCACACGCTTTGCCATTCCCCCAATAGGAACACAGGTCCATGTCACATGTTGAAATGCCATTTCATACGGGCGAGCTGACGGCTCAGCAACGTGCAGGCGCAGGCAATGTCGCTGAGTGGGCCGCGCCATACATCCGCGACCATATGCCGGATCAGCACCGCACGTTTTATCAGGATCAACCCTTTTTGGTCGCCGCTTCCAGTGATGCAGACGGCCACATCTGGACAACTATCATCGAAGGCCAAGATGGCTTCATCCAATCCCCAGACGCCCAAACGCTCCTGCTCAATGCTGAATTGAGCCGCCATGACCCTTTGGCACAGGCCCTGTCTGAACAGGCCGATATCGGAGTGGTTGGAATTGAGCTGGCCACGAGACGACGCAACAGGCTCAGCGGCCGAACCCAAAAAACGGCGCAGGGCTTGGAAATTAAAATCCGCCAATCCTTCGGAAACTGTCCCCAATACATCAGCGCGCGCGATTGGTGGCGTGCGCCCCAGAATAATGAAGGCGCACCACTTCGCACCCCGCACCTCAACGCAGACCAAATTGCGCGCATCGCAGTCGCAGACACGCTTTTCATTGGCTCCGGTCAACGCGGGGCGCAGGAACATGCCTCCAATGGGTTTGACGCCTCTCATCGCGGCGGCGCTCCCGGGTTCACGCGGATTGTCAGCCCAAGCCACCTGCGTATCCCGGATTATTCCGGCAATAATTTCTTCAACACGATTGGCAATATTCTCAAAAACCCCAAGATTGGCCTGCTGTTTGTCGATTTTGCAACAGGAGGGCTGCTGCACGTAACTGGGCGCGCCAAAATTGATTGGTCCCCCGATGACACATGGGGCTCCGACGTGCTGCGCATCATTGATGTCACCATCGAGCAGGTCATTGACCGCCCCTCAACTCTCGCGTTGAGATGGTCCAAACATCCGGAGCAGGCACGCCAGCTAAAAGTGGCCCAAAAGGTGGAAGAAGCCGCAGGCGTGACATCTTTCTACCTGTCAGCAACAGATCAGCAGCCCCTCCCAGATTTCAAAGCAGGACAACATCTCCCCATCTCTGTCGCCATTCCCTCACAAGGTGCCAAATTGCACCGTACATACTCCCTGTCAGGCAAATCAGGCGCAGATCAGTTTAGGATTACGGTCAAGAGAGAGCCCAATGGCCTCGTCTCACGGCATCTGCATGATGTAATCACTGTAGGCGATATACTCGAAGCGCGGCTTCCTTCCGGCGATTTCATCGCACCGGAGGGGGCAACACCATTGGTCCTTGTCAGCGCCGGCGTCGGCCTGACCCCCATGCTCTCCATGCTGCATGACGCCACAAGTCATCCTACCGCACGCCCTGTCTGGTTTGTACATGGCACACGCAATGGCCAACATCATGCACTGCGCCAAGACGTCGACAGGCTGATCACAACGGCACCCCAAGCCACCAAACAGATTTTCTACAGCGCCCCATCGCCTTTGGACCAACAGGGCCGAGACTTCGACATTAAAGGCAGGATCACAGCAACGCACCTTCTGGCTCTCAATGCCGGACCAAGGGCAGATTATATGCTCTGCGGCCCTGTTGAATTTATGTCGGAATTGACGTCAGGTCTGAAAGCCGCAGGCATTGCTGAAAAGCACATTCACTTTGAAACGTTTTAGCCGGCTCACTTGCCCCTCGGTAAGTTACATTTCGTTCACTACTTTTTGCATTTCGGTGAAAAGACAAAACACGCGATGGCATGATAGCGTAATCGAGACATTTAACAGCAGGACAACACCATGAAATCATATGTTTTCGCCGCCGCTTTGGCATTGATGGGCTCCCCTTTGTTGGCTGGCCCTCAGTTTGTAGACAAAAACGACTTCGCCGTTTCAGGCTATGACGTCGTGGCATACCGTTCGCTGGATCAAGCTCCTGTGGGACAGTCTCAGCCCGCCGCGATCCCGGGCCGCGCCGATATCACAGCCGAGTACAATGGCGCCGTGTTTGCCTTTGCAACTGAGAAAAATAAGAAGAAATTTCTCAAAGATCCGGCATACTACGCACCGCAATATGATGGGCACTGCGCTTACGGTGTTGCCAAGGGCGGCAAAGTTCCGGGAAACCCAAATCTGTGGCGGATTGTTGACGACAAACTCTACCTCAACATCACCAAAAACGTCGTTGGCTTCTGGGAAGAGGACATTCCCGGCAACCTGACACTGTCCGAGAAAAACTGGATCTCCATCGAATCCAACGCGGCATCGACCAATGCCATCCCCGGCTTCAGCACGCCAGCGCCACTCAAGTAAGGCCATAAAGTGAATACGTCCAACACGCGCCGGGTCCTCACCCGGCGCAACTTTTTGACACTTGGCGGCGCGGCTGCAGTGACAGCCACAGCCGTTTTCCTCGCTTGGCCAACTGAGGCCACAAGCCAGCGCCTCACGGTGGAAGACACCCACCAAAAAGCCGCAAAGGGTGAGATTGTTCTGATTGATATCCGCCGTCCCGACGAATGGGCGCGCAGCGGTGTTCCCGAACATGCCATCCCAATTGACATGCGGCGCAAAGACTTCTTTGAAGCCGCGACAGCTGCGGCGAAAGGCAAACCCATCGCATTGATCTGCGCACGCGGGGTCCGATCCCGGCGCGTCTATCAGAATTTTCACGCGTCCGGTCTGACAAACGTTTTTGACGTGCCCGAAGGCATGTTAGGCTCTTCCGCCGGGCCGGGCTGGCTGAGCAAGGGCCTGCCAACTGTGACATACGACATAGATAGGTGACCACAGTGATAAAACGCTTGCTCGCCGTCAGCGCAATTGGCGTTCTTGGGGCCTCTCCCGTTTTGGCAGGCTGCGGTGCAGATAGCGCGGCCTGCACCCTCAATGACCGTATTTATGACATCGAACTCCCGGAAACTCCGGCTGCGGGCAACCCGGCGGTGATTTTCATGCATGGCTATGGCGGATCTGGGAAAGGCCTCACGCAAAACCGCGCGCTCGTAAAAAGTGTATTGGAACGCGGCTATGCCTTTGTGGCCCCGACTGGCTTGCCCATGGGCGAAGGTCGGCGCGGATTCCGATGGGCTTTCCGAGGCCCGGAGCAAGCCCAAGAAATCAACTTCCTCAAGACCCTGAAACAAGACCTCGCTGATCGATTTGACATCTCAAGCGACCAGGTTCTTCTCTCCGGCTTTTCCAATGGTGCCTTCATGACCGTCTATACGGCCTGCGAGACACCTGATGCTTTCGCCGCCTATGCCGCAGTCGCTGGAGGCTTCTGGCGACCTCACCCACAACGCTGCGCTGCGCCGGTCAATCTTCATATGACACACGGCTGGGTGGATCCTGTTGTCCCACTTGAAGGCCGCATTCTTCGTGGCATATCACGCGATGACCCCAATGCCCTTATTCAAGGAGACATTTTCCAAACACTGGAAATCTTTCGCGAAGCAGGAGAGTGCACCCGCAACCGGCCTGATGAATTTTCGGTATCCGGCAGCTATCAAATTCGCGGTTGGACAGAGTGTAGCGCTGACACCACAATTCAATTTGCCCTGCACCCCGGAGGCCATCGGGTGCCATCCGGTTGGGCCGATCTCGCAATCGACTGGTTTGAAACGCGCTGAACAGTGCGGCTACGTGCCTACTCTGCCGCCGCAACCGGGGCTTGCTTCAACTGCTTCTCCACCTCCGAACGCGCTTCCTGTGCACGTGCCCAAATCGGCGGCACGTGGAGCGATTGCGGCGTGTTCAGGCGTCCGGACTTAAAGCGCAGCTGACTGATATTGAGCCCGCTCAAGGCAGAAAGCGGCACAGAAAAGGCCAGGCTGATCGCGATAGGTGACAACCAGACAGAAATGCCCCCCCCAAGAATACCCACAGCGAGCAAAATTCCGAGTACGGTTTCAATCCAGTGAAACCGCAACAGGGAGCGCAGAGCAAACCGTTTCGCCGTCCTGCGCTGGGGTGCCCACGTGACAGGCCGCCCTAACAAGATGCGCGCAACCGCCATGCTTTGCTGAATCATCATGATGGGCGCATAAAGCACAGATGCCACGACCTCCAACAACACGCCTCCTAACAGGGCCCGAGATCCCCCAAACCGGCGCCTGATCCGGCGCACCGACATAATCATGGTGGTGGCAACGAGCTTCGGAAGCAGCAAAATCCCGTACATAAACAATAAGAAAGACACCGCCTGCGAGGTATTCATCTCAGGCCACAAAGGATAGAGCGGATTTTGCTCCGAAAAGTATCCTTCCGGTGTCATGTCGGTCAGTCCCAAAGCCGACCAAACCACCAACAGAAACAACCAAGCCGGGGACATCAGATAGCCCAGCGCACCAAAGAACAAATGCAGCCGCGACACCGGATGAAACCCTTTGGTCCGCAACAGCTTCAGATGTTGCATATTGCCCTGACACCAGCGCCTGTCCCGAATAATGTAGTCCACAAGCGTGGCTGGCGTTTCTTCAAAGCTCCCTCTCACAGGCAGAAACCGCACCGCCCACCCGGCACGGCGCAACAATCCAGCTTCGACAAAATCATGTGACAGGATCATCTGCTCACGTCCGCGCCAGGTCTTGAGATAGGGCAAGCCAGCAGAACCCGCAAATGCTCTTGTACGGATGATCGCATTATGGCCCCAATAGTTGGCTTCATTTTCCGTCCAAAGAGCCAACCCTTCGGCCAAAAGCCACCCATAAGTAGCCGAGGAAAATTGCTGTACACGCCCATAAAAGCTTTCCGCACCAATCAACGAAGGGAAAGATTGAATAAGCCCGGCAGACGAGTCACGGCGCAGCGCTTCTGTGAGTTCTATGATCGCGCGCCCACTCATCAGACTGTCCGCATCCAGAACAAGCATCGCATCATAGCCCGCCCCCCAGCCGCGAATCCACTGGGCCAGATTCCCAGTCTTCTTATCGACGTTTTCAGCACGGCGGCGATAGTGCAGACCAACATTTTCGGGGCACACACTGCGCAACCATTGAAACGCACGCCACTCTTGTTCCGCGATCTCTTCTCCTCTGGAATCAGAGAGAATAAACAATGAAAACCTGTTGTCAGAATGCAAGCGACTGATGTCCGCCAACATGGCGGCTGCATTGCCAAAAACATCCTTCGGGCTTTCATTATAAATCGGCACCAACAGCGCGGTCGTGAGTGCAGGCGCGTCCGTTGATTGGTTTTGCACCAGCCCATTGCCGCGTGCCCTGCGCATGACCGCCGCAGCCACCGAGGCCACATTTAAGGCAATCCACGCAAAGGTCGCCCCGATGATGACCAGCAAAACAAGCTCAAGCCAATGCATCCCATTTTGCGCAAAAAAGCCGGAGAGCAGCAGGATCAGGCACAGAGTGCCTGCCATCGTTCCCCCAAACACCATCACGCGCCAAAAGAGAGGTGAGCGAAAATCCGCAGACGTCTCTGCGTGAAGCGCCGCCCGCAAGTCCTGTATATGAAAATCCAGAGGTGCCGGGGCGGGCATATCCCTGCGCTGCTCGGTTTGATCCAACATCACTTGGTCCACCGATAGAGCCATGTTTCCGAAAGAGGCTCAGTCCCTGACCGAAGCTGAACACGGAACTCCGCGACCGTGGCGTCGCCGGGCTCAAAGGTGAAGGCCAAACGGGGGCCACCGGTGTCCGGGTTGCGTTGCACAACCCCCTGCGTCACCTCTCCCGCACTGCTGCGGACAATCCGGTCGATTGTGCCAAAGTCTTCTGGGAAGCGTGCGTCCGCCTCAAAATCAATGGCAAAGACAATGCCGCGCTCAAATCCCTTCCCCGCGCGCGTGTTCAGAACTTTTGGAAGGTCCGGTACACCCGGCGTTGTCTCAGGCCCCCAATAGAGGTCGTAAGAAAACACCGGTGCATCCCCCGGTTTCAAAGGGGTGGCGGGCCGCCAATAGGCTACAATATTGTCATAGATCTCTCGATCCGTGGGGATTTCAACCAGCGCTACGTGGCCACGCCCCCAATCCTCACGCGGTTTCACCCAAAGACCGGGGCGCCGATGATAGAGCGCCTCAAGGTCGTGGAAATCGGAAAATCTGTCGGCCCGCTGCATAAGGCCAAAACCACGCGGATTGTTGTCCTGAAAGCCACTCACCTGAAGCGCTTTGGGATTGGCCAGCGGACGCCAAATCGTTTCCCCTGCCCCATTGAGCATCAGGAGGCCATCGCTGTCATGCACCGCAGGGCGAAAATCCGAAAACCGATCACGGTTGGTTTCATCAAATTGAAACATGGACGTCAGCGGGGCAATGCCCACATGCTGCATCTCTTGGCGGGGGAACAAACGGGCAGTCACCCCCATATGCAGCGTCTCACCCGGCGTGATCTCAAACGTGTAAAGCCCCGCAACCGAGGGGCTGTCCATTTGAGCATGCACCAATGTCGTATTCTGCCCCGGTTCTGGAGCTTGCACCCAAAACGCACGAAAATCCGGAAACTCTTCCCCAGAAGGCTCTGCCGTATCAATGGCCAGCCCACGTGCGGAAAGGCCATAGATCTGCCCGGTGCCGATCGCGCGAAAATAACTTGCCCCTTGGAAGACAGCAAATTCCGTATGAATATCCGCCCGCTCCAAAGGCCCGCGCAATCTCAGACCGGAATACCCCATGCCAGCGGTTGGCAAGTCTGGAAAATCATCCGTACGATCAAAGGCTTCAATCTCAAACGGAACCCGCTGTGCAATATTGTCCTTTACAACATGCACATCTACGGGCCGCGGAAAATACAGACCCGCCGGAAAGACATCCAACCGCAGTGGCACATCGGTGCCTTCCCAAACAGCGTTGCGCGGATCAAACCAAATTTTCCGGTACTCATCATACGACAGTGTCTGCCAGGCGTCCGGCACAGCTGGCATAGGCGTATAAGCCGCCTCGGCCAGCGCCTTGGTTTGCGCAATCAGCTCTGCCAAATCAAAAGGCTTGGATGCCCCCAAAGACAACGGATCGGCCCATGCTGGGCTTGCGGCAAGCGCGGCAAGGCCCGTCAGAAACTCACGCCGACGCATGCTGCACCTCTTTGGCTTTTTTGACTTTCCAAGGGTGCGTTTTGAACCATCCCGCACCATAAGCAACAGCGACGATCAAAGTCGCTCCCAACAAGTTAACCCACAACATGGTCCACGGCGTCCGCCCAATAACATCCAACATCATTCCCAAAACCCGCGCAATCAGCATTGACGCGGTAAACACTGCAAGGCTCTGCTGGCCTACTTTCATAATGATCGCCAGCATGACGGTCCAGACACGAGCGAGGAAACCGGCCTGTTGCGGCGGTAAAATGCGCACGCCACGTTCCCCCACCGCGACCCATGCAAGATAGGCGGTTGCCAAGAAATGCACGTACCGCAGCGCGCCAAAATCGGATTTGTTGATCAAAACGGCCCAATCACTGCGCCACGCTTGAATCTCCGGGCTCACACCAATGATACGGAAGTAGGCAAATGGGAGCGTTACCAGCACAACCGCCACAGCGATCACGATCAACCACCGATGAACGGGCGGCTTTGGAAGCCAGCCTGCCATCAAGGCAAAGCCGGTAAAGAAGATCAGCTGCCAGCCGAAGGGATTAAAAAACCATTGCCGATCCGACCAGGGCTCGGCGCCAAACCCAAAATCCCAAATCTGCGTACAAAACCAGAGCGCAACAGAAGCTGCCATCGCAAGCGCCACATGCACATTTTTCAACGCAATGATCACAGGCATCATCAACAACACGACCATATACATGGGCAAAATATCGAAATAATTTGGCACCCAGCGCAATGTCATGAAACTCAGTAGGACATTGGGGTTACTCCACTTTTCGCTCTCTGCAAAAAGCGCCCAAAGGTTCAGTTGCCCCCAGTAATTGCGCGTCGTGACATCCAGTTCGGTCATGTAAATTGTCACCGCAAGAGTGGCAAAGAACAGACCAATATGCGCCCAATAAACTTGCCAAACGCGGAAAAGCACACGTGCCGTTCCCAGCAACCATCCGGCCCGATCAAAGGTCGCGCCAAAGGCAATGGCAGAGGCCATTCCAGAACAAAACACAAATGTCTCTGTCGCATCAGAGAAACCAAACCGCGCAGGAATCCAAAGGGTCAACCAGTTTCCGGGTGTGTGTGCGATCAAGATAATGAACATTGCGATGCCGCGAAAAAAGTCGAGGCGTGGATCACGTTGTCCTGGTTGTCTTTGGACAGCTGGCGCAGAAGATAGGGCGATATCGGCAGTGGTCATATGTTCATCTTTAAGGTTTGCGATCTGTGCTTTGGGTCTTACCTGTCGTAGGGCAAAGCTGAAACGATGACGCTTGGTATACTGTTCCGCCCGAACCCTCCATATGACCTTGTTCAGCCACGTCTTTTATTGTGCAGGCACTTTCATGGTGTCGCCCATCTCAGAGATCTGCAGATACCGGGTTTCCGCAAAACGGTCTTGCTTGCCGCCACGCAAAGCGGTGCGCTCGTCAAGAATACGGCGTACTTTCTCCACATGGCCTGCGCGCAGGCCTGCGTCGATTGTAATCCGCTCAAAAACATCACGCTGCGCATGGGACCCCCCAATCAGCGCCATCCGCGGGCGCGCCGCTTCCAGATTGCGGAAGGCCGTTTCATACCGACCTTCCCCGAAAGCCGCCAAACCACTGGCTGCCGCGGTACCTGGATCCACAACAATCGCATCCGCTTCATTGCCCTGAGTGTCTTGTGTATTGCGCATGCGCCCAATCATACGTCCGCGCGCAGTGTCCCGGCTTTCCCCAGCGAGTGCGAGCATGTAGTGGAGATCAGCAAAAACAAGACATCCGTCTTCCGTCCGATTTTCGGCCAGTTCAGCAATCTCTTCCCAGCGATTGCCCACCGTATGGCCTTCCAGCTCAAGACGCATGAGCAGAGAGGTGGCATTGGAGATGTCGCGATAGTCATCCGTGCGGTCAATACGCACTTTCTGGTCGTAGAGCGCAAGCGCCTCATCGGGCTGCCCAAGATCAAGATGCAAAAGCGCCTTGTGCCACCACACATGATATCTGAAGTTGTTACAATGTGCCCAACCGGCCTCATTCTCGGACAAAAGCTTGATACCGCGCGCGCTGTCCGCCGTCATATCGTAGACATGCGCAACCGCATGCAGCCCCCATGCATCGTCTGATGCCAGCGACAACCCCTCAAGTCCTGCGGCCTCGGCCTGCTGATAGGCCCCTGTTTCTTCCATTGCGAAGGACAAACAGCCAAGCAGGTACCCCCGCAGCGGATGGTCAGCGCCATGCGCTGGCAGCACACGCTCGATAGAGCGCCGCATGCCTTGGCTATCGCCCAACATGAAGCGAATGCCGTGCCCAAGCTTTGCAGTGAGCGTATCTTCGGGGGAGTGCGCCAAAACACCTTCAAGAATCTGTACCGATTGTGAAGGACGCCCAGACAACCACAAGCCCAATGCCTTCACCCACGCCTGCTCCCGCGCTGAAACCGGGCGTGCCTGAATGGATGCAACCGCATCACGATGGGCCTCATGTGCGATGTCAACCAACTCCCGTCGCGCCAACATCAGCAACGCGAAACCTTTCACCGCCAGCGCCATGGCGCACTGAGGGTCTTTTGCGAGGACAGTATTTAGATGCTCGGGCGTAGATGCACCATGTGCCAGAAAGCCGAGAATAACACCATTCCAGTCCTCCAATGCAGATGGGTCCGATAGGGTTATATCTCCAAAACACAGGTCTTTCACGGGCGACACCTCTTCCAAAAGTTACTCGATACATACCAAGAATTTCGGCCCCATGAAGCCGAACAGAGATGAGCCAACAAGAACGTGAAGCGGACAAACTATTCCGTGATATCAACGGCTCTAATGTTTCAAACCCTGCTGGATTTTCTACTTTTCGTCAGAGATCAGGCAAGAAATCGCGCGTGACCTGTAACGTGTGCTGCCCAAAATGTGGAGGCGCCTTCCGATACTGCACTGGCGTGCGCGAAAATTTCAAGGGGTTGCCCAACACCGGCACTCTGCTCGCCTGCGAATCTGCATCAGGAATATGCACAACCGCCCCACGCGCCTGCGCCTGATCCGATCCCAGCGCCTGCCGCACGGTCTGAATAGGCCCTGCTGGCACCTTTGCAGCGGCCATTTTCTCAAGCAGGTCATCACGCTTCATCTTTGCCAACAGGGGATCAATCTTGGTTTTGAGCAGCTCTCGATGCTCCAAGCGACTTTGATTGGTGGTAAACCGGGGGTCCTCTGACAGCTCTGACGCACCAATAATCTCGGCAAAGCGCCCGAACTGGCTGTCATTGCCCACGGCGATAATCGCATGCCCATCTGATAAGGTCACAACATCATAAGGCACGATGTTGGGGTGTGCATTACCACGACGGGCCGGGTCCTTGCCGGACACGAGAAAATTCGTGCCTTCATTGATCAACCAGGCCATTTGCGCGTCCACAAGGCTCAGGTCTATATGCTGACCCTCGCCGGTTTTGTCCCGATGACGCAAAGCGGCCAGGATGCCAATCGTGGCGTACATTCCACACATGACATCTGCGATCCCAACACCGACCTTCATTGGGCGCCCATCCGGCTCTCCGGTCAGCGACATGATGCCGCCATAGCCCTGCGCCATCAAATCATAGCCCGGCACGTCCCGATTGGGGCCATTCTGTCCAAAACCCGAAATCGAACAATAGACCAGATCAGGCCGATCCTTCAGTACAGTCGCATGGTCGAGACCAAATTTCTCCAAACCGCCCGGTTTATAGTTTTCGATCACAACGTCTGCTTTTGCCGCGAGCGCTTTGACCAGTCGCACACCTTCCTCGGTCGCAAGGTCCGCAGCAACCGACATCTTGTTGCGATTGGCCGCCACAAAATAGGCCGAGAGATCTGTCTCCCCCCCCTTTGTGTCCTTCACATAGTTCGGCCCCCAGCTGCGCGTGTCATCCCCACCGGTTTTTGGGTTTTCAATCTTGTAGATCGTTGCGCCTAGATCTCCAAGCATCTGAGTGGCGGTAGGGCCGGCCAAAATCCTGCTCAGATCCAAAACGACCAATCCCGCAAGGGCCTGCGGCGTATCAGAGGCGTCCATCATAGGCCCCCTTTTCAATAACAGCGGCAATCACAGTGAACCGATCTGACGTGACCGCATCCTGCAGCGCTGCGCGCAGGGCGTCGCGATCCCTCACCGTCACACCGCCCCCCCCAAGTGCGCGCCCCAGCGCCGCAAAATCATGCTGCACAAAATCCACGCCTGCATTGGACAGCTGCCGCTCGCGCTGTTTCTTTTCAATCAACGCAAGCGAGGCGTCGACAAAGACGACAAAAATAGTCTTGAGCTTCAGTTCCGCAGCTGTTGCAAGTTCCCCAGCAACCATCAAAAAGCCAGCATCTCCGGAGAAGGACACCGAAACACGCTCAGGCTCCGCCAGTGACATGCCCATGGCCAGCGGCACCGCGCATCCCATCGTACAAAGCCCGGAAGATTGCACCAGACCGCGCGGCTCATAACACTCCCACATTTGGCTCAGCAAAATACGATGTGCCCCGCTGTCCGCACTCGCCACGGTATCGCGTGGCAAGACTTGCCGGCAGGTATCCATCACCGCAGCAGGCCCCCAGTTTTCACCCCGTGGGAAGGCCGCATCCAAAGCCGCTTTTGCGGCGTCAATTTCTCCACCAGCCCAGCGCAGGGCATGATCAGAAGGCGACACCGCCGCGAGAGCCTCCAGCGCAGCAGCAATATCCACCAACGCGGTTTGCGTCGCATGGTGCATGTAATGCGTATTTGCCACCGTGGTCAGCTCGATGACCTTCTGCGCGACAGGATCCCAAGGGTTTTTCCACCCAACCCGCATCTCAATCGGATCATACCCCACAGCCAAAACCACATCCGCCTGATGCAGGATAGGCAAAAGCAAAGCGTCGGCCTTTGGCGAAAGCCCAGCGCCCCCAAGTGCCAAAGGATGATCTTCCGGCACCACTCCTTTTGCCTTGTAAGTTGTGATGACGGGAATGTTCTGCTGCTCGGCAAAACGCTTTACGGCCTGCGCAGCGCGCGCCTCGATCGCATCAACGCCCACCACCATCACAGGACGCTGCGCAGCACTCAAGTCTGTGGCCATCTGCTTCAAAACCGCCGCCGCAGGCACAACCGGATCATGGGCCGCCCGCAAGGGGGCACCCCGCGTCTCCACCAGAGTATCCGCCGCGCTGATCGGGACATCAATGTGAACAGGGCCGGGCTGCGGATCCATGGCCAGATTGACCGCCTTATCGGCAATCACCTGCGCCGCATCGGGCACGAAGGTAAAACTGTGTTTGGTAATCGGGCGGAAGACCTGCGGTTGATCGAGCACCTGATGGGTATAGGTCTCCGCTTCGCCGGCATCCACGGCACCGGTCAAGACAATCAATGGCACACGATCTTGTCGTGCATTCTCAACAACATTGATACCGTTCAGCGCGCCAGGGCCCACAGTGGCAACAAGAATACCCGGCACGCCTGTGCGGTGGTAAACGCCTTCTGCCATAAATCCTGCAGCGTTCTCGTGCTTGGCCAAAACAAACGTAATGCCCGCTTTTTCGAGCGCATCCACCAAGGTGAGCACCTCGCCTCCCGGCATACCAAAAGCATGGCGACACCCCGCAGCATAAAGCCGCTGTGCCAATACATCTGCTGCACGAACCTGAGCCAAAGAACTACCTCCTGTTAAGTCACGCCAGCCATACGGGCTGCACTCATCGTACTCAATCGCACTCAATGTAACCCGCGTCACATTTTCGCGAGAGTGTCCTCAATGCTTGTGTTTGATCGAAGAAAAATACACGTAGCATCCACTCAATATACGTGACCGGCATTGTCCAAAACCCAATCCCTGACTTTTTGAGCATCGGCTGAAAGTGGCTTTTTTTTCGACCAGACAAGATAAAATCCCTTGCCTGTGGTCCATGACCATTCCTGCCGGGCAGCCAAAATACCCTGACCAACAAGCCGATCCGTCAAATGCTTCCAACCAAAAGCAATCCCTTCGCCCGCCATGGCCGCTTGCAGAACCAATGCATAGTCATTCAGACGCAAGCCCGTTTTAGGCACTCCAGATTTGACTGAGAAATTCTCAAACCAATCGGTCCAACTGGGACGTTGCCGTATGGGTTCTTCCAAATGCACGAACCTTTGGCCAAGAAGAGCGGAGACGTCACCACAAGTCGAAACTTCTTTCATGACCCCTGGTGATGCCACCGGATAAATAACTTCTCTAGAAATAAAAGCGCTCTCGTATTCCGGCCAGACTCCATTCCCCAAACGCACCGCAAGGCTTATGTTTTCCGCATCTATGTCAGGTTCGCGATCACTGGATTGCAATCGCAAATCAACTCCGGGGTGGTGTTTCTGCAATTCAGCCAGGCGCGGCATAATCCAATAATTGTTAAAAGCCGTCGACGCACTTAGCGTGACATATCCGGCCTGACTGAGTTGTTGAATAGATGCAACCGACAGGGCGAGATGTTCAAAACTGCGCGTTACATCAGACAAAAGCCGCTGCCCCGCGCCCGTCAGCACAACTTGCCGATGCTTGCGCGTAAAAAGCGCAGTCCCCAACCCTTCTTCAAGGCGTCGGATAGACACGCTCACAGCCGGTTGCTGCACGTTTAGTTCCTGCGCAGCCTTGGTAAAGGACTGCAGTCTTGCAGCCGCCTCAAAGACAACCAAATGTCTGGGCGAGCCAAGTTGTTTCCAGAGCTCTTGCATAAATTCAGATTATGCAAAGCATATATATTTTCAAGCGTCACAGGCAAATTTTGAATCGTTAGTAATGAAGCTCAATATGGAGAAGAGCATCATGGCGCGGCGCACACGAAAGTCTCGATCACGCGATTCAGAAACCAGTCGAATCCTTACATCCCCGTACATTCAGCGCAAACTGGCATTTTTCGACCCACTCAACGAAGAAGACCTTGTGCGTCTGGAGGCGCAAGTTGATTGGCTTCTGCAAGATGTCGGCATTGCTTTTCGCGATGACGCCGAAGCGCTAAACTTGTGGCGGCGAGAAGGTGCACGCGTAGAGGGCGATCTCGTGCGTGCTGATGCCAAGTGGATACGCTCTTTGTGCACAAAAGCCCCCCGCGAATTTACGCAAATTGCGCGGAATCCAGACCGTTCTGTCACCATCGGGGGCACCAATCAGGTCTTTGCGCCTGTCTATGGATCACCGTTTGTCCGCGATCTAGAACGGGGACGCCGTTACGGTGACATGGCTTCGTTCGAAGAACTGGTGAAACTCACCTACATGCATCCAAACCTGCACCATGGCGGCTTTGTCACCTGTGAGCCCACCGACGTGCCTGTGTCCAAGCGCCATTTTGACATGCTGATGGCACATATCACGCTCAGTGACAAACCGCACTTGGGCGCCATAACGGAAATGAGCCGCGCTCAAGACAGTATGGACATGATGGACATCATTTTTGGTAGCGATTTTGTGGATGCAAATTGCGTGATAATGGCCAATATCAATACCAACTCTCCACTCTTGGTGGACCGCGTGGTGACAGAGGCCATTCGCGTATACGCAGCACGTGGACAAGGTGTCATCACGGTTCCCTTCATTCTGACAGGCGCCATGGGGCCTGTATCTACAGCGGCGGCCGTTGCTCAGGCCATGGCCGAAGTCATGATCGTCTGTGCCTATACACAGCTGATACGGCCGGGCGCCCCTTTCGTGATGGGCAACTTCCTATCGTCAATGTCTCTGAAAACCGGCGCGCCAACTTTTGGCATGCCGGAACCCGTCATCTCAAACTACGCAATCGGACAGTTGGCGCGCCGGATCGGACTACCCTTGAGGTGCGGAGGCTCACTCACGGCTTCAAAAATAGAAGACAGCCAGTCTGCCTATGAAAGCGCCGACTCTATGCATTCCACGATGTTGGCAGGGGCGAACTATGTTCTGCACGCTGCGGGTTGGCTCGAAGGTGGCTTGGTGACTGGCTACGAAAAGCTTGTCATGGACGCAGATCGCCTCGGCTCCTATCAAAAAATATTGGGCCAGGGATTGGATACCTGTGACGAAAGTTTTGCCAGAGATGCCTACGGCGAAGTTGAAGCTGGCGGCCACTTTCTAGGGACAGCACACACCATGCGACACTATCAAACCGCATTTTATGAGCCAAAGCTCTCTGACAGCGAAAACATTGAAAACTGGGAAGAGCGCGGCTCCAAAGATATGCGAACCCGAGCCTGCGAACGCTGGAAGCAAATGCTAACCGATTATCAGAAACCGGAATTGGACGAAGCAAAACGCGAAGAACTTGAAGCCTATGTCGCCATGCGCAAAGAGGTTATTCCTGATGCTTGGTATTAAGATCACTGGCTTGCGGGCGACACCGGTGAACATACCTCTGGAAAAACCCATGTGGTGGACTGGCGGCTACTATCCGGGCACCTCAAAGACCATCATTGAAGTCGAGACAGATCAGGGCATCGTCGGACTGGGCGAAGCGCCTTCAATCGACGTATTGGAAAGTATCCGCGCGATGGGGGAGCGCCTGATTGGCGCCGACCCGCTGGATGTCGCCACCTGTGAAAGCCTCTGCGTGCCACCTTGGCAAATCGTACAGAACACGGATGATAGCTCTGTCGTAAAAGCATTTGGCGCCATTGAAATCGCTCTCTGGGACATCCGTGGCAAAGTCGCCGGTGAGCCGCTTTACCGCCTGCTCGGGGGGGCCGTGCGCAAGGAAATCCCCTTCACCGAATACTTCGGTTATCGTGTTGGCGGAGAGACAGAACCACAAGAAGTCGCGAATTACTGCGCGCGCATGTCCGAAGAGCATGGCTCGACCATGTTCGAAGGCAAACTGATCTTGGGCGAGCCTGAGCTGGAGATCGATACCGTCAAAGCACTACGCGAAACGCTGGGCCGCAAGGCAATGCTGCGCCTGGACAGCAATATGCAATATTCCCTACCCACAGCTTTCCGTCTTTTCCGCGAAATCGAGCCGTACAACATACGCAATTATGAAGACCCCGTTGCAACATTCGAAGAAATGGCAGAGCTAAGGCGCCACTTCACCATTCCAATTTCAACTCATACGCCGGATATCCGCAAAGCTGTGGCCACGCGCGGGCCTGCCTACATCGTCACAAACTTTGCCGTTTTGGGCGGCATTGCACGCGCTGTTCGTTTTATCGGAGCCTGTGAGGCGATGGGCATTGGGTTTTGGTGTTATTCTGGCGATGCTGGCATCACAACCGCTGGATACTTACACATGTCAGCCGCCATGCCGTGGATTTCAGAACCCAGTCAATCGCTCTTCCGTTGGCAAATCGGAGATGTGATCGAAGGCGGCCCTTTCCAACAAAAAAACGATGTGATCGCCGTACCCGAAGGGCCTGGCTTAGGTGTGTCTCTGGATCGTGAGGCGCTGAACCACTGGCACAATCATTTGGTCCAAAACGGACCACTTGATCATTTCTATGACCCCGCAATGCCCGGCCGTTTCCGCCGGCTGCCCCTGAACTGAGGAACAATTATGCCTGAGATTCAAAAAGACGAGAGCACTGGAACCAAAAAACTGCCCTCCCACGCCAAAGTTGTGGTGATTGGCGGCGGTGTTGTCGGCTGTTCTATTCTATTCCATCTTGCCAAATTCGGCTGGAAAGACGCTGTCTTATTAGAACGAAATGAGCTGACTTCCGGTTCAAGCTGGCACGCAGCAGGCCAAATTCACACCATCAGTTCAGATCCCAATATCTCTCGCCTGCAGTCTTACACCATTGATTTGTATAAAGAGATCGAAGAGACCTCTGGTCACTCTGTCGGTCTTCATATCACGGGGGGCTTCTACGCAGCCTCGACCAAAGAATGGTACGACTATCTCAAACGCGAACGCTCAAAAGCCCGCTATATGGGACTGCATCAAGAATTTATTTCCCCTTCCGAATTGGTCGAACGCCACCCGCTTATTGACCCAAAGCACTATCATGCAGCCCTTTGGGACGAGCAGGACGGCGATGTGGATCCATCCGGAGCGACCTATGCTTTTGCCAAATCTGCCCGTCACCATGGCGCACAATACTTCACACATTGTGGCGTCACCGCCATGAAACAACGCACAGACGGAAGCTGGGATTTGACCACTCCCAAAGGTACGATCAACGCAGAGCATGTTGTGAACTGTGGCGGCCTTTGGGCACGTGAAGTTGGCAGCATGTCAGGCATCCATCTGCCGGTACAGCCGATGGAACACCACTATCTGATCACAGAAACCATTCCTGAGATCGCGGACCGTATGAACAGCATGGGAGAAGTTGGCCGCTTGCCTGCAGGCATCGACTATGAAGCGAACATCTATTTTCGTCAGGAGCGTCAAGGCATGCTTCTTGGCACCTATGAGCCAAAATCCACTCCCTGGAAGATCGAAGGCACGCCTTGGGACTTTGGGCACGAACTGCTGCAACCGGATCTCGACCGCATTGCAGACCGCCTGGAAATGTCGTTTGAACGCATCCCAGCCATCGGAAATGCCGGGATCAAGGACATGATCAACGGTCCGTTCACCTTCGGCCCCGATGGCAACCCAATGATCGGCCCTGTGCCGGGCATGAAAAACTACTGGGTCGCGGTTGGTGTCATGGCTGGTTTCTGCCAAGGGGGCGGCGTGGGCCTGACCATGGCGGAATGGATGATTGATGGAGAGCCCTCCATCGACGTATGGGCGATGGATGTTGCCCGCTTTGGCGAATTCGCGACCCCAGACTGGGGAACCATCAAATCAGCGGAAAACTATGAACGCCGCTTTGTCATGACTTTCCCGAACGAAACCCTGCCCAAAGGTCGCCTGCAAAAAACCACAGCGCTCTACGACAGGCTGGTGGCGAAAGGCGCGGTTATGGACCAGGGCTTTGGCTTAGAAAACGCACAGTGGTTTGCAAATAGCGATCAAGACGCTCACGAGGAGCCCACCTTTGAGCGCAACCGATCCTTTGACTATGTAGCGCGCGAGGTGAAGGCCGTTCAAAGCGCCGTTGGTGGCATAGAGATCGCAAATTTTGCGAAACACGAATTTAAAGGTGCGGGCGCGCGCGCTTATTTGGATCGCACATTGGCTGGCTACATTCCCAAGCCGGGTCGCCTAACGCTCACTCCGATGCTGACGGAGAAAGGTCGCCTCTACGGTGACCTCACCGTTGCATGTCTGGCCGAAGATCACTTCATCCTATTTGGCTCAGGCGCAATGCAGGAGGCACACCGCCGTTGGTTCGAGAAGGACCTGCCTGAGAGTGTCGCCTATCAAAACGTCTCTGACGACTGGCATGGCGTCGCCTTGTCCGGGCCGAAATCACGTGAATTGCTATCCCGCATCACCCGTGAGAATGTCAGCGCCGCTGCCTTCGAATTCCGGGATCTACGCCAAACCTTTGTCGCTGGCGTTCCCGTCATAGTGAACCGGATCTCGTTTTCAGGCGAACTGGGCTACGAGATCTACTGCAAACCGCAGTATCTGCTGCGCCTCGCAGAATCGATCGAAGAGGCTGGCGCGGATCTCGGCTACCGCTGGTATGGCGCGCGCGCGCTCATGTCATTGCGCCTAGAGAAGGGGTGGGGTGTCTGGACCACCGATTTTCGCCCCGATTTCAACGCTCTTGAGAGCGGCATGGAGGCGTTTATCAACTGGAAAAAGAACTTCGTCGGCAAGGCTGCCACACTGAAGCTGCGCGAGGAAAAGGTAAAGCGGAAGTTGGTGACCATGATCATTGACGTTGATGGCATCGACGTCTCCGGCGATGAAGCCATTCTCAAAGAGGGTGAAGCCGTGGGCTACATAAGCTCTGGCGGCTATGGCCACCGCGTCGGAAAATCGATGGCCATGGGCTATGTCTCAACCGAACACGCAGCCCCCGGAAACACGCTTGAAGTCGAAATACTGGGCACTTTATTTGAAGCGCAAATTCTGGGTGCGCCGGCATATGATGCCGATGGTGCAAGGATGCGCAGCTAAAGCAGCAAGCTCTATGCTGAAACACTCCAAGGTAAAAGAAGCGGCAACCATCAGAATCGTGGAGCCCTGTCAGTTCCCACTTCTGATTGAGCCCGCCTGTTTTACCTTGGAGCAAGACTTGAGCTTCACCGCGATGTTCGCCGCGACACAACCGTCTAGCGACCGTCACACAAAAAAGTGTCAACGCATAACAAATGGATCTGGAATTGGTTCGTCGCTCGTTCGCAACCAAACCGTTTTGACCTTGGTATAATCCAAAGCGGCCTGCAAACCGCCTTCACGGCCATGTCCGGAGAGGCCATGACCTCCAAAAGGAGCTATAGGGCTCACTGCGCGATAGGTATTGACCCAAACGACACCGGAACGGATCGCCCGGATCATACGATGCGCGCGCGTCAAGTTTTGTGTAAAAACACCAGAAGCAAGGCCGAACTGTGTCTTGTTCGCAAGCTCAACCGCTTCCGCCTCAGTCTCAAAACACACAACAGAAAGCACAGGCCCGAAAAACTCTTGCGTCAGACTATCGGCATGTCGCGCGTCAGAACAATCTAGGATCGTAGGGGGAAAGTAATAGCCATCACCTTCCAAGGGCGCCCCACCCGTTATCAGTGACGCCCCCTGCGCAAGGGATCGCTCTATCAAAAGCAAAGCCGTCTCACGCTGGCGTTCCGTGCACAGCGGGCCAACCTCAGTCGCCATATCATTGGGCGCCCCGATGACCACCGCCTCGGCTTTTTCTTTGATTCGCGCCAGAAATACATCCTTGATGGACGCCTGCACCAGCAACCGAGACCCTGCAACACAGCTCTGCCCTGTTGCCGCAAAGATACCAGACACCTGCGCGTTGACGGCGCTGTCGATGTCCGCGTCTTCGAACACGATGAAAGGGGATTTCCCGCCCAACTCAAGAGATGTTGACGCTAGGTTTTCCGCAGAGTTTCGCACAATATGGCGCGCGGTCTCTGGACCGCCGGTAAAGGCGACATGCACCACTTTGGGATGGCTCGTCAGCGTTGCCCCGACTTCAGCTCCGCCTGTGATGACGTTCAAAACGCCCTTGGGAAATCCAGCCTGATCAAAAATCCTGGCAAACTCCAACAGAGGCGCCGGGCCTTCTTCGGAAGCTTTCAAGACAACCGTGCATCCCGCCGCCAACGCCGGGCCAATTTTGACCGCCGACAAAAACAATTGGGAATTCCAAGGCACGATGGCAGCCACTACGCCAATGGGTTCGCGCCGCAACCACACTTCCATATCCGGTTTGTCGATGGGCAGATGTGCGCCCTCGATCTTATCAGCAAGCCCCGCGTAATAGCGGTAATATTCAGCAACATAGGCAATCTGGGCAGAGGTTTCTCGAATGATCTTACCCGTGTCCTTTGTTTCAAGCTCTGCCAGCCGCTCTGCGTTTTCACCAATCAAATCCGCCAAGCGATACAACAGCTTTCCGCGTTGCGTTGGCAGCATCCCGGCCCATTCCGCATCAAAAAAAGCGCGTTCCGCCGCATCAACTGCTTCGTTTACGCCCTCCAAGCCCGCATCAGGCATTCGCGCCCAAACAGAGCCCGTAGAGGGGTCCAAACTGTCAAACTGCCTCACACCATCCGAAAACCGTCCAGCGATATAGTGTTGAAACTCCTGCATATCACATACCCCTGATTTTACTGAAACGCTGGCATAACGTCTTTGATGAACCGCTCAAGCGAGGCCTTCTTCCGTTCAAAGCTCATGGAACTATCAATCCAGAAAGAATACTCATCATAGCCCAATGCTTCAGACTTTCGGATACGCTCGATGACAGTGTCAGCCGTACCAACCACAAGATTCTTCAACATGCCTTCGGCAGAGTAGAAGGGGTGGCTGGCAATATCGGCATCGCTCAAAGGCGCAATCAGCCCCTGTGCGATCTCCCGTTCATTTTTGAACCAAGCTCCGAAATAGTTGAAGAACCGGTTCAATTCTGCTGCTCCTTTTTGTGCGTCCTCTGCATCCTGTGCAACATAGGTATGGCGCAACAGCATAATTTTGGGCCGCTGAATATCTGGGAACTTTGCACAGGCATCATTGAATTTCCCCATAAGGCTTTCAACTTCATCATCGCCATTCCACAGGGGGGTGACCTGCACATTGCAACCGTTTTGAACCGCGAACTCATGACTATTAGGGTCGCGTGCGGCCACCCAGATCGGCGGGCCATCCTGCTGCAATGGCTGTGGCGCAGAGGTTGTTTTTGGAAAGCTGTGAAATTCTCCCTCGTGGGCATAGTCACCCGCCCAGAGTTTTTGCACTGCGGGCACCAGCTCACGCATACGCTGCCCTGCCTCCCACGCATCCATGCCAGGCATGAGACGTTCATATTCAAAGCTGTAAGCGCCACGTGCGATACCAAGCTCCAGGCGCCCATCAGTGATGATGTCGGTCATCGCGGCCTCTCCAGCCAGACGAATAGGATGCCAAAATGGCGCGATGACAGTGCCCGTCCCAAGCCGCACATTTTTGGTATGCCGCGCCAAGTCCACAAGGTTTATAAATGGGTTAGGCGCAATGGTGAAGTTCATGCCATGATGTTCACCTGTCCAGATCGCATGCATGCCACCGTCGTCGGCAATTTTGCACAACTCCAGAAACTCACTGTACAGTTGCTTCTGGTCCTGATCCGGCGTGATACGCTCCATATGGGCAAAAAGCGAAAACTTCATAGCTTAGCTCCCTGATGCCAGTGAGCGCACTTCGCCACTGACCTGATTTCCGTAGTAGACACCAAAGTTCCCCATGCGACTTTCGCTGGCGAAACGCGCCAACATCGTACAGACGGCCGGATCCGTGATGCTCATCAAAGTTGTCTCGGAAAGTTCTGTAAACATGCCTGAGAGCGCCCCATCCTGTGCGGCCTGACACAGGAACGATATGTGTTGCGTCTCCCGAGCCGCATCCTCGTACACCGAGTAAATAAAACCGGGCTCTGCCACGACGCCAGAGGTGCTGATCAGCCGTTTCAAAGCCGCGGAGGCCCCCTCCTTGCCCACTTTCACCTCGGGTACTCCCAACTGCCCCTTGTCATTTGCGACAAGGAGCACCTTCCCCTCATGCGCAATCAGTGCGGACACAAATAGCTCACCGGATTTCAGCGCTTCCGCCTGCACAGTCGGGGCGACATAGGCCCCACGCGCATAGCCCAGCCCCGGGTGCGTGGCGTTTTCAAAAGCTTCCACTTTACCGATCAGGATCAAATGGTCGCCAGCTTCAACGCGCTGAAACATTGCGCAATCAAACCAGGCAGACACCCCTTCAAACACCGGCGATCCTTGCGGGCCTCGCTGCCAGGAAACCGACGCAAAGCGATCTTCAACCGGGCGCGCAAAGGTGTTTGAAACGTCCTTTTGGCTTTCGGACAGAACATTCACAGCGAAGCCTCCTGCCTCGTTGAAAACGTCATAATTGCGCGACGCATTTGCCAAACAAACAAGCACCAAAGGAGGATCAAGCGACACAGAGGTAAAGGAATTCGCCGTAAATCCAACGGGAGTTCCGTCCTGTTGGCAGGTGGTCACGACGGTCACACCCGTCATGAAGGCCCCAAATGCATCGCGCAAGGCGCGCGCGTCGATCTCAGTCATTGTCTCCTCCGCTCACAGACAAAGAAAGCCAGTCCAGCAGGATCTCATTTACCTGCTCCGGCGCGGTCAAGTTCAGCATGTGCCGATGACCGTCGAGCACAATTGCACGACCGTTTTGAACCGCACCGGCCATAACTCGCGACATCTCCGGGCTGGAATTCACGTCCCCATCCCCGGTCAGCGTCAACACTGGGCAGGCGATCTCTCCAAAGCGATCTGCAAAAATCGCGTCTCCACAAGCAAAGGCACTGTATGCGGTGGCATATCCATCTATGTTCACCTCAGACAACCAACCGGCAACCTGCGCAGAGGCCGCTTGATCGTTCACCCCGTCGCCAAACCAGCGCGCCAAAGGGGTCTCTAAATCAAACGCGCCTTCCCTAATCTGATTGGCACGCGCCATAACAGCGGCACGCGCGTCCACTGAGCGACGGAAAACACCGTTCAGCAAAGCCAAGCGCCGCACTTTTTTCGGGTGCAAAACCGCCAAACCACTAGCGACAAGCGCTCCCATGGAATGCCCTGCAAGGTTTACCGCCCCCAGATCTAAAGCGTCTAAGACGGCCGCCAACCAGCTTACAAATTCAGGAAGCTTTGCGCTGGAAGGCAAAGGCGCACTGCCACCATGCCCGGGCATATCAAGCGCAATCACATGGTGGCTTTTTGCCAAAGTGGCGATCTGAGGCTCCCAAGCCGCAGATTGCATACCGACACCATGTAGCAAGACGACAGGCTCCCCCGATCCTGCAACTGAGAGCGCAACCTCCCCGTAAGGCTCAGACAGCTGCAGGGTTGTCGACGTCATGCCCAAGTTCCTTCAAATCCTGATATCGGTCTCCAATTCGATGATGCGGGCGCCCACCGATAGACGCACCCAGAGCAATCACAATTTCATCAGGCGCTGGCGCATCTGCAACTTGCGTCTGAATTGTCAGGTAGTGGCTCCGCTTGCCGCCATCGTGCTTGTCCATAAGCGGAATTTGCAGAGAGGCATTCGCGGGACCCCGTGTATTCGTGAACGACAAATAAGATTTTGCACCAACCGCATTGCGATAGAAGTTTCCAAACTGCAGTGTGTGGATCAGCGCAGAGCCATGCTCAACTTCCCCATTCACTCCGACAATCGCAGATTTGCCGTACCCCTCCACTTTGTCGCCGCCGCCAGCGGCATCAAGGATCATGTCAGTTAAGAGGGAACCCAGCTCCGGCGCGCATTGCGAAATACCAGGCTTCAAATCCTCTACGAAGCCCATACCCGCCCATGGATTTTTGATAACGGCAATTGCTGCGATCATTTTCAAAGGCGTCTCAACAACCTTTCCCCCTTCAATAAGGGTGTTTTCAACAAACAGGAGGGTTTTGCGGATTTCGGCAGGCATACAGATATTTTCCCCTCAACGATTCTCATACCGTACTATGGTATACCAGAATACAGTAAGTCAATCAGACCTTGTCACACAAACATGGCACTGCTATTTCAACCCCATGATGAAAACTGCCCTCTCCAAAATTGAACAGCCGCCAGCCACGCTGCGTGACATGGTTCAAGACCGTATGCGCGAAGCCATAATCGAGGGGCACTTCAAACCCGGCGAACGGTTGGTGGAGCGCCCACTGTGTGAGCAACTTGGCGTCAGCCGTACAGTTATCCGCGAAACCATTCGCTACCTCGAAGCCGAGGGGCTCGTTGACATTCTCCCGGGGCGCGGCCCCATCGTGGCCACAATGGACTGGGAGGATGCCAGACAAATCTACGAAATCCGACGCATGCTGGAGACCGCTGCAGCGCGTACTTGCGCACAAAAAATCACACCAGAGAGAGCACAGAGACTTAAGACGGCGCTATCCAATCTGAAGCAGGGCATCACAGACAAAACTCCCGGCACACTGTTTCGCGCCACCGCGGAATTTTATTCAGAGATCTTTGAGGGTGCGGGCCACCATATCGCTTGGGAAATTGTGCAACGTTTGAATGGACGCATCAGCCGACTGCGCATGCTGACTCTGAGTACGACCGAACGCGCGCGCCCAGGTCCAGAGCATATGAAAGCGATCTGCGAAGCCATCATCTCCGGAGATGCCGATGCCGCAGAGGCCGCAGTTCATGCGCATCTGAACGACACAACCAAGATCGCTGAAAACGCGCTTGCAGCAGAAAAAGACCGCTGAGATGCCGAAAGCCTATTGGATCGCCAATGTAACAGTCACTGACCCTGACGCCTATCGAAGTTATCAAGAGATCGCCCCGGAGGCCTTTGTTGCTTTTGGCGCACGCTTTCTGGCACGCGGAGAGGCTGAAACTCTGGAAGGGACAGATTGGGAGAGACGGGTGATCATTGAATTTGACAGCATGGAAGCCGCCCGCGCCTGTTACGAGTCAGAACTGTACCGTGCCGCCCGCGCCAAAAGAAGCGACGCCTGCACAGCAGATATTGCACTCATCGCTGCGCTGGATTGAAAGGACCTCACATGACAGATCGCTTTGATACAGGATTGGAAAAACGAAAGGCCACATTGGGGGCGGACTATGTGGAACGTAATCTCGCCGCGGCAGATGAATTCAATCGCCCCTTTCAAGAGGCCATGACAGAATGGTGCTGGGGCTTTGGCTGGGGCGATGATGCGATTGATGCCAAAACACGATCCCTGATGAACCTCTCGATGATCGGCGCATTGGGCAAAATGCACGAGTGGGAGCTTCATCTGCACGGGGCCATCTCAAACGGTTGCACAATGGAGGAAATTCGCGCTGCCATTCACGTCATCGCCATCTATTGCGGCGTACCACAAGGCGTTGAGTGCTTTCGCATTGCCCGAAAGGCTCTTGAAGACCACGATCTCCTCCCCACTCCAACAGACAAATAATTCGCCAAAACGCACAGGCGAAATGGCAAGGCCAGCATCACAAAACCGAAAAAAGGGATGCCTTGCGGCATCCCTTTTCTTTGGACCAGTATCAACATATCTCAGCTTATTTGGTGCAACCTCAAAGCGTGACAGCTGCGCCCCTTTCAACAGACTGCAACGCAGCATCAGCCAAACGCAGTGCATCCAAGCCATCCCTGCCATCCGGTGACATAGGCTCACCGCTATTCAGGGCAGAAATGAACGCATTCAACTCTGCCGCATAAGCATCAATGTAACGCGTCATGAAAAAGTCATGCAGCGGTGGGCGTGTATATCCATCCGCCGTGGCCACCTCAATGCTGACTGGCCTCTGATTTTCCGCCTGCACCATCCCCTTTGAGCCATGCACCTCAATGCGCTGATCATACCCATAGGTCGCCCGGCGCGAATTGAGGATCGTGGCCTGCTTGCCAGACGCGGTCGTCAGCACCACCGTTGCCGTGTCATAGTCCCCCAGCTCCCGAATACTGGGATCCACCAAAGCCGAAGCCGTGGCATAGACCTGCACAATCTCCTCGCCCAACAAAAAGCGGGCCATGTCAAAATCATGAATGGTCATGTCACGGAAAATACCACCTGACACGCCAATGTATTCATGCGGCGGCAGACCAGGATCGCGGGAGGTAATGGTGACCTGCTCCACATCACCAATCTCGCCACTATCGATGGCCGCCTTCAAAGCACCAAAATGCGGATCAAACCGACGATTGAAGCCAATCATCAATTTGGCATCCGTCTCCGAAACAGTCTCCAAACAGGCCCGCACACGCGCTGCGCTCAGATCTACGGGCTTTTCGCAGAAGATCGCCTTGCCAGTTTTGGCAAAGCGTTCAATGAGATCCGCGTGGGTGTCGGTCGGGGTACAGATGATCACCGCCTCCACATCAGACGCCGCTTCAATGGCATCAATGCTGCGCACCTCAGCGCCGTAGCCCTCGGCCAATGCCTGCGCTGCTGCATCATACAGATCCATCACCGCAACCAGCTTGGCCTGAGGGTTGCCCCCCACCGCCCGCGCGTGGACCTGCCCGATACGCCCAGCTCCCAGAATTGCAATACGCAATGTCATGTCCCTTATCCTCCAATCGTGATGCGCGTGCCTGTCCGTGCACTTTCCGCAATGGCGTGGATGACCTTCTCGAACTCCAGTGCCGCCGTGAAATCCGGGTAAGCAGCGCGACTTTCGTCAATTGCCCCCAAGAGTTCCGCCGCCTCGATCACCTTCAAATCGTTGAAGCCAAGCTGATGACCCGCCGCCGGACAGAAGTTCCCGTAGGGCGCATGTTCCGGCCCTGCCAGAATGGTTTTGAACCCTTGCTGCGCCTTGGGGCCACTGTTTTCATAGAGCTGGAGCTCATTCATCCGCTCCTGATCAAAGCAGATCATCCCCTTGGAGCCATGCACCTCAAACGCAAGCCGGTTCTTGCGCCCCCAGGCGGAGCGCGATGTGGAAAGAGACCCCTGCACCCCATTGGCAAAACGCACCAATGCGCTGGCGGTGTCTTCGTTTTCAACCTCACCATGCCCCGATCCATCCGGCATGGGGCGCGCGGCATGTACGGTTTGCATATCCCCAATAAGGCTCTCAATCGGCCCCAACAGACCATAGGCCATAGACACCAAATGGCAGCCGAGATCGCCAAGCGTTCCGAGACCGGCATCTTCAATGCGCGCACGCCACGTCCATGGCAGACCGGGATCGGCCTGATAGTCTTCATCCACCCAACCACGGAAGTGCACAGGCGTGCCAATCACCCCCCCTGCAATCAGCTCCTGCGCCAGCTTGAAAACCGGGTTCTTGACATAGTTATAGCCCGTCAGGGTCACCACTCCCGCCGCACGCGCCGCAGCTTCCATCTCGGTCGCATCTTCAAGCGTCAGCGCCATTGGCTTTTCGCACCACACATGTTTGCCCGCCGCAATCAACTCAAGCGCCATCTCCTTGTGAAGCTTATTGGGCGTGGTCACCGAAACAATGTTTATCTCTGGATCAGTCAACAGACTCCGCCAGTCATCGCTGGCCGCCTCAAAGCCAAATTGCGCTGCCATTTCCTCCGCCTTGGCAAACGGAGTATCACACAAGGTCTTCAAACGGACAGGAGGCAACCCGCCCATCACTGCATGCACATTCCGATAGGCCAAAGCATGTGTCTTGCCCATATAGCCCGTACCAATGAGGCCAATACCAAGTGAACCGCTCATCTGTGATTCCCCCCTCCAAGAGTATGGAATAAAAATTCCATATCGGCTATCGTCGCACAAAGCCATTCTGTCAAGACCTACGGGAGCCAATATGCAAAACCCAGCCGCGCCACAAAATGTCGAGATGTTTCATCAGCGCCTGCGCGATGTCTCAGACAGCCTCCCAAAACGGATGCGGCAATGTGCAGAGTACTTATCAGCGCACTCTGATCGCATCGCGTTTTGTACGGTGGCAGAGCTTGCAGCCGCAGCTCAGGTTCAACCTTCCGCGATGATGCGCTTCTGTCAGGTCATGGGATTTCGCGGCTATACAGAGATGCAAAAGCTCTTCAAAGACTCCGTATCCACGGGATTTCCCGACTATGAAAGTCGCCTGTCCGCTTTGCGAGAAAGCGGCGCAGGCAGCCCCTCCGCGCTCTTGGCAGAGTTTGTCGACGCCGGTCGCCTTTCTCTTGAAAACCTGACCAACACCATTGATGCCCGAAGCCTCGACGCCGCTGTAAACCAGCTCAGCAAGGCCAATATGATCCATGTTGTCGGGTTGCGGCGGGCCTTTCCAGTGGCCTCTTATCTGGTCTATGCTTTCGAAAAAATGCAAATACCAGCGATGCTTCACGATGGCACGGGAAAGCTCAACCATCAGCACGCCATACGCCCTGGCGATGCGCTGATCGCAATCACCTTCGCGCCTTATTCCGAAGATACCGTGTCCTTGGCCACACATTGCGCCCAACAAAACATTCCTGTTGTGGCCATAACAGACACTTTGATCAGCCCGATCCAACTTCAAGGTGTCTTACCATTGTGTGTCTCAGAGGTAGACTTCGGAGCCTTTCGGTCCCTGTCAGCGACCCTGAGCCTTGCAATCACATTGGCGGTCTCCATCGGTGCGGAGAAAAATACATAATGTAGAATTTCATGTTGGATTTTTCTCAAAATAGAATGTATGTTCCATTTTGTGGCGCGTAGGACAGTGAGTCGCGTCACAATTGCTACATGGGCCAACAGGCCCGTGAATGTCATTGGGAGGACATCATGAAGAAACTTTTGACCACCGTCGCGGCGGCAGCCGTCTGCACGCTTGGCGCTCTGGCACCGGCAGCCGCCGAAGGCGAGAAATACGTTCTTGTCAGCCACGCACCGGACAGCGACAGCTGGTGGAACACGATCAAGAACGGTCTGGCACTCGCAGGTGAGCACATGGACGTGGAGGTGGAGTATCGCAATCCGCCAACCGGCGACCTTGCCGATATGGCACGTATCATTGAGCAAGCTGCGGCCTCTTCCCCTGATGGGATCATCACCACACTGGCGGACTACGATGTTCTGTCCGGCCCGATTCAAGCCGCGATCGACTCTGGTGTTGACGTGATCATCATGAACTCCGGCTCCCCTGATCAGGCGCGCGAACTGGGTGCGCTGATGTATGTGGGTCAGCCGGAATATGATGCGGGCTATGCGGCGGGCTTGCGTGCAAAGGGTGATGGCATTGGCTCTTTCCTCTGTGTGAACCACTACATCTCCAACCCGGCCTCAACCGAACGCTGCCAGGGCTTTGCGGATGGTCTGGGCGTAGATCTCGGCAACCAGATGATCGACTCCGGTCAGGACCCGTCTGAAATCAAAAACAAAGTACAGGCCTATCTGTCTGCCAATCCAGAAACCGATGCCATCCTGACACTGGGCCCAACATCTGCAGACCCAACTCTGCTGGCTCTGGAAGAAGACGGTTTGAGCGGCGAAATTTACTTCGGCACGTTTGATCTTGGCGAAGAAATTGTGAAGGGCATCAAATCCGGCGCCATCAAATGGGGCATCGACCAACAACCCTTCTTGCAGGCCTATCTGCCAGTGGTTGTGATGACCAACTACCACCGTTTTGGCGTTCTGCCTGGCAATAACATCAACTCCGGCCCCGGCTTCGTAACCGTCGATGGTCTGGAAATGGTGGAAAAATTCGCTGGCGAATACCGCTAACTATTTCCTCCCGCAGGGCGGCCGGAGCAATTTGGCCGCCCTCATTCCATCTGAAATCCTGACGAACCTCGAAAAGGACCCGTGAGGCACCCTATGTCAAATGCACAAACACAATCCGCGACGGATGAGCGGATCAAATCCCGCTCCAAGTTTCGCGAAGCGCTGATCCGCCCAGAGCTGGGTGGGATCGTTGGTACAGTCGCTGTTTTTGTCTTCTTCGCGCTGTTTGCTTTCGACAGCGGCATGTTCACCTCTAAAGGGGTGCTGAACTGGAGTCAGGTTTCCGCCCAGTTCATGATCATCGCGGTCGGCGCCTGCCTGCTGATGATCGCCGGAGAATTTGACCTCTCCGTGGGCTCCATGATCGGCTTTGCCGGCATGATGATCGCGATCTTTTCGGTCACCCTGGGCTGGCCTGTCTGGATGGCCATTCTTGTCACATTTGCAATCTGCCTCGCGCTTGGCGCGCTCAACGGCTTCATTGTGATCCGCACAGGCTTGCCAAGCTTTATTGTGACACTCGCATTTCTGTTCATCTTGCGCGGGTTCACCATCTATTTCCCGCAAACAATTGAACGCAAAACCATCATTGGTGGCGTCAAAGACGCGGCAGAAGGCGACTGGCTGGCTTTCCTGTTTGGCGGCAAAATTCTTACAGGCTTCTTTTCATGGCTCGGCGACATCGGTTTGATTGAGACCTTTTCGCGCGGCTCTCGTGAAGGCCAACCCATTGTTGACGGTGTACCAATGCTGATCGTCTGGGCGCTGGTCCTCGTTGTGTTTGGCCATGTGCTGCTCACCAAGACCAAATTTGGCAACTGGATCTTTGCCGCAGGCGGCGATGCCGAAGCGGCACGCAACTCAGGTGTGCCCGTGAACCGCGTCAAGATCCTGATGTTCATGTTCACCGCCTTCTGCGCAACGGTTTTTGCCACATGTCAGGTCATGGAGTTTGGCTCCGCAGGCTCCGACCGCGGCCTATTGAAAGAATTTGAAGCAATCATCGCCGTTGTGATTGGTGGGGCGCTTCTCACAGGGGGCTACGGCTCCGTTCTGGGCGCAGCCTTAGGCGCGCTGATCTTCGGCGTGGTGCAGCAAGGCCTGTTCTTTGCTGGCGTCGAAAGCTCGCTGTTCCGGGTGTTCTTGGGCCTGATCCTGCTCGCGGCCGTGATTTTGAACACCTACATCCGCCGCATGATCACCGGCGAACGCTAAGGGGAAATTGAGATGACTGAAGATACCACTTTCCACCACGGTGATCCGGCGCCCAGCAAGCCGCTCATCGAGATGAAGAACATCCAGAAACACTTCGGCTCTGTGATTGCTTTGGCAGGCGTCTCTGTGAATGTCTATCCGGGGGAATGCCATTGCCTTCTGGGCGACAACGGCGCGGGCAAATCCACCTTCATCAAAACCATGTCCGGGGTACACAAACCCACATCTGGTGAAATCCTCTTTGAGGGCATGCCCATGAGCTTTGATGATCCACGAGATGCCATTGCAGCCGGGATCGCCACCGTACACCAACATCTCGCGATGATCCCTTTGATGTCGGTCAGCCGCAACTTCTTTATGGGCAACGAACCCGTCAAAAAAATCGCGGGCATCCCCTTCTTTGATCATGACTATGCCAACAAAGTCACGATGGATGAGATGCGCAAAATGGGCATCAACCTGCGCGGTCCGGATCAGGCTGTGGGCACATTGTCGGGTGGGGAACGTCAAACCGTAGCCATTGCCCGCGCGGTGCATTTTGGGGCGAAAGTGCTGATCTTGGATGAGCCAACATCGGCCCTCGGCGTGCGCCAGACCGCCAATGTGCTCGCGACCATCGACAAGGTGCGCAAACAGGGCATCGGCGTTGTCTTCATTACCCACAACGTGCGCCATGCCATGGCTGTTGGCGATCGTTTTACGGTGCTCAACCGTGGCCAGACACTGGGCACAGCCAAACGCGGCGAAATCACTCAAGAAGAGTTGCAGGATCTGATGGCAGGCGGTCAGGAACTCGCAACCCTCGAAGGCAGCCTCGACGGGACCGTCTAAGGACATGAACATGCAGAAATCTCTCGATATCATCACCATCGGTCGCGCGGGTGTGGATCTCTACGGCAGTCAAATCGGCGGCCGCCTTGAAGACATGGGCTCCTTTGAAAAATACATTGGCGGCTCCCCCACCAATATCGCAGCGGGCACCGCGCGGCTTGGCCTCAAGTCAGGCCTGATCAGCCGCGTTGGTGATGAGCACATGGGCCGCTTCATCCGCGAAGAGCTGATCCGCGAAGGCGTGGATGTGCGCGGAGTTGCCACCGATCCGGAGCGTCTGACCGCGCTGGTGATCCTTGGCATCCGGGATGAAGAACAGTTTCCCCTGATCTTTTATCGAGAGAACTGCGCAGACATGGCCCTCTGCGAAGCGGACATCGACGAGGCGCTGATCGCAGACAGCCGGGCGGTGGTGGCCACTGGCACCCACCTGTCCCACCCGCAAACTGCCGCCGCCGTGATCAAAGCACTGGAGCTGGCGCGCAAACATGGCGGGCGCCGCGCGCTGGACATCGACTATCGCCCCAACCTCTGGGGCGTGGCCGGGCATGGCGATGGCGAAAGCCGCTTTGTCGAAAGCGCAGCTGTTACAGCAAAATTACAATCCACCCTGCATCACTTTGACCTGATTGTCGGCACCGAAGAAGAATTCCACATTGCCGGTGGCTCGACCGACACCATCGAAGCCCTGCGCGCGGTGCGCGCGGTTTCCAAGGCCACACTGGTCTGCAAACGCGGCCCCATGGGCGCGGTGGCCTTTGAAGGTGATATCCCGGACAGTCTTGATGATGGACAGAGCGGTCCTGGCTTCCCGATCGAAGTCTTCAACGTTCTGGGCGCGGGGGATGGGTTCATGTCGGGCCTGCTCAAAGGCTGGATGGAAGAGGCTGACTGGCCCACGGCTCTGACCTATGCCAACGCCTGCGGCGCGCTGGCGGTCAGCCGTCATGGCTGCACCCCGGCCTACCCTTCGCAGGAAGAACTGGCGTTTTTCCTCAAACGCGGTGTGATCCAACCAGATTTGCGCAACGACAAAGCTCTGGAGCAAATCCACTGGGCCACCAACCGCAAGGGCGACTGGTCCACCATGCGGGTCTTCGCCTTTGACCATCGTATCCAATTGGAAGAGATGCCCGGCTACACGCCAGAAAAAGGCAGCCAGTTCAAAGAACTGTGCCTTGAGGCCGCACAAAACGTACAAGCCGGCCAATCCGGCTACGGCATTCTGTGTGACAACCGCATCGGCAAGACCGCTCTGCACAAAGCCAGCGGGTCAGGTCTTTGGATCGGCCGCCCAACCGAGTGGCCGGGATCGCGCCCTCTGACACTCGAGCCTGAACTTGGCAGTGACTGCGGCGCGCTGAAATCCTGGCCTCGGGAAAATGTCGTAAAAGTCCTGTGCTTCTGCCATCCCGACGATGATGCCGAAACATGGGCACAACAGGACGCGACCGTTCTGCGACTCTACGAAGCCGCGCGTCGCAATGGTCTGGAATTCCTTCTCGAAGTCATCCCTTCCAAAGTCGGCACAGTAGACGAAGACACAACGCCATGGGTGATCCAGCATTTCTACGATCTGGGCATCTATCCAGACTGGTGGAAATTGGAGCCTTTGACCTCCGATGCCGCATGGGGCAAGGCAGTGGCGGCCATCACCCGCAATGATCCACACACCCGCGGAATCGTCGTCTTGGGACTTGACGCTCCAGAAGCGGATCTGGCCGCGAGCTTCCGCCTTGCAGCCAGCTACGATTTGGTCAAAGGCTTTGCTGTGGGCCGCACCATTTTCGCAGAGGCCGCCCGCGCCTGGATGCTGGGCACTCTCAGCGATGCAGAAGCCATCGCCGACATGAGCACCAAGTTCAGTCGCTTGGCCTCCATCTGGGATGACGCCCGCGCAGGGGCCCAGAGTGACGCAGAGGGAGACGCACAATGACAAAGACAATCCGACTGACCGCAGCGCAGGCCATGGTGAAATGGCTCTCTGTTCAAATGACACCAGACGGAGAACGCTTTGTAGAAGGCGCATGGAGCATTTTTGGGCACGGCAACGTCGCTGGCCTCGGCGAAGCCCTCTATGCGGCGGGCGACAGCTTTCCAACATGGCGCGGCCAGAATGAACAGACCATGGCCCATGCCGCCATTGCCTATGCCAAGGCGCATAAACGCCGCCGCGTGCAGGCCGTGACCAGCTCCATTGGCCCCGGCGCGACCAATATGGTCACCGCCGCGGCCCTTGCCCATGTGAACCGCCTGCCAGTTCTGTTTATTCCCGGCGATGTTTTTGCCAACCGCCGCCCCGATCCCGTGCTGCAACAGGTGGAGGATTTTGACGACGGCACCGTGTCGGCCAATGACTGTTTTCGCGCAGTCAGCCGCTACTTCGATCGCATCACACGCCCCGAACAATTGCTGACAGCCCTGCCTCGCGCCCTGCGCACCATGACAGACCCCGCCAACTGTGGCCCGGTGACCCTGTCTTTCTGTCAGGATGTACAGGCCGAGGCCTATGACTATCCGGAAAGCTTCTTTGCACCCAAAATCTGGCATATCCGCCGCCCCGCGCCTGACGCACGTGAATTGGCAGAGGTCGCAGAGCTGATCAAAGCCGCTAAAAATCCCGTCCTGCTCTGCGGCGGTGGCGTGATCTACTCAGGCGCCGAAGAAACGCTTGCAGATTTTGCCACCAAACACGGCATTCCCGTGATTGAAACACAGGCCGGCAAATCGGCCCTCGCACAATCCCATGCGATGAACTTTGGTGCCTCGGGCGTGGATGGATCGGCGGCGGCAAATGCCCTGTCGGTGGATGCAGATCTGGTGATTGGCGTTGGCACACGGTTTCAGGATTTCACCACCGGCAGCTGGGCACTGTTCCAAAACCCCACGCGCAAACTCGTCTCCATCAACGTGCATGGCTATGACGCTGACAAACACGGCGCGACCCCGCTTGTGGGGGATGCCAAAATCACTCTGGAAGCTCTGTCTGAAAAACTGGCAGATCATCACAGCGGCGCATTTGACGCCCAATCGCGTCTGGATTGGCTGGCGGCCGTAGATCGCCACTGCGCCGATCGCAATGGCGGCGCAGGCTACCGCCCGCTGGATGCCGAGGTCATTGGCGCCGTGCAACGCACCTCCTCAGAAAACACCATTGCGATGTGCGCCGCAGGTACCATGCCCGGCGCTCTCAAACTGTTGTGGCAACCTTCACAGGGCGGCTATCACATGGAATACGGCTACAGCTGCATGGGCTATGAAATCGCCGGTGCCATGGGCCTGAAACTGGCGCAGCCAGAGCGGGATGTTGTCTGTTTCGTCGGAGATGGCTCCTACATGATGGCCAACTCCGAGCTGGCCACAGCCGTCATGCGTCGTGTGCCCTTCACCGTGGTGCTGACGGACAACCGAGGCTATGGCTGTATCAACCGCCTGCAAATGCACACCGGCAACGAGCGGTTTAACAACCTTTACGCCGACTGCCGCATCGAAGTGCAGCCCGAAATCGACTACGTGGCCCATGCCGCCTCCATGGGGGCCCAAGCGCTCAAAGCCACAAGCATTGCGGATCTTGAGACCAAACTGGTCGAGGCCAAATCTTCACCGATCCCAACCGTGATCGTGATCGAAACCGATCCGATGCAGGGCCCCGGCGAGGCTGGTGGCGGCTTCTGGTGGGACGTGGCTGTGCCGGAAGTGGCCGCAAGTGAAAAACTCCAAAAAGCCCGCGCAGCCTATGAAGCCGCGATGGCAGACCAGAACCTTGTGAATTGAGGCACCGACATGATCCTTTTTGGCACCAATCCCATCGCTTGGGCAAACGACGACGATCAGACCCTTGGCGCGCATATCCCCACCGAACAGATCCTGCGTGAGGCGGGTGACATAGGCTTTGACGGGATCGAAAACGGCCACCGTTGGCCGCAGGACGATCCAGAAGCGTTGAAGCAGCTGCTGGGCGGGCATGGTCTGAAATTTGTTTCCGGCTGGCACTCTCTGAACCTGCTGGCACAGTCGGTGGCAGAAGAGAAAGCTGCAATCCAGCCACATCTGGACAAGCTCAAGCACAATGGCTGCAAGGTCGCGATTGTCTGTGAAACATCCAATTCGGTTCAGGGGCTGGACGTTCCTGTGAATGACGCGCCAGTTTTGAGCGCGGATGAGATGCAAGCCTTTGGCGCCAAGGTGGAAGAGATCGCGCAATATTGCGCGGATCAGGGCATTGCACTGGTCTATCACCACCATATGGGCACCGTGGTGGAAACGCCGGAAGAAATTGACGCCTTCATGGCCGCAACCGGCCCCGCCACCAAACTGTTGTTTGATGCAGGCCACGCATACTTTGGCAGCAACGGACAAGATCCTGCGCCCATTCTGGCCAAATACGCTGACCGCATGCACCACTTCCACGCCAAAAACGTGCGCCCTGCTGTGATGAAAGAGGTGCGTGAAAAAGGCCTGTCCTTCATGGATGGTGTGCGCGCAGGTGTCTTTACCGTTCCGGGCGACAGCGAAGGTGGCGTGGATTTCACACCTCTTCTCGGCACGCTGAAGGACACGGGCTATGATGGCTGGATCGTGATTGAGGCCGAGCAAGACCCAGAAGTGCGCAACCCGTTTGAATATCAGTCTCTGGGCCTTAAAACCCTGAAAGAGATCGCAGCAAAGGTGGATCTGTCATGAGTGACCTTCTACGCAAGCCCTTTGGCAATCACGGTAAGGTCCACGACATCACCCCGGCCAGCGCCGGCTGGCGCTATGTCGGCTTTGGCCTTTATAAACTGCGTCCGGGAGAAACCGCTGCGGAGCTCACAGGCGACCGAGAGGTCATCTTGGTGATGGTCGAAGGCAAGGCCGCAATCCATGCCGCCGATCAGGACTGGGGCGTGCTAGGCGAGCGAATGAATGTCTTTGAGAAGACGCCCCCGCATTGCCTTTATGTGCCCAATGGCTCTGACTGGAAGGCCACGGCCGAAACTGACTGCACAATCGCAGTCTGCACCGCCCCTGGGAAATCCGGCCACGAAGCACGTCGCATCGGCCCGGATGGCATCCAGCTCACCGAGCGTGGCAAAGGCACCAACACGCGCTACATCAATAACATCGCGATGGAAGCAGAAGACTATGCCGACAGCCTGTTGGTGACAGAGGTCTTCACCCCGGCCGGACATTGGTCCTCTTTCCCAAGCCACCGTCACGACGAAGATGACTTCCCCCGCATCACCTACCTCGAAGAAACCTACTATCATCGCCTGAATCCGTCAGATGGCTTTGGCATTCAGCGTGTCTACACCGATGATGGGCAGCTCGATGAGACCATGGCCGTGAGCGATGGGGACGTGGTGCTTGTGCCGCGTGGGCATCATCCCTGTGGTGCGCCCTATGGGTTTGAGATGTATTATCTCAATGTCATGGCAGGCCCCTTGCGCAAATGGCGCTTTGTCGCTGCGCCGGAGGTGGAGTGGATCATGGAACGGGATGCGTGATCCCCAAAGTACCTTCAGCACTTGGGAAGGCCTTTTCAGGCCCTCCCATTCAACGCGCAAGCAATACCCATTCTGAGCGCATCCGCTTTCCTACGAAAAGCTTTGCTCCAAGGCGCGAAAACCACCCAAGAAAACATCGTTTTCCACAAAACTGTGCCAATGCGCCGTCTGTCCATCGCCCGCTTCAAACTCCGCCCACCATTCGGCGAACGTTTCGTTGCGATCTGTGATGGCGGAGACTTTCATGGTGGCGACATAGTTCACAAAAGGCAGCGGCCCATTGGGCAGCATATCATAGGTCAACGACCGCTCTACATTGGAGATCGCGAGCAGGGTTTCCCGAATACGCCCCGATCCATCTGTGAGGGCGAAATTGCGCACGCAGCCCACCTCACCGGCATTGAAACCTTCCTCGATACGGCTGTCGGTGGCGGCAGGATGCCAGCTTGGCAACCCATTGAAATCGCGCACGCGAGCCCAGACTTGATCGACGGGCACGGCGATGATTGTGGACGCGTAGGCTTTGATCATTGGGCGGCTCCTTCTGCTATGTGCGCGCCACGGCGCAGATTTCCAAAACTTGCGGTCTGCGCGGCAATCGCGCGTTCAGTTGGCAAACGCTCCATAGAGGACGCGCCATAAAAGCCGTGGCAGTCCGGGCAGAGATCAAGAAACTTCTGCGCGTCGTCCGGCTCGGCCAGTGGGCCACCATGACAGATGAAAATCAAGTCATCCCGGTGAGCGCGGGCGGCTGCCGCCCATTCCTCATAGAGGCGCGCACATTCTGCGATGTCGGGCGCGCTATCCCCGGCCCCGATGGACCCGCCAGTGGTCAACCCAAAGTGGGCGACAATCACATCGGCCCCGGCTTTGGCCATGGCGGCGGCATTTTCGGCGCTGAACACATAAGGTGTGGTCAAAAGATCGCGTTCATGTGCCTTGGCGATCATCTCCACCTCTTTGTCATAAGACATGCCGGTGGCTTCCAGCTCGCGCCGGAACCGGCCATCAATGATGCCAACGGTGGGAAAATTCTGCACACCGGCGAACCCCATCGCGGCGAGATCATCCAGAAACTTGTCCATGATGCAGAACGGATCTGTCGCGTTGACGCCAGCAAGCACGGGCACGTTCTCTACGACGGGCAGCACCTCCCGCCCCATGTCCATCACGATTTCATTGGCGTTGCCGTAAGACATGTAACCCGCGAGCGAGCCGCGTCCGGCCATGCGGTAGCGGCCAGAGTTGTAAATCACGATCAGGTCGATACCGCCCGCTTCTTCGCATTTTGCGGAAAGTCCGGTGCCGGCGCCGCCACCCACGATGACTTTGTCTGCGGCGATCTTGGCCCGAAGGCGCTGAAGGATGTCTGCGCGTCCTGTGACTGCCATCTTAGGTTCCTTTTTCATTGTAGATTTCGTTGAACTCAGCGATTGCAGCCTTGGCAAAGGCCGGATCGTTGATGTGCATTTCGAGGTCGATCAATCGACGATTTTTGGTCTGTTTTACGGTGGAGCGCAGTGCCTGAAACAACGCGTCATTGGCGTGGGGGTCGTAAAACGGGCCGCCTTCAATATCCAAAGCGGACACCCCCTTGAGCGGCAGCAAGAAACGCACTGGCCCTTCGCAGGCATTGAGTTTTTTGCCGATCCACGTGCCAATTTGCGCCGCTTCTTCGGCATTGGCACGCATGAGCGTCACCTGCGCGTTGTGATGATAGAGCGTGCGGTCTTTGAACTGAGGCGGCACGCTTTCTGGCCCCCAGAAGTTCGCCATATCCAAAGCGCCACAGGAGCCCACATAGGGCAGCTTACTGCGCGCGATGCTGTCAAGGCGCCCCTCCCCTGCACTGAGGAAACCGCCCACAATCAGGTCACAGATTTCCGTGGTGGTGATGTCGAGCACCCCGACCACATCGCCCTGATCAACAAGCTGTTCCATCGAGCGGCCGCCGCTGCCGGTGGCGTGAAACACCAGACAATCAAACTGATCAGACAGCTCTTCTGTGATGGCCTGCACGGCGGGGGTGGTGACACCAAACATCGAGAGCACCACGGCAGGGCGATCATCGGGTGCTTCGGGCACCGGGTTTGCCATCATGCCCGCCAGAGCGTGAGCGGCGTTGCCCAGCAGTTTGCGCGATACACGGTTGAGGCCGGACACGTCGGTCACAGGGTGGAACATATTCACATCAGAGGCGCCGACATAGGCAGACACATCGCCTGAGGCGAGCGTAGACACCAGAACCTTTGGCACGCCAATCGCCAGAGCCTGCATCGCTGGCGCGATGATGGCCGAGCCGCCAGACCCGCCAAGGCCAATAATGCCACCCAGGTCAGACCGCCCACCGACAAAGGCGGTTAGTGCGCGGGCCATTTCGGTCACAGCAGCGCCGCGATCATTGACAAATACCGCTGCGGGGCCTTCCGGGTGGCAGGCGGCGACACTGGCGGCGGTCACATCCACGCCGCTGTCCCCGCCTTTGGTGCCGACATTGACCAGCACGGTTTCCAGCCCGGTTGCGGCGATGAGATCGCGCACATAGGCCAGCTCTGGACCCTTTGTGTCCGCGGTGCCAATCACATAAGCTTTCTTCGTCATAAGCTCCTCCCTCAGCCTGCCTGACCCGGCTCTAGACCAAGATGTCGTTTCTGCATCGCTGTGTCTGCCTCGAGCGCTTCAGCGCTCATGCGTTCCACAACTTCGCCCCCCACCATGATCGCCACATCCTGCACGGCAGCCAATGCGGCGTGCATGTTTTGCTCAACCAGCATCACCGCGATGCCTTCGCGCGCAATCAAGGCAATCAGATCAATCACATCGGACACAATCGCGGGTGCGAGACCCTCTGTGGGTTCGTCCATCACGATAAGCTTGGGATTGAGTAGGAGCGCGCGCCCAATCGCGAGCATCTGCTGCTCCCCGCCAGAGAGGCGGTCCCCTAGATTGCGGCGGCGCTCTTTCAGGCGGGGAAAGGTTTCATAAACCCGATCAACCGACCAGTCCCCACCCCGACGCTCTACAATTCTGAGGTGCTCTTCTACCGTGAGGGAGCGAAACACCCGCCGCCCCTGCGGCACATAGCCGATGCCCAGCTGCGCGCGCTTTTCTGGCGCGAGCCCCGTGAGCGCAACCCCATCAAACCAGATTTCACCTGCGGCATGGGCATGCAGCCCCATGATGGCATTGCACAGGCTGGTTTTGCCCATACCATTGCGCCCCAGAATGCCCAGCGGGCGTGTGCCCACGGTGAGATCCACCCCATGCAGCACGTGGCTGGAACCATAGCGCAAATCCAGCCTTTCAATTTTTAGCAACCCATCAGTGGCCATGAGCCCCTCCGATATAGACGCGATGCACCTCTTCGTTTTGCATGATGTCGTTGGGAGACCCTTCTGCGAGCAGGCGGCCATTGTAGAGCACAGAGACGCTTTCAGAAGTTTGCAGCGCGATTTCCATGTCATGCTCAATCAACACGACAGTGACGTCTTTGGGCAAAGACATGAGCAAGGCGCTGAGTTTGGGGCGCTCTGCCGGGGACAGCCCAGCAGCGGGCTCATCCAGAAGCAAGATTTTGGGGTCTTCCGCCAAAGCAATGCCAATTTCGAGCTGGCGCCTTTGACCGTGGCTCAACTCCGAAACTTCCCGCTCCAACACATCGGTGACACCTGCCACCTCTGCCAAGCGCTCCGCCTCTGTCAGGCGCGCATCATTGTGGCGCAACGGCAGCACCTGCCGCCAGCCGCCCCGCACGCCTGCGACCGCAAGAAACAGGGTTTCGCGCACGGTGAGCCCATTGAACAGATGCGCGTGCTGATAGGTGCGGCGCACCCCGCGTTGAATGCGTTTGTTGATCGGCTCGCGCGTGACGTTGGTGCCAAACAGCGAAATGGTTCCGGCCGTGGCCTGCGTGTCGCCTGTCAGCACATTGAACAGGCTGGTTTTGCCCGCGCCATTCGGCCCAAGGATCGCCCGCCGTTCGCCGGGCTGCACAGTCAGGTTGATGTCCTGAACCGCCCAGAAGCCGCCAAAGCGTTTGCCGATGCCCCGGACCTCCAGGGCATTGGCGTTGGTATGTGTCTGACTTATGGGCACGAAGGGTTGTCCCGGCTGACAGGTCCAGAGGCCAGGAAAGTGGCTTCGTCTTGACCCAAGAGCTGATCCACATCGCGCACCACTTTGACAACTCGGTTGCCAAGCGAGCCGTCTTCACGCTCATAGACCTCGGTCACAAAGTTATCGACGATGCCGTTACGGTTCTTGTCCAGACGCATGGTGCCGCCTGTTGGCGTCACAAAGGTCAGATCCGTAAGCGCCGCGCGGAAGGCCGCCTGATCGTTTGACAGATCGCCATCCACTGCGTCCAGCGCCAGCATCGCAGCTTTTGCGCTCATGTAATAATGATGCGCAAAGATAGACGGTGCAGAGAAACCATCTGGGAAGGCCTCTGTGTAGCTTGCGGAAAAGGCGCTCCACTCTTGACCGTCATAGTCGCTCACTGTTGGCGTGCCAGCTGGCGCGCCGACAAGCAGTTTCTTGAACGGGCCTTTGGAGTCCAGAATGGATTGGTCGATGGTGATGGAGCCGCCAATAATCGGCTTGTCACCGCCGGCCTGACTGTATTGCGTGAGGAAGTTGACCGCGTCTGCGCCGCCCAGCGCCACAAAGATCGCATCCACGTCCTGCGGGATTGAATAGACCACGGAGGAGTAGTCTTTGTTGCCGATTGGGGTCCAGAATTTCTCTGGCACCTTGCCGCCTGCGGAGCAGAATTCGGTCATAAAGCCCAGAACTTGCGTGTAGGGGAAGGAGTAATCTTCCGCGATCACGGCGACGGATTTGTAGCCCATGTCGTTATAGGCATAATCGCCCACCCCCACCATCCACTGTGCGCCATCGCCGCCAAAGCGGAAGAAGTTGTCAGAACTGTCGCGCAGCGTGGTGTCCTGCGCTGCTGACGAGCCATTCAGGAAGGTCACAGCCGGATAGGATTTGGACAGATCGCGCAGCGCGAGCCCTTCGGAGCCTGACAATGGCCCCACAATCATATCCACCCCATCCTGCTCAATGAGCTTGCGGGCGGCATTCACCGCGCTATCCGGGCTGGCGTCTGAGGACATGGTGATGACTTCGACTTTGTTGCCATCAACCTCTCCGCCCACTTCAAGCACCGCCAGCTCCGCGCCACGGATCCCATCCTGGCCAAGCGCGGCAAACGCGCCTTCGAGAATGGAGATCACGCCGATTTTGACCTCCTCGGCAGAGGCTGGCACTGACATTGCGCTGAGCGCAAGCACCGAAGCCGCTAATTTGAGCTTATTCATTCTAGGTTCCTCCCTATGAGTTTGCTCGTACAGATGATTTGGATTTCGCGTCAGGGCTGCGCAGGCGGGCGATCCAGTCCGCGCCAAGCTGATGCAGCCCGCCCGGTGCCACCACCACGATCAGCAGCAGCACACAACCGATCAGCGTGTTGAAGCGTTCCCGGTCGATCAGATCGACGGCGAAGGTGTCCAGCAGCACAAAGACCACTGCGCCAACAAAGGCCCCTGCTGGATGGCGCAACCCGCCAATGACAGAGATGATCAGGATGTCGATGATCGGGCCAAGCCCCACCGAAAAGGACGAGATCCGCTCCTGATACCAGACATTGAGAATGCCCCCTGCCCCGGCCAGAAAGCCTGAGCAATCGGAGTGGTGACAGAGATGCCCAGCGCCAGCACGCGGCCCGGCGCATCGCGCACCGCCTGAATCGTGAGCCCCAGAGGGGAGCGCACAAAGCCACTGACCAGCGCCAGAGCCAAACCGGCTGTCGCGAGCGACAGAAGATAGAGGGGCAGCGGATCGCGCAGACTGATCCCGGCGATCTCTGGCGCGCGCACACCGGAAAAGCCTGTCCAGCCGTTAAAGAACGTGTAGTTCTGTCGGGTGAAGTAGAAGAAGGCCACGCCAATCGCCAGCGTGATCATGATGGCATAGATGCCACGTGAGCGTCGTGCAATCAGCCCGACAACTGCGCCGGACACCGTGGCAAGCGCCAAGGCGATGGGGATTGTGACCCAGAACGGCAGCGGCACGCCCAGCCCAACGGTGTTGGGACCAAAATAGGCCACCGTGTAGCCCGCCACCCCAGCCATGGTGGCTTGCGCAAAGGAGACCACGCCCAGATAGGTGGCCAGAAAACTGAGGCTCAAAGCCATGACGCCGAGGATCAGCGCGCGGGTGGCGACCTGTGTCAGCCAGAAATCATTGAGCAGCAGCGGCAGCGCCAGAAGCGGCAGAAGGATGAAAGAGGATCTCATTGTTCAGCCTTTCCAAGCAGGCCCTGCGGACGCACCGCGAGCACAAGCACCATGATTGCGAAGGTGAAAACCACGCCATAGGTCGGCGCGTAGGCGAGGCCGTATTGCTCAGCCAGACCCACCAGCAGCGCACCAAGGGCAGCGCCGCCGATCGAGCCCATGCCGCCAACGATGACCACCACCAGCGAAGACAGCAGGAACTGAAGATCCGTGCCCGGTGCGATGGAGAGCGCGCTTGCTGCGACAACTCCGGCCATTCCCGCAAGCATGCCACCGAGGGCGAAGACGAGCACAAAGATACGGCCAATCGGGTAACCAAGCGCGCGCAGCATGTCCTGATCATCCACACCGGCGCGGATCACAGCGCCAAAGCGGGTGCGTTGGATCAGGAACCAGAGTGCAAGACCGGTGACCAGTGCAAAGGCCATAAGCGCGAGGCGAATGTTGGCATAGCCCACACCAAGGATCGGCAATCTCTGCCCACCTGCCAGCGCCTCTGGCAGCGCGACCTGATAGGTCAGGCCGCCCCAGTACCACAGCATAAGATCGGCCATGATGATGGAAATCGCGATCGAGGCGAGGGTTTGGCGCAGCTCATCACCCTGCATCCACCCCAGAACCCCGGCCTGCACCAGTGCCCCGGCCAGCGCCGCAGACAGCCCCCCGCCCAGCACGCCAAGCCCCCAAGAGCCGGTGACATCGACAATGCTGTAGCCAACATAGCCACCAAGCAGCAGCAGCGCGCCATGGGCCATATTGACCGTGCGCATCAGGCCAAAGATCAAACTAAAACCGCTGGCCGCCAAAAAGTAGAGCGCAGCGAGTGTCAGCCCATTGAGGGTGACAATAAGAAATAGAGTCATGTTTCCTCCCGTTGAGAAAGAAACTGACAGAGACTCGCTGCCTGACAAAGAAAAGCCGCCAACCGAGAAGAAATTTAAAAATGTTAAATAACAAAAACTTAAGGCCAACCCCCCTTAGATCAAACGCGCACTATCGGAAAATTGCAGAATATACTTCTCATTTTCGGAATTTCCTTCTTATATGGCACTATGAAATCACTTACCCTATCAGGTCGCGCGCCTCTCGATACGCCGAACAACAACCGGATTTTCTGCCCCACACTCGCAGGCCTCTCTGCCTCTCAGGCCGATCTAGGTTTTTTAATGCCGCGACTGGATCACAACCGCGCCGTACGCGAAACCGCAAGGCAAGGCGCTTGGGCGGCCGTTCTGGCCAGCGATCCCTTTGGCTCAGAAATCGCATTATTCTCTCGCCTTCAGGAACTGGGATACAGCGGGATCATCAATTGGCCATCTTCCATTTTGCTTGAAGGCAATCTGCGCCAATCCATGTCAACAATTCCTGCATCCCCAGCCTTTGAGTATGACTTCCTCGCACGCGCGAAGGCCGCCGGTCTGGAAACCATGGCATTCTTTCTGTCACTGGAGCAGGCAAGGCTTGCGCTACAGGCAGGACTAGATCACCTTATCCTGCATCCAGGATTGCTCAGTGTCGAAGACTCGGAAAGCGGCGCACTTGTGCTGCGATCGCTGCAAACGCTGCTTGATACCCTTAAAATCGAAGATGAGCGCACGACAATTTACGCATACACATCTAGCTGGCATGAACGCCTCATTCCTCTCAGCACACTCTCTGTTGACGGTGTCATTTGGTATGAGGATCACGGATGAGCCGACAGAAAACAGACTTCCTCTTTGCCGCCGTTGTAGGCTCAGGATTGACAGCGAAAGCAGCAGACAAAGCTGGCGCCGACTATCTTCTTGCCTTGAACGCCGGACGCTTCCGTGTGCAAGGCGCATCCTCCCTCACCAGTTTTCTGCCGGTCCGCGCGGCCAATGACTGGGTGATCGAGTTTGCAGAACGGGAGATGCTGGGCCGTTGCAATGCGCCAATCTATGCGGGATTTTCCGTCAGCGACCCAAATCTTGATATTGCAGCGTTGGTTGCGCGCACCAAGAGCCTAGGCTTTTCTGGAGTGTGCAACTTTCCCTCTACCACCTTGATAGATGGCAGACTCGGTGCCCTCCTGGAAAGAGAGGGCTTGGGTCTTGCACGCGAACTGACGCTTGTTCAAGAGGCCAGCAAAGCAGGTCTGGGCAGCTTCGCCTACGTGCACAACAATGCACAAGCACGCAAAATGGTAGAGGCCGGTGCAACAGCGATTTGCGTCAATGTTGGCTTCACCAGCGGTGGCACTGGGGTGACCACACATCTCACCCTTGAGACCGCTGCCGCTCAGATCGAGCGCGTTTTGGAAGGCGTTCCTGCGTCGGTGGACAAACTATGCCACGGCGGCCCAATCACATCTCCCGAAGAGGCACTGGCCATTACGCGAATATGCGGGGTTCAGGGCTTTGTCGCCGGATCCACATTGGATCGCTTGCCAGTGGAGCAAACGCTGAGCGAAGTGACAAAGGGCTTCACAGCCATTCCAAGCCTGTCGCGGATTGAGCCAAGCACACCAACCACACAGCATGATTTGGTAGGCTCGTCCATGGCCATGCAAATCATCCGTAAGGAGCTGGACGATCTCGCCCATGAAGATGTGCCTGTGTTGCTGATTGGCGAAACCGGCACAGGCAAAAGCAGAGCCGCCCTGCGGCTGCATGAAGCGGGCATGGCAGCCCGTCGTCAGCCTGTCGTCGTGGACTGCCCTGCTCTGAATGGCCAAGAAGGCGCTCTTCATCTCTTGGGCAAAGCTCCGGGTGCATTTGGCGGCGGCGGCACTCAGCGGGGCGCCCTTGAACTTGCCTCCTCCAGCTCGATTATCTTCGACGAAATCTCAGCTCTTCCCAGAGACCTTCAAGGGAAACTCTTGAAGTTTACCGATGAAAAAACCATCCAGAGGATAGGCGACCACAGTCTGCGGCGCATAGATACGCGCATCATCGCAACAAATGCGCAAGACCTCCTAGATTGCACAGAAGAGCAGGATTTTCGAAAGGATCTGTATTACCGCATATCCGGACATGAAATTGCCCTGCCCGCGCTTCGGGAGCGGGTGGACGATATTCCCGAACTAGCCCTACATTTGGGGCAGCAACTCAGCGGTGATGTTCCCAGATTTTCCAATGCAGCGATGCGCATGCTTCTGGAGCATGACTGGCCCGGCAACGTCCGAGAACTTTCCTACGCCGTAAAACGCGCCATCCGCCGCGCTGAAGGCGGTACAATCGATCTAAAAGCCATAGATTTCCTGCGCAAAAAACAAGCCACCTCCCCCCTCAAGCTGCCCGAAGCACCCGCAATGGCCAATACATCGGAACAAGAATGGATCGCAGCAGCACTTGCACGAAACGGCTTCAGACGCGCCCAAACTGCGGAGGAGCTCGGCATGACGACACGCACTTTGTACAATAAAATAAAAAAATACCGGCTTCAGACCTGAACCCGCATTCCACGCACGCTTGTGCAAACTATGGATCTAGAGGGTGATGGCACGTCGACTTACGCCAAAGCACTCGCACGAGATATTCACACGCCTTCACGGGTTCATTTCATGCGCTGCGCCATTGCGCGTGAAACAATGGCGCATCAATATCCGGCTGCAGGAAGACAAGCTCATGACCTTGCACCTTGCAGGGAAGCAACTATCCATGCATTTCAGCGATCACTTTGGCTTCACGAGGTGAATTCGCACACCGCGTTAATCAACGCGACCTATCCCATTGGTTCGTGCCAGAATATCCACACCCTGCTGTTTCCAAAAATGCAGCAGATCTATAAAAACCCAGTTCTCCGCCAGCTTATCGCCCTCGCGGCGATAGATGTCGATCACACGAAACTCCCCCGCTTTGCCGGTCGCTGGCATCCCCATAAACCCGCCACTTGGTACGGCGGTGAAATTGGGCCAGCCAAAGAAGCCGCCATAATGCCCTTCCGCCATGCGACAGATGTGATTGGTCTTGGAGCGCTCGGTAAAGCCCGCCCGAAAAGGCCCGGAATGTTGCTTGGCATAGCGTTCAATGGTGTAGGTCGCACCAATGCCCGTTGGGCCCCACCAGATCATGTCGTCATGCCAGGTCAGCGCCAGTTCTTCTTCCAGCGGCAGCGGATTGTCCCACTGCCCCAAATCGCCAATCATTGCTTCAATTGCCGCCAGCGTCTTGGCGCCTTCCTCTGCTGGTTGCGCCTCATACAGCAACCCGTCATGGGTCATCGGCCCCGGCTGCACCAGTTGCGCCGCTGTCTGCTCCGGGAAAGGCTGCAAACCCGTCTGCACCATCAGATGCGGGATATCAAAATACATCGCTGTCTCAACAATCTTGCCGCCCTGCACCCGATGAAAGGCGCAATAGCGCAGAAAGGCCATCTTGCCAGTCGCAGGAATGCCCAGCCACGGCCGATCAAACAGCCCCATCAGATGCCCCATTGAGCTCACCCAGACATCGCCCTGATCGTCAAACCGATTCTGCGCCGCAAAAAAGATGTCCATCCGCCGCTGCATCCGTGTCAGGCTCTGACGCAGCGGTGTCCAGAATTGTGCACCCACGGCGCACGCGCCACGGATCTCGTCAAACGGGTGAAATCCGCGCCACAGCAAATCAGAATCACAGTGCTTTGCCATCACTTCGGCCATGCTATCGGCTTCTGCGGCATCCAGATCAGCATAAAATGCCCGAATAATGTGCTTGGCGCTTTGAACATCACTCATGTGATTTTCCCATATTAGACATAAATTTAATCCGCATCTCACAACGCGATTTTCGGAGGCGTTCAAGACATTTTTGCATACGTATGCAAAAATGTCTTGCCAAAACCGACGTGACATTACTACCATTTTGCAAACGTATGCAAAACGCATCTGGATCAACCAAATGCTGCTCGGGGGACCAAAATGGCGGAAATTCAGCTTCGCAATGTAGGCAAGCGCTGGGGCACTTTCGTGGGTGTTCACAACTTCGACCTCACCATCGCCGACAAGGAGTTCCTCGTCCTTCTGGGGCCATCTGGATGTGGCAAGACCACCACCATGCGCATGATCGCCGGGCTAGAGGATGTCAGCGAAGGGGAGATCCGCATTGACGACACCGTGGTCAATGAGCTGGAGCCCAAAGACCGCGATGTGGCCATGGTGTTTCAAAGCTACGCGCTTTACCCAAACATGAACGTCTATGAGAACATCCGCTTCCCATTGAAGGTGCGCGGCATTGATCCGGCCACCCATCATGAGCGCGTCATGCAGGCCGCAGAGCGCGTGGAACTGGGTGAATTTCTACACCGCAAACCGGCAGAGCTCTCTGGCGGTCAACGTCAGCGCGTCGCACTGGCGCGCGCGATTGTGCGCAAGCCCAAAGTCTTCCTGATGGATGAACCGCTCTCCAATCTGGATGCCAAGCTGCGGGTCTCCACCCGCGCCCAGATCAAAAACCTAAGCCACGATCTTCAGGCCACCACCATCTATGTGACCCATGACCAGATCGAAGCGATGACATTGGCCGACCGCGTTGTGGTGATGAAAAAAGGCGTGGTACAGCAGGTTGGCTCGCCCACTGAAATCTACGACAGCCCCGCCAATACTTTTGTCGCGAGCTTCATCGGCTCCCCGGCGATGAACCTGATGGATGGCGAGATTACCGGCGGCGTGTTCCGAGCGCCAAATGTCGAAATTCCGGGCATTAATGCCCCTGATGGCCCGCTGACCCTCGGCTTCCGCGCAGAGGATGCAGCTGTTGCCGAAGGCAAAGGCCAGATCACCGCCCCAATCTACACGCTGGAGCTTCTTGGCGATGCCACGATGATCTCCGTGCGCGTCGGGGATGCACTGGTTTCCGTGAAAGCTGACAAGACCTACCGCGCCGAAATCGGCGATCTGGTCTCTCTCAGCATCCCGACTGAAATCTGCCACCTCTTCAATGCAGAAGATGGCGCAAGACTGGGATCTTAACCCAGCATTCTGCCTTCGCATGTGCGGCGGCCAAGGCCAACCGGGGTGAACAGTACCCCTTTGACCCAACACAGGGAGACACATATGTCTATGATGAAACTTTCAATGCTCGGTGCAGCAGCCGTGTTCATGGGAACAACCGCTTATGCGGGCTGTGGCGTAGCATCTGGCACCGTCAATATTCTGGGCAATGATTTTGCCGCCATTCAGGCCGTTGCCGCAGGCGCAAAAGAATGCGCAGACAGCGGTGTGACCGTTGAGAGCAACCTCAACAAAGACTATCGCGATCTGCAAGTCGCTGCACTGACCGCCAATCCGGCGCAATACTCCACAGTTGTCACCACCAACGCTGGCATCGTGCCGCTGATCGGCGAAGGCCTGATCCGCCCGCTGGATGATCTAATCGCAAAACACGGCCAGAATATCTCCAAGAACCAGTTGATCACTGTCGACGGCAAAGTGATGGCGGTGGCCTTCATGGCCAACGCCCAGCACCTGTTTGTGCGCACAGACATCCTTGAGAAAGCCGGCGTCGACGTACCCACCACCTATGAAGATGTTGTGGCCGCAAGCGCAGCGATCAAAGCAGCCGGCCTGATGGAACACCCCTTCGCCACCACCAGCCAGACCGGCTGGAACCTCGGCGAAGAGTTTGTGAACATGTACCTCGGCTTTGGCGGGGAGTTCTTCAAGCCCGGCACCGCAGAGCCGAATGTGAACAACGAAACCGGCGTGGCCGCGCTCAACATGCTCAAAGCGCTGACCGAGCAATCCAACCCGGATTTCCTCACCTTTGACTCCAACGCGGTTCAGGCCTCCTGGGAAGCCGGTGAGCTGGCGATGGCTCATCTCTGGGGCTCTCGTGGCACAGGCATTCTGGACGCAGAAGGCTCCACCGATGACGTGGTCAGCAACACTGTACTTGTTTCCTCCCCGACGGTTGGCGGCGGCAGCACCCCGGCGTCCTCTTTGTGGTGGGATGGCTTTACCATCGCCGCAAATATCAGCGATGAAGACGCCGAAGCCAGCTTTGTTGCCATGCTCAACGGCATCAGCCCAGCCAACGTGAAAGCCAACAACGACGCGGCCGTCTGGCTGATCGAAGGCTATCAGCCCTCTGCGGCCTCTGCCGGTGTTCTGGCAACCGCCACGGGTGGCACAAAGCCTTATCCGATGATCCCTTTCATGGGTCTGATGCACTCCGCCCTCGGCGCGGAACTCTCCGAGTTTCTGCAAGGCTCTGAATCTGCTGAGCAGGCTCTGGCTGATGTAGAGGCCGCCTATGTCTCTGCCGCCAAAGAAAAAGGCTTCCTTAAGTAAGAAGCCAACCCTTGGCAGAACCGGACCACTCCCCCTGGTTCTGCCGCCCATTGGCCCTTCGTGAACAGGACGATCTGACATGCGCCATAAAACCTTCCTCTGGTTCATTCTACCCAGCCTTGCCGCAATGACCCTCTTCATTGCGCTCCCACTGGTGTCAGTGGTTGTCCAGTCCATGTATATCGAACATGAGCAGGTCCTTGTGGTGACTGAAAACTGCGGCCCCTTTGGCTGCACGCAGGAAAGCGCTGTCGATACTGAGGCCACCGCCAAATTACGCGCCGAACAGCCACTCGGGCGGTTTGCGGGCCTGTCCACCTATTTTGACCGTGGTCATCTCGCTTCAGCAGAAATTGCCAAAGCCTGGACCAACCGCGAAAGCCTCGGAGGCTTCTGCGCAGAGCTCTACAATCTGCCGTTTTACAAGGCGCTCGCCTTCACCCTCACCTATACGTTTTTGGTGACACCGCTGGTGATCGTGCTTGGCCTACTGATCGCGCTTGGGGTGAACCGCCTAACGCCCGCCCTCAAAGGCCCAACCATTTTTGTCTCCCTGCTGCCGATGATCATCACGCCACTGATCGGCTCGCTGATCCTATTCTGGATGATCGACGCCCAAGGGGTGATCGGCAAATCGTTGCAATGGATCTTTGACGATCCGGAACTCTCGCTGAAAGCCTCCCCACCACTCACATGGATCACCCTCATCGTCTACGGCATCTGGAGCGGCGCACCCTTTGCCTTTGTGGTCTTCTACGCAGGGCTTCAGACCGTGAACAGCGACTCCCTTGAGGCCGCCATGATCGACGGGGCCACCAAATGGCAACAGATCCGCTATGTGGTGATCCCCCATCTGATGCCGCTGGCAGTGTTTATCTCGCTGATGCAGCTGATGGACAATTTCAGGGTGTTTGAACCGGTGGTTGGCTTCTCGGCCCAAGCCAATGCACCCTCGCTCTCCTACATCATCTTTGCGGATATGCGCAGCGACATCACTCGTTTCAACTCCGCCGCTGCCACCTCGGTGCTGACCGTGATCGGGGTTACGATCCTGCTTGCCCCCGTCCTGGTGCGCACATGGCGCGACTTCAAAGGAAAGGCTGTCTGATGTCCTCCACAATTGCAAACCGCTCCTCCCGCAGCCTGATTGTGATCTCCTCAGCCTTTGTGCTGCTCTGGGTGATTGTCGCCTCCTTCCCCTTCCTCTGGACCCTCTGGGGCTCCTTCAAAGTGCAGGGGGATTTTTTCTCCAAAGCGGACTGGACCCAAGCCCTCACCGGCACCCGCACGCTGATCGAAACCGGCGGCACCTTCACCGGCAAAGGCTATGAAGGTGCTTGGGTGCAGGAAGAGTTCTGGCGCGCGGCGATCAACACTTTCATCATTGTGTTCTTCACCGTTACCATCTCGCTGACCTTTGGCACCTTGGGCGGCTACGCGCTGGCGCGCTCCGGTCACAACTATTCCTTCTGGCTTTTGATGATCGCGCTGGTGTTTCGCGCCATGCCCCACATCACGCTGGTTTCAGGCTACCTGCTGCCGTTCTTTGAATGGAACCTCTGGGGCCATATCCCCACCGCGATCATCGTGCTTGTCGCCATCAACCAGCCCTTCACGCTCTGGATGCTGCACTCCTTCTTTCTGAACATCCCCAAGGATCTGGATGAAAGCGCCAAAGTCGACGGCTGCAACCAGTTTCAGGCCTTCCGCCATGTGATCATCCCGGTGATGTGGCCCGGCGTGATCACCACCGGTCTGTTCTCTTTCCTGCTGGCCTATAATGACTTCTCGGTCACCTCGATGCTGCTCAGCGAAGAGAACCGCACCATGGTGCCTGCGATCTACGGCTTCCTTGGCTCCACACAGGAAGAGGGCAATGTGATGTTTGCGGTTGCCTCCGTGGTCTCCGCCACCGCGCCGCTCTTTGTGCTGGTGATGTTCTTCCAGCGCCAGATTGTTTCGGGCCTGACCGCTGGCGCGGTCAAAGGATGAGCTCTTGCGCACGCCATAACGCCATGTCGCGCCATCCGGCGCTCAACAGGATGCCGCGGGATTTTCTGAGCGGGGTGCCTTGCGCCCCTCTCACACCACACACCGCATTTTACTAGGAGATAGACCATGAAAGGTTCTCGCCCCGAACAAGCCGTTCTGACCCGTGACACGGATATGAGCAAAACCGAAGACACCCGCCGCGTGATCGAAACCATGGTGGATGGTCTCAATGACCACCGCATTGACGACATCGGCGAATTCTTCACCCAGGGCTTCCGCTGGATGGGCAATCAGGGCTGCGGCACCAAAACCGGCCTCAAGGAATTTCAGGACAACTGGCAGCGCCCGTTCCAGGCGGCGTTTTCCGACAAAACCTGCATTGATGAGGCACGTCTGTACATGGGCGAATGGGCCGCGGCCTTTGGCCGTCAGGAAGCCACCCACTCCGGTGAATTCCTCGGCATTGCCCCCACCGGCAAACGCGTCGAAATCCGCTATATGGATTTCTGGAAGGTTGTGGACGGCAAGATTGTCGACAACTGGGTGAATGTGGATTTCGCCCATGTGGCTGCCCAGCTGGGTGTCGACATTTTCAACGGCGAAGGCTGGGAAGCCTATGACCGCGGCGAAAAAGAAGCGCCCCGTCCAGAGGCAAAATAAACCATGTCCCGGGCGCAAGTCCGGGGCCCCACTCTATGAATGAGGCCCCGCGTAATCTGCGGGGCGGGAGACAGTGAGATGACCATCGAGTATCTGAAACGCGGCAAAGACCAAGCGGAACGCGCCGAAGATGATGCCAAAACCCGCGCCGTGGTCGAAGCCACGCTCAAAGACATTGAAACCCGCGGCGACGCCGCCGTGCGGGAGCTGTCTGAGAAATTTGACAACTATTCCCCGGCCTCTTTCCGCCTGAGCCAGGAAGAGATCGACGCGCTGATCGCCTCTTTGACCGAGCGTGAGCTGGCCGACATCAAATTTGCCCAAGAACAAGTGCGCAACTTTGCGCAGGCCCAGCGGGACTCGATGCTGGACATCGAAGTGGAAACCATGCCCGGCGTGATCCTCGGCCATAAAAACATCCCGGTGCAATCCGTGGGCTGCTATGTGCCCGGCGGCAAATTCCCTATGGTGGCGTCGGCGCATATGTCCGTGGCCACCGCCTCTGTTGCTGGCGTGCCGCGCATCATCGCCTGCACCCCGCCGTTTCAGGGCAAGCCCAACGCCGCCGTGATTGCCGCCATGCATCTGGGCGGTGCCCATGAGATCTATGTGATGGGCGGCATTCAGGCGATTGGCGCCATGGCGATCGGCACAGAGACCATTGATCCGGTGCATATGCTGGTTGGCCCCGGCAACGCTTTTGTGGCCGAAGCCAAGCGCCAGCTCTTTGGCCGCGTCGGCATCGACCTTTTTGCTGGTCCAACCGAGACCATGGTGATTGCGGATGAAACCGCCGCCGACGCCGAACTCTGCGCCACCGACCTGCTGGGTCAGGCGGAGCACGGCTATAACAGCCCCTGTGTGCTGCTCACCAACAGCAAGAAGCTGGCCGAAGAGACCCTTGTGGAGATCGAACGTATCCTGCAGATCCTGCCCACCGCCGACACCGCGCGCGTGAGCTGGGATGAATACGGCGAGGTGATCGTCTGTGACACCTATGAGGAGATGCTGGAAGTGGCCGATGACATCGCCTCTGAGCATGTACAGGTGATGACCGACCGCGACGATTGGTTCCTTGAGAACATGACCTGCTACGGCGCGCTGTTCCTGGGCGCACGCACCAATGTCTCCAACGGGGATAAGGTGATCGGCACCAACCATACGCTGCCCACCAAGAAGGCGGGGCGTTATACTGGCGGTCTTTGGGTAGGAAAATACCTGAAAACCCACAGCTATCAGAAGGTCACCACAGATGAGGCCGCCACGCTGATCGGCGAATATGGCTCCCGCCTCTGTATGCTCGAAGGGTTTGTCGGCCATGCAGAGCAATGCAATGTGCGCGTGCGCCGCTATGGCGGTATCAACGTGCCCTATGGCACCGGCGCGCCTTATCGTGACGCCGCTGAGTGACGCGGCTTGGGATCTGAGGGGCCATCCCCTCAGATCCCACTAGATATCTTGAGCAAGAGGAAAATGGACAGACACACCCGGCATAAAGCGACGATCAAGGCGTTTCGTGAGGCGGCTTATGATTTTGAGGCGGCTGCGGTGCAGAATGCTTTGGAGCAGCTTTGTGCGCCGGATGTGGAGGTTCACCTGTGCCACCCGTTTGGGGATCTGACCGGACCGGAGGCTCTTTATGAGCGCGCCTTTGCGCCGCTGTTTGCAGCGGTGCCCGATCTGGAGCGGCGTGATTTCATTGTCATGGCGGGCGCAGATGCTTTGGGACAGGATTGGGTTGGCTGTGGCGGCCATTATACCGGGGTGTTTGCCGCCCCATGGCTTGATATCCCGCCCACCGGCCATCAGATCGCAATGCGCTACCACGAGTTTTTCCGCTTTGAGGACGGCAAAGTGGTGGAGATACAGGCCATCTGGGACATTCCCGAGGTGATGATGCAGGGCGGTGTGTGGCCCATGGCGCCCTCGCTGGGGCGTGAATGGCGCGTGCCCGGCCCGGCCACCTCTGATGGCATTGTGCCAGGACCCTATGATGCAGAGCAAAGCGCGCAGAGCTGCCAGCTGATCCTCGATATGCTCACGGCTTTGGTGAAACACCCCAAAGACCCCGACCCGCGCGTGATGGAACTTGACCGCTTCTGGCATCCCCGCATGAGCTGGTATGGCCCTGCGGGCATCGGCACCGCGCGCGGCATTTCCGGCTTTCGGAACTGGCATCAGATCCCGTTTCTGAATGCCATGCCAGATCGCGGCCAGCATGAGGATGAAATCACCCACCATTTCTTTGGCGACGGTCAATATGCAGCCGTCACCGGCTGGCCCAATATGATGCAAAGCCTCAGCGCCGATGGCTGGATGGGGATCGCGCCCTCCGGCAAAAAGATCAGCCTGCGCAGCCTCGATTTCTGGCGCGTGGAGGGCGACAAGATCCGTGAAAACTGGGTGCTTGTCGATCTGCTCGACGTTTATCGCCAATTGGGTGTTGATGTCTTTGCCCGCTTGCGGGAATTCAACAAAGCGCGCAGCCTTGCGCGCCTGACACTGCCAGATGGAATGACCTGATGACCCAACTGCCCCGCACCCCGTCCTTTTCCCTTGCAGGCAAGACCGCGCTTGTCACCGGAGCCTCCTCCGGCATCGGTCAGGGCTGCGCCGTGGCGCTGGCTGAGGCAGGCGCGCATGTGGTCTGCGCCGCACGCGGCGTAGACAAGCTCAACGACACCGTCACAGCACTCACCGAAGCGGGCCACAGTGCCGAGGCACTGTCGCTGGATCAAAACGATCTTGAGGCGCTTGCCCCCGTGATGGCGGAACGCGCCTTTGATGTGGTCGTGAACTCCGCCGGTCTCGCGCGCCACGGCCCCGCGATGGAGACCACACCGGAAGACTACGACGCCGTTATGGGGCTGAACCTGCGGTCGGCCTATTTCCTCTCGGCCTATGCTGCCAAAGCGATGATCGCGGCAGGCAAACCCGGCTCGATCATTCACATTTCCAGTCAAATGGGCCACGTGGGCGGCATCGACCGGGCGGTCTATTGCGCCTCCAAACACGGGCTTGAGGGCATGGTCAAAGCCATGGCCATCGAATGGGGGCCAGCCAAAATCCGCATCAACACCGTCTGCCCGACCTTCATCCGCACACCACTCACGCAATCGACCTTTGACAACCCGGAACGCGCCGCCTGGATCAAAGAGAAAATCAAACTGGGGCGCATTGGGGACGTGGAGGACATCATGGGCGCTGTCCTCTATCTCGCCACGGATGCCTCCGCATTGGTCACCGGCACCTCCATGCTGATCGACGGCGGCTGGACGGCAGACTGATGGCGGAGAAAGTCACATCCCTGCAAGTGGCGGAGCGCGCTGGTGTCAGCCAATCCGCAGTCAGCCGCGTCTTCACCCCCGGTGCCTCGGTGAGCCAGAAAACCGTGGACAAAGTGCGCAAGGCGGCTGAGGAGCTGGGCTACCGCCCCAATGTGCTCGCCCGTGCCATGGTCTCCGGCAAAAGCCGCATCATTGGCCTCGTTGTCGCCTATCTGGACAATTACTTTTACCCCGAAACGCTGGAAATCCTCTCCAACGCACTGCAAGAACAGGGCTATCATGTGCTGGTTTTCATGGCCTCGCACACCGCAGGTCCCATTGATGATGTGGTACAGGAAATTCTTGATTATCAAGTGGATGGAATCGTCACCGCCTCTGTCGCCATGTCCTCCAAACTGTCGCAGAAGTGCATTCAGGCCAATGTGCCCGTGGTCCATTTCAACCGATTTGAAAAAACACAGGGCGTGAGCTCCGTCACCTCGGATAACTTCGCTGGCGGACGTGAACTGGCGCAGTTTCTCGTCGCTGGCGGCCACCAGAAAATCGCTTATATCGCTGGGTGGGAAGGCGCCTCCACACAGCGTGACCGTGAGGCCGGATTCCGCGCTGGCTTGGAAGAGCTGGGCCAGAGCCTCTTTGCCCGTGGCTGTGGCGAGTTTGATACCGACCATGCCCGCGCCGCCGCCAACGCCATGTTCAACGTGCCTGCTGAAGACCGCCCCGACGCGGTGTTCGTCGCCAATGACCACATGGCCTTCACAGTGATGGACGAGCTGCGCTACGGCCTCGACCTCAAGATCCCAGAGGATGTCTCGGTTGTCGGCTTTGACGATGTGCCCCCCGCCGCCTGGCGCGCCTATGGCCTCACCACCATGCGCCAACGCGCCAATTTGATGGTGGCAGAAACCGTAGATGCTTTGCTTGCCCACATTGAAAACCCCACCACCGCAGCGCCCCGTCAGGTCGCCATCACGACCCCATTGATCGTGCGCAGCTCTGCCCGCCTGCCTGTCGAATGGCCCCAAGAAGAAAGACAAGGATGATGCACGGCTTTTCCAATAAGTTCACAGATTTTCCGCACTACATCATCGGCATCACCAAAGAGATTTGGGAAGATCGCGGTCTCTCAACCCTGCATGAGTACTATGCGCCGGATGTGGCGGTGCGCATGCCGGGGTCCGTGTCGCGCGGCAACGCGGGCGTGATTGGCGCGACCATGGCAACGCTCGCAGAATTCCCTGATCGCACGTTGCTGGGTGAAGATGTGATCTGGTCCGGCACCCCGGAGGAGGGCATGCTCTCCAGCCACCGGATTATGTCCACCGCGACCCATCTGGGCGATGGTGTCTTTGGCAAGGCCACCGGCACCAAGCTCACCTACCGCATTCTGGCCGATTGCCACGCCAAAAATAACGCCATCGACGATGAATGGCTGATCCGGGACAACGGCGCGGTGGTGCGCCAGATGGGCTGGGACCCGAAAGACTTCGCCCGCGATCTGATTGCCCGCGAAGGCGGCCCTGAAGCCTGCGTGAAACCTTTCACCCCGGCCAATGACATCGACGGCCCTTACAAAGGCAGCGGCAATGACAACCCATGGGGCCAACGCCACGCCGATCTGCTGACCTCGATGATGGATGCCGACATGGCGGCGATCAAACGCAATTATGATCGCGCCGTGCAATCTGAATACCCCGGCGGAGCCACTGGCCACAGCTTTGATCCAGTCGAACGCTTCTGGATGTCGCTGCGCGCCTCCATGCCGTCCGCCACATTCACCATTCACCACCAGATCGGCCGCGACGATCCCAACATGCCGCCCCGCTCCGCGATCCGCTGGAGCCTGCACGGCACACATGACGGCTGGGGCAGCCTTGGTGCCCCCACGGGGGCCGAGCTCTATGTGCTCGGCATCAGCCACGCCGAATGGGGTGAGTTGATCGGCGGCGACATCCGCCTGCGCCGCGAATGGACCCTGTTTGACGAAACCGCGATCTGGAAACAGATCCTGCTGCATACCGGCGAACTATAAGGCGCGTTTGGTGCAGGGTAAAAACTCATATCTCAACGCCACACAGGCGGCGCGGCGCTTTCATGCACACCGCGCCTCTCTGCGCGCCCGGCGTCTGAACAACCGTCCTCCCGGAGTGCGCGCCCCGTCCCGGCCTTGAGCCGGGACCGCGCCCTCTCAAACGCCTCCGCCCGATCGATCATCTGGGTGCGGGGCTCAAACACACGGAGACACATTATGAGCACCATCCAATCCCGCATCGTCCGCTACGGCGAGCTGCAACCCTGCAAAACTGCCTTCATCGACGCCCACACACCGGGCTCTGATCAGAAAGAGAACTTCACCATCGTCGGTGGCGGTGTCTCGGAATCCCCAGATCAGCACGTCCATATCACCGACAAGATCGGCTTCAACATCGGCGCGGCAGGCCAGCCGCCCAAATGCCGCAACTCCCTGCACAGCCACACCACCGCCGAGGTGTTTTTTGTGGCCAAAGGCCGCTGGCGCTTTTTCTGGGGCCGCTATGGTACCGCCGGTGAATTCATCGCCGAAGAAGGCGACATCTTCAACATTCCCACCGGCATCTTCCGGGGGTTTGAAAACGTCGGTCAGGACTACGGCATGATCATGTCGATCCTTGGCGGCGACGATGCGGGCGGCGGCGTAACATGGGCCCCCCAGGTGATCGAGGACGCACAAGCCCACGGCCTGATGCTGGGCGACAACGGCGTGCTCTATGACAGCAAGAAAGGGCAGGAGCTCCCCCACAATGTGCGCGCCATGCCGCTGCTGTCTGAGGAAGAACTGAAAGCCTACCCCGAAGTGCCGGTTGAGGATGTGGTCGGCAAATATGTCGCCCGTTATTGGGATCTGATGGCGCTTGGGTCAAAGAAACCTGCCAAGGTGATTGGCGAGGATGCCATGATCAAGGACAAGCCCGGCTTTGAGGTGGATTTCCTCACCCGTGGCTCAGCCGTCACCGAGCAGGTCAAAACCGAGCAGCCCGTGGTGCTGATGCCTGCCAGCGGCCACTGGCGCATCAAGATTGATGACGTAGAGGTCACCCTCTCCGCCGGGGACACCGCTCTGACCATGCCGGGCGAAAGCTACAGCGCCGCGCCCTCCATGACAGGTGAGGCCGGGCTTTACCGTATCACCGCCACCAACGACCCCGCCGGGGCGACTTGGGTCGGTTAACGAAAGGACTTGCGCGGCGCAACGGTCGCCACGCAACAGCCGCAAAAGTTAACAGCGAGATGCCGAAAATGACACCTCCGCAATACAGACGCGATACCGACGCAATACAGACAGGTGGTTTTGGCACAATGCGCAAGTGTTTAACGCACCGCCCTCCCCGTGCGCTTTAGAAGGACTGTCGCCAATGACACCCATCGTTTTCTTGCCCGGCATGATGTGTGATGCTCGGCTATTTGCCCCCCAAATTGCCGCCCTGTCAGCGCGCCGCATGGTGTCTGTCGCGCCCATTGGCGGCTTTGCCACCATGACCGAACTGGCGCAGGATGTGCTGCAAGACGCCCCCCCTCGCTTTGCCCTCGCCGGCCTCAGCATGGGCGGCATTCTTGCCATGGAAGTGACCCGTCTTGCGCCGGAACGCATCGCCGGGCTGGCCCTGATGGACACCAACCCTCTTGCCGAACTGGAGGCTGTGAAAGCCAAACGCGGCCCGCAGATCGAGATGGTGCAAAACGGTCAGCTGCGCGATGTGATGCGCGATCAGATGATCCCGAACTATCTGGCAGAAGGGTCCGATGCCGCCACGCTGGAGCTGATCTGCGAAGACATGGCCCTTGCGCTTGGTGATGAGGTTTTCATCAATCAATCCATCGCCTTACGTGATCGCCCAGATCAAAGTGACACCCTGAAATCCTACCGCGCCCCCGCGCTGGTGCTCTGCGGCAAAGAGGATCGCCTCTGCCCCATCGCACGCCATGAGCTCATGCATGATCTGCTGCCCAACAGCACCCTGAACATCCTGCCCGACGCTGGCCATTTACCGACGTTGGAACAGCCCGAAGCCACCACCGCCGCGCTCAAAGAATGGTTGGACCTCCTATGACCCCCTCCCTGCTCAAACTCCTGAAATCTGTCGATACACCAACGGTCTGTAACGCCATTGAGGTGGCACAGGGCCAACGCGGTTTTGCCCAATTCACCCGTGGCACCATGCTCTGCTCCGCCCCCGAAGAAGGTGCTATGGTCGGTTACGCCCGCACCGCCAAAATTGCCGCGCAGGAGCCCTCACAAGAGGCACCGGAAGTGATCCGCGCCCGCCGCATGGCCTATTACAAACACATGTCAGAAGGCCCCTCCCCCCGTGTCACCGTGGTCGAAGATCTCGATTATCCCAACGCGGTTGGCGCATTTTGGGGAGAGATAAACACCACTGTTCACAAGGGCTTAGGCGTATCCGGCGCGCTGACTAATGGCGTGATGCGCGACCTTGGAGATCTGCCAGAAGGCTTCCCGGTGGTCGCAGGCTCCATCGGCCCCAGCCACGCCTTTGTGCATGTGCGCGAGGTCGGCACCCCGATTGAGGTTTTTGGCATGACGGTGAAAGACGGCGATCTGATCCACGCCGATCGCCACGGCGCGCTGGTTATTCCTGAAGATGTCGTTCCCATGCTGGAAGCCGCCATCCTCAAACTGCTTGAAACCGAAAAACTGGTTCTGGAACCCGCCCGCAAGGAAGGCTTTGATTTTGAAAAGTTTGAAGCGGCATGGCAAGCCTTTGAAGCGGCCCGCACATAGACAGGCAGCAAAGACCGTAGATCGTATCAGTCTCATACATTGCAGCGCGCTAATCATTTGACAAATTTAGTCAACTATTATTAATTGCGCATGCGAGCGGCATCTGCTGCCGCTGAAATAAGGAGAGACCTATGACCGTCAAAAATCTGACGCGGGGTCTTTGCTCCGCTGCCGCAGCACTCACGCTTTCTTTTGCGTCCGCCACGATCGCCCTTGCAGAGACCATCAAAGTGACCGACATCGCTGGCCGCGTTGTCGAAGTCGAGAAGAACCCATCTAAAGTTGTGATCGGCGAAGGCCGCATGATCTATTCGATCGCACTTCTGGACCAAGAAAATCCATTTGCGCGTGTCGTCGGCTGGAAAGACGACATGATCAACTATGACCCAGATGCTTACCGCAAGTATCTGGCCGCTTATCCCGAGATCAAGAACCTCCCCAGCTTTGGCAGCCCCTATGCCGATGAGTGGAATCTTGAGGCGGTTATTTCTCTTGGCACCGAAGTGGTGTTCATGAACCTCGGCAACCTGCTCAAGGCGCAGGAAAGCGGCATTATCGAAAAATTGGAAGAGGCGGGTGTGGCCACCGTCTTTGTGGACTTCCGCCAAGATCCAACCGCAAACTCTATCCCCAGCATCCAGCTGATGGGGCGAATTTTTGACAAACGGGATCAGGCTGACGCTTTCTCCGATTTCTATCAGCAGCAAACCAAGCTGATCTATTCCCGCGTGTCGCAGATCCCGGTCGAAGATCGCCCGATTGTCTTTATCGAAAACGCGGCTGGCTATAACCCGTCCAAGTGTTGCACCACTTATGGCGCGGCCAATCTCGGGCGTTTGGTGGATCTGGCCGGCGGGCGCAATTGGGGGTCAATGAAATTCCCAGGCTTCAAAACCAAAGTCAGCCTTGAAGCGCTGTTTGCGGATGACCCTGCTGTGATCATCGGCACCGGGGCAAACTGGTCTGAAGCCAATCCAGACACCATCGCAGTTCTGTTCGGTTATGAGGCGGATGAAGCCACCGTTCAAGACCGCCTTGCAGGTCTTGCGACACGCGAAGGCTGGCCAGAGCTGTCTGCGGTGAAAAACGGTCGTTTCCACTCCGTCTATCATCAGTTCTATAATAGCCCTTACCACTTTGTAGCGATGCAGGCCTTTGCCAAATGGGCACATCCAGAGCTGTTTGCCGATGTAGATCCAGAGGCAACCATGAAAGAGCTGCATGAGAAGTTCCTGCCGATTGAATACTCCGGCGTTTTCTGGGGCACGCTGAACTCTGGTATGTAACACCGCCAAAAATTCGGTCCCGCCTAGGTGGGACCGAACATCTTTAAGGTATTCCCCATGACAATCGATATAAACGTCGCAGAGATGCGACGGTCCTATGCGTCCCAAACCGCGCGGCGCTACGGCATGATCTTCGTCGTTGCCGCCATCCTTCTGCTGAGCTTTCTGGTAGATATCGCAACCGGGCCGGGAAACTACAGCCTATCAACGGTGTGGCAGGTTCTGACAGATCCGCTTTCGCACGGCGTGCGGCTCAAGGTGATTGTGTGGGATTATCGCCTGCCGGTAGCCATCACCGCCGTGATTGTTGGAGCATTGCTGGCTGTGGCTGGCGCGCAGATGCAGACAATTTTGAACAACCCGCTTGCCGAGCCATTTACCCTAGGGGTCTCGGCTGCCGCCTCCTTTGGTGCCTCACTGGCGATTGTTTTGGGCTTCAGCATCATACCCGCCGTCGGCCCATTGCTGGTCTCCATCAATGCCTTTGTCTTTGCCCTGCTCACCTGTGGGTTTATCCTGTTGGCCACCCGGCTGAAGGGTATCGGATCAGAAACCATGATCCTGTTTGGCATTGCGATTTTTTTCACCTTTTCGGCGCTTTTGGCGCTGATGCAATATATGGCCTCCGAAGATCAGATCGCGCGCATTGTGTTTTGGATGATGGGCTCGCTTGGCCGTGCCAGCTGGGAAAAGATCAGCATTGGCGTTTTACTGCTTGGCCTGGCAATTCCCTTCAGCCTGCTGCGCACATGGCCCATGACCGCGCTGCGCATGGGCGAGGCCACCGCAGAGAGCATGGGGGTGGATGTGGCGCGCCTGCGGATTGAGATGCTGATCTGTGTGTCACTTCTGGCGGCCACGGCGGTTTCCTTTGTTGGCACGGTGGGGTTTGTCGGGCTGGTCGGCCCGCATATCGCGCGGCTTCTTGTTGGCGAGGATCAGCGGTTTTTTGTACCCCTTTCAGCATTGGTTGGCGCGGTTGTGCTGTCACTGACCTCGGTGATTTCCAAATCCATCACACCGGGCATCATCTATCCCATTGGCATCATCACCTCATTGATCGGCGTACCCGTGTTTATCTCGATCATTCTCGGAACACGGCGAGAGAAACTGTCATGACCCTAAATATCGAGAGCTTAAAAGCAGGCTACGGCCGCGTCGAAATTCTACATGACGTCTCCGTTCCCAATCTGAAAGGTGGTGAATTTATCGGTTTGATTGGGCCAAATGCCTCCGGTAAATCTACGCTTTTTAAAACGCTGGCCGGATTAATCACGCCAACTGCCGGGCAGATCAGCTTAAACGGAAACGACATTGCCGGGATGAGCCGGAGCGACCGCGCACAGAAGGTCGCCTATATGCCGCAGGCCTTTGGCTGCAATGCGTTGCTGACAGTATTTGAAAGCGTTTTGCTGGCGTTGAAACAAACCAGCGGCTGGCGGGTAAAATCTGACAATCTTGATCGGGTGGCCGAAACACTTCACGCCCTGAAACTTGCCCATCTGTCAGACCGCGGCATCGCGGATTTGAGCGGAGGTCAGGCGCAGATGGTTTCTGTTGCGCAAACAATTGTACGTGCTCCGGATGTCATCTTGCTGGATGAACCGACCAGTGCCCTGGATTTGCATCACCAGCTGTCCATCATGACATCAATCCGCGGCGAAATGCTACGTCGCAAGCCAATTGTCATCGCAGCTCTACATGATCTGAACCTTGCGGCGAAATTCTGTGACCGGCTGGTGTTGTTGCGCGATGGGGTGATCCTTGCGGATGGTCCACCAGAGCAGATCCTCGCGCTGCCAGAGATTGGCGAAGCTTACCGCGTGAAAACCGATCTGGAACGCACCGAGCGCGGCGCGCTTTATGTAGATGCCAGGTTGCCCGCGTGACCATTGCGCGGATTGCGACATCTATACGAGACACTTCAGATAGACATCTGTCTGCGCGATATGGGCCGGGCCCACGGTCAAAAATACAACGGCATAGAAGACAGAGATACAATGACCGCTGCTTAACGCAGCAGATCTAACTGTGGAGGTGCCTTTGTTTTCTCAAGCTGAGCGGTGGATCAATTCGGATCGACAATTTGCCTTTTTTAAACTGCCCGAATTGGACCCATTGGTGTTTAAGTCCACAAAAGCGCCACGCGGAGTGAATGACAAAAAATCCACTTAATAAACTGATATTAAACGCAAAAATCAGTACTTAGGTTGTACCTAAGATAAAGTGAGGAAGTCCGTTCTTAGACAGGTGGCGGCGCCCGGATATACCCATGGTAGAACATGCGGCACCTCAGGGAGGCCAAATTGGCTGAGAATAAACAGATCGCAATCGATGTAAGAGACGCGGTCAAACGTTATGGAGACTTCACCGCGCTCAAGACGATCTCACTGTCCATTCTGGACAATGAGTTTTTCACGCTTCTGGGACCATCCGGTTGCGGCAAAACCACCTTGCTACGCATGATCGCCGGATTTGAGGCTGTGACCGAAGGGGCAATCTACCTCTTTGGTGATGAAATCGCGAACCTGCCCCCAAACAAACGCCCCGTGAACACGGTTTTCCAGAACTATGCGCTCTTTCCGCATATGACTATTCTGGACAATGTAGCTTTTGGCTTGGAAATGCGGGGCAAATCAAAGTCCGAAGCCCGCACTAAGGCTGGTGAGATGCTGGAACTTGTACAGCTTTCCCAATTCTCTGCCCGTAAGCCTAGCCAACTCTCAGGGGGCCAACAGCAACGAGTTGCGCTCGCCCGCGCGCTTGCCCCGCAGCCTAAAGTCCTACTGCTGGATGAGCCACTGTCGGCGTTGGATTTGAAGCTACGCAAGGCAATGCAGCTTGAACTAAAACACTTGCAGCGCGAAACCGGGATCACCTTCATCTTTGTGACACACGATCAGGAAGAAGCCCTGACCATGTCCGACCGTATCGCGGTCATGTCAGCTGGTGAGTTGCAGCAACTGGGATCGCCGACTGATATCTACGAACAGCCGCACAATATGTTTGTGGCGGATTTCATTGGCGAGACCAATTTGCTGGAAGTCTCAGTTGATGCGATTAACGCTGACAGGGCCGTCTGTCACTTAGGGGGTGGGCACGAATTGACCTGCAATGCCGTTCATGGGATCGGCATCGGATCCAAAGTGCATATGTCGATTCGGCCTGAGCGCCTTTTTATGTCGGAAGATCCGGCTGAAAGTGAGAGCCTCAAAGGGCGGGTCAAAGAAAATATCTTTGTCGGAACAGACATCACCACCATCGTTGATCTGCAAGATGGTCCCGACTTCTTTGTGCGTACCTCCAACTCGGATCGTGGCAACAAACGTATTTTTGAACCGGGCACTGAGATGTACGTCAATATGGAGCGGGGGGCCGGGCGCCTCCTGGTCGACTGATGGCGGCGGGTGCGGCAAGCGGCGGTAGCGTTTCAACCGATACCTATAAAGAAGAACGCACATGGCTGCTGCTCCCGGCATGGGTCACACTCTGTATCCTTGTGCTGGCGCCAGTGATCATGATGCTGATCTACTCCTTTCTGACAAAGGAGTTTCGAGGCGGCGTGATATGGGAGTTCTCCCTGTCCGCCTATGACCAGTTCTTTTTTGATCGTGGCCTTTTCGGAGATGAAGCCCCACAGATCGAATGGACATACATCACGATCTTCTGGCGCTCAATCTGGCAGGCGGGTGCGGCCACATTGCTCAGCCTCATGATCGGTTTCCCCACAGCCTATTTCATCGCGACACGACCAGCGAGGATGCGGCCGGTTTGGGTGTTCTTGATCACCATCCCCTATTGGGTGAACCTGTTGATCCGCACAGTCTCCATGAAATTTCTTTTGAGAGATCAGGGGCCTTTGAATGATTTTCTCATTCATACCGGTCTGATCGACAGCCCACTACACATCGTCAACACCAACTTTGCCGTGCAACTGGGGCTGTTCTATTCCTATCTGCCCTTCATGGTGCTGCCGATTTATGCAGCGGTCGAGCGCTATAACTTTTCCCTCTCAGAAGCCGCTGCTGACCTCTACGCCTCAAAAGCAACCACACTTCGGCGCATCCTGCTTCCTGCCATCAAACCTGGCGTCTTTGCAGGCTGCATTCTGGTCTTTGTACCTTCCATGGGATCATTTTTGGCACCCGACCTGCTGGGCGGAGCCAAGAACTTCATGATCGGCTCGCTGATCGAAGAACAGTTCAAGGGCAATGCAGGCAATTGGCCCTTCGGCGCAGCGGCCTCAATGATTTTGCTGAGCATGGTTTTGATCATCCTCATGTTCTCGGCGCGTCAACAAGCAAAAGCAGACAAGGCCGAGAGCTAACCCATGACAAGCAAGCAATTCGACATAAAGTCTTACACAGGCTTCAAGGCGATCACTCTGCTATGTTTGGTGATCCTTTATGCCCCGTTGGTTGTCGTTACAATTTATAGCTTCAACGCCTCACAATCCCTGACCAATTGGGAAGGCCTATCATTGCGTTGGTATGTGGATATCTTCTCCGGGCCAGAAAGTGCGAAGTTCAAAACCGCCGCATGGAACAGCTTTGTCATTGCGATCATTGCCGCCACGACCGCCACAGCCATCGCCACTCTGGCTGCGACGGGCATGGTGCGCGGCGGACGCTTCCGACTACGTCCCGTATCTTTTGGATTGATCAGCCTGCCACTGATGGTGCCCGAGATCGTCTTGGCGGTTGCGACCCTGATATTTTTCAATGCGATTGGGTTTCAGCGCGGCCTCCTAACCATCCTGCTCGCCCATATCGCGTTTTGTATCCCTTTTGCCTACCTGCCGATTTCGGCGCGAATGCAGGGCATTGAAGACAGCTATGAGCAGGCCGCACTTGATCTCTACGCGACCAAGCGACAAGCCTTCACCAAGATCCTTATGCCCCTCATGATGCCGGGAATTATTTCAGGTTTCCTCCTGGCCTTCATCGTGAGCCTTGATGACTTCATCATCACCAACTTCGTGAAAGGTGCAGGAGTCGAGACACTTCCAACGGCAATCTTCGGATCGGTCAAACAAGGCATCAAACCAAACATCATGGCCATTTCGACCCTTTTGCTGAGCCTGTCTATCGTAATGGTCACCATCAGCTATTTCGTCAGTAAATCCGACAACACAAAATAACCAACAGATGGAGACATACATGAAAAATATGATGAAAAGCGGTGTCGCCGCGTTAGCCCTGACCATTGGTGCCAATGCGGCAACTGCCGAAGGCGAACTGGTTCTGTACCACTGGTTTGAATACATGCCACAAGAATTGCTGGACAAGTTCACAGCTGAGACCGGCATCACGGTCACCATGGACACCTATGACTCCAACGAAGCGATGCTGGCTTCCCTGAAAGCAGGCGGCATCGGGACATATGACGTATCGGTTCCCGGCGACTACATGGTGGCGATCATGGCCAGCGAAGGTATGCTGGACACCATTGCTGAGGGTGAGCTGAAGAACAAAGGTAATATCTCACCGGACTGGGCTGATCCAAGCTTTGACCCCGGTCGCGCCTCGTCGATCCCGTATCAGTGGGGCTCAACCAGCTTTGCGGTAAATCGCGACGCCTATGATGGTGACATTCAGACCACCGATATTCTGTTCAACCCACCGGCCGAGCTACAAGGACGCATCAATGTGCTGGATAGCCAAGGCGAGGTGATGGCACTCGCTGCCATTCACATGGGCATTCCACAATGCTCCACGGATCGTGAGCAGTTAAAAGCCCTCAACGCAATGCTACAAGGAGCCAAGCAGCACTGGGCCTCGTTCAACTCAGATACCGCCAAAGAGGTTCTGGTCTCCGGCGATGCGGATGTCGGCATGATTTATGATGGATTTGCCGCCAAAGCCCGTCAGGAAAAGGCATCCGTGGAATATGCCTTTCCCACACAGGGCTACGTGGCGTGGATGGACAGTGTCGTCCTCTTGAAAGACGCACCAAACCGGGAAAGTGCCTTGAAGTTTATGGACTTTCTTTTGGAGCCTGAAAATATCGCAGCTGTGTCCAATTTTGCACGCTACAACAATGGCCTGACCGGAACATCTGAGTTCCTGGATCCCAATCTGCTGGCGCAACCTGAAAACAATCCTCCGGAAACTGCAGGACCCGGCGTCTTCATCGAGGTTTGTGACGAACAAACGCAAGCGGTCTATGACAAAATCTGGACTGAACTGAAGAAATAATCAGATCCATTTGACACGGGCCATGCCAAATGCGTGGCCCGCTTTTTATAAATTTGAGACACTGGGCTGGCCATGGAAACCATCTTTTCGGAACAACACCGGCTGCGGGACGCCAACACCGAGTTCTTTGGCGGAGAGTTGATCGCCCCACATGAAAAACCCAGCCGCGCCGAATACGTGCTGGATCGCGTCAAAAACCGACGATTGGGAAAGATATCAGCCCCCCAAGATTTTGGGCTAGCTCCGATCCACGCCATCCACGACGCTGGGTTTGTTCGTTTTTTGCAAACGATCTGGGAGGAATGGACCGCCGAGGGGTTCAAAGGCGAGGCCATGCCTACCGCCCTGCCCGTTCGGCGCATGGCCCAGACCTGCCCGAATTTTGTCGAGGGAAAGCTGGGCTTTTACGCCAATTCTGTCGAAACCAGCCTGACCCAAGGTACGTGGCAGGCCGCCTATGCCAGCGCTCAAGTGGCGCTCACAGGCGCGAGCCGTTTGCAGACGGGGTCTTCAGCTGTGTTTTCCCTGTGCCGCCCCCCAGGTCACCATGCCTTTTCTGACAGCTATGGCGGCTTCTGTTTTCTGAACAACGCCGCCATTGCCGCTCAGTCGATGCTGGACAACGGCGCAAAGCGGGTGGCTATTTTGGATGTCGATTTCCACCACGGCAACGGCACTCAAGACATTTTCTATGATCGGAACGACGTGCTGTTCGTCTCCCTGCATGGCGATCCAATGGAGACGTTTCCCTACTTTTTGGGCCACGCGGATGAAACTGGAATAGGTGTCGGCGAGGACTATAATTTGAACATCCCGATGCCTGCGGGCACCCCCTTTGAAATCTGGCGTGAGGCACTGCAAATCGGACTGGAGAAGGTGCGAAACTTCGGCGCGGAGGCCCTGATCATTTCGCTGGGCGTGGACACGTTCGAAAACGATCCCATCAGCTTTTTCAAACTCATGTCTGATGACTTTCTGACAATGGGCGAAGACATTGCAAAAATGGGGATGCCCACACAATTCGTGATGGAGGGCGGCTATGATGTTGAAGAAATCGGTGTCAACGCTGTGAATGTTCTGGAAGGGTTTGAGCAGATCACCGGCTGAGATCTTGCAAAATACGATCCATCATCACATCACAGGCGTTGAGTTGGGCCTGTTCAATATACTCATCAGCCTTATGCCCCTGACCTTCCATTGAACCGGGCCCACAAACAACTGTGGGAATGCCCAACGCACTGAAAAATCCTGCTTCAGTGCCAAAGGCAACCTTGGTGGTAGCGGCGCTCTGCGAAAGCTTCTGAGCATATGGGACAATGCCATCCGTTTCCGCGACATCCAGCCCCGGGTAGGCATTGTATTGCTCGACCTCGACGCTGGCTCCAGAACAGAGCGACTGATAACGCGCGCTCACTTTGCCCGCCGCCTCTTGAATGCGTGCAAGTATGTCTTTGCCCAAATCCGAAACAAGATGGCGATACTCAAAAGTCAGTTCAGCAGTATCAGGAATGATGTTCAGCGCGCGCCCCCCCGACATCATCCCCACATGAAACGTCGAATAAGGCACTGAATAAGCCAGATCTCTGTTCCCATTTGAGGCATAAAAATCTTGCAAAGCACGCAGTTCAGACAGGAAATCATTTGCCAGATGCAGCGCATTCACAAATTTCGGTGCCAATGCCGAATGCCCGCTTTGGCCGTGACAAACCGCTCGTAGCGCAGCTTTGCCTTTGTGCCCGATGGCCACCTGCATCTCGGTCGGCTCACCGACAAAACACGCCTTTGGCTGCCCAAGCATTGGCACAAGGCGCTCTAGCATACGCTGCAAACCAACGCAGCCAATCTCCTCATCATAGGACAGGGCAATCTTTATCGGCTCCCGCAACGCGACATCGACCGCACGGTCTGCCATCGCCAGAACCGACGCCACATAGCCTTTCATATCTGTGGTGCCACGCCCATAGAAACGATCCCCGTCGCGGGTCAGTCGAAACGGATCCCTCGTCCAATTTTGCCCCTCAACGGGGACAACATCGGTATGAGCAGACAGCAGGATGCCATCTCCTTTAGGGCCTTTTTGAGCATAAAGCCCTGCCTTTTCCCCTACGGGATCTTCAATGCGGTGAACCTCAAAACCCCGCACTTTGAGAAAGGTCTCAATATAGGCCACAAGATCGAGATTAGAGGTCTCGCTGACCGTGTCATATGCGATCAGCCTGTCAAGGATATCCAGAGTGGCGGACATTGAAATACACCCTATTTGCGGGACCACCCACGCAGGGCGGGATAGGTTGAGCCAATCCTACATCACGATACAGAGACTTAAATCTGGGAATGTCAAAGCCTGGCTTAGGAGATCACTAAGACCTTAAAGCATACGATCATTCATAGCATACAGCCCCGGGAGCGTTCCTGACCGAACAGCCTTCGCACAGTGATAGACAAAGGTTTTGAGCGTATTGGTCTCATTCTCCGCACGCGCGCGCAGCAGCCCAAGGCGCATTGGGCGTACATCACCAGACAAAGGCACGCAGATCAGTTTTTTACCATCCGGTGAGAGGGTATTTAAAGGTCGGATATTAGCGATTGAAAATCCGTAACCATTTGCAACCAAAGAGCGCATCACGGACATGTCAGCCGTGCGTTCTGCAATGTTGGGTTTGAAATCGGTGTCTCCAAAAAACGACAAAAAGTACTCAGCACTGAATGGCAAATCCAACAAAACCATAGGGCTGTCTCGCAGGTCGGAAATCGTCAACTCGCTACGCTCCGCCAAGGCATGATCCTCCCCCAGAAGCACATAGGGAGGAAGGTCGTGTAGTGGCTGAAATTCGAGATCGGACGGAATATCCAGATCATATGTCAGCGCCACATCCAAATCTGCCCTGCGCAATTGGCTGAAAATATCGGCTTGATTGAGCTCACGTTGCTCAATCCGCACCTCGGGGTAGCATTGCTCGAAATCCCGCCGCAGCCCCGGCAAGACGATCTGCGCAAAAGTCACCAGGCACCCAACGGAGAGGATCCCTTGAACCTTACCTGTGATTTCACCGGCCAGTGTTGCTAGCAGTTCGGCTTCACGCAGCACAATTTCTGTACGCTCAATGAATTTATGCCCGGCTTTGGTCAGTGTAAGCCCTCGCGCATGTTCTCGCACAAAAAGCGTGACCCCAAATTCAACCTCCAACTGGGCAATTGCCGCCGAAATGGACGGGGACGACACATTAAGCTGCTCACTGGCAGCAGCGATGCTGCCCGCCCTTCCAACGGCTACAAAATACTCAAGTTGTCGCAGCGTATATCTGAAAGGCAAAGGCGCATCCCCGTCATCTTAGGCTCAAGCCTTATACTTAATCCAAGTGGTCTTCAGCGCAGTATATTTTTCAAGAGAGTGCAATGACAAATCGCGCCCAAAGCCGGACTGTTTCATGCCGCCAAATGGGGTCATTGCGGACAGTGCATCCACCGTATTGACTGAGACCGTGCCAGCCATAAGTTTGTCAGACACGCGACACGCGCGAGACAGATTGTCCGTCCAGACCGATGCTGCCAGCCCATAGATCGAGTCATTGGCCATCGTCACCGCCTGTTCTTCAGTGTCAAAGGGGATGATCGACAAAACAGGGCCAAAAATCTCGTCTCGTGCGAGTGGATCGTCATGCGCCACATCATCAAAGATGGTTGGCTGCACAAAGCATCCTTTGCCATCCACGGTGACCCGCTCGCCACCAGCCACCAGAGTGGCAGAGCTCTTCCCATCCTCAACAAAGCGCATGATGTTCTGGGTCTGCTTTTCATCAACAATGGCACCCATTGAAGATGCTGGATCCAAAGGATCCCCCGGTTGGGTCGCCTGTGCCCGCGCAATCAACTTCTCAACAAATGCCTCTTTGATTGAACGCTCCACATATAGCCGTGAATTGGCCGAACAGACCTCCCCCTGATTGAAGAAGATACCAAAGGCAGCCATATCTGCGGCGGCATCCAGATCCTCGCAATCCGCGAATACCAAGTTAGGACTTTTGCCTCCCGTTTCTGGCCAGACCTGTTTCAGGTTGGATTGCCCTGAGTATTGCATGAACATCTTGCCTATGGCCGTCGACCCCGTAAAGGCGAGACAATCCACATCCATATGCAATCCAAGCGCTTTGCCGGCGGTCTCACCAAAACCGGGCAACACGTTGAAAACCCCATCAGGAACGCCCGCCTCAGCGGCCAGCTCAGCGAGGCGCAAAGCGGACAAAGGTGACTGTTCTGCGGGCTTCAAAACCACCGAATTGCCTGCGGCCAAGGCAGCGGCAGCCTTCCATGTGGCCATGTCCAGTGGGAAATTCCAAGGCGTTACCGCTCCAACAACCCCCAGAGGCACACGGCTGACCAAGGCTAAATCACCGGGTCCGGTTGGGGCCGCCTCGTCATAGACCTTATCAATCGCCTCGGCGTACCACTGAAAGAAATGCGCTGATCCGGGGGCGTCGATGGTGGCGGCGTCCTTCACCAGTTTGCCCATGTCCAGACTATCCAGCAGCGCCATTTCTTCCAGATTTTCACGAATGAGATCGGCCAGCTTGAGCATCACTGCTTTACGGTCGCCAGGTGCCATGCGCGACCAGCGTCCGTCCTCAAACGCAGTACGCGCAGCTAAAACAGCGCGATCAATGTCAACCGCATCACATTCCGCCACGGACGTTAGCACAGCGCCAGTTGCTGGGTTGATACTATCAAGAGTTTTGCCCGAGGCCGCATCGACAAATTTGCCATTGATGAAAGCTTGCCCGCGAAACGAGAGCGCATTGGCACGGTTTTGCCAATCTTCGTATGTGTAATCCAACATCGATTTTTTCCCTGATTACTCGTCGCCCGGCACGCCGTAAGACGGCGCTTCGCGCGGGTCGAGAGCACGCTGTGTGTAGGCGTCTAATTGTGGTTTGTAGATGTCCCACGCTGCGGAGATCGCTTCGATTGGGCAGTCTGCAGTCCAATCACAGCGCAGATCGACCACCGGCCAGCTGACTTTGTCGACGATCTTCATGCCCGCCGAATGGATCGGGCCAGCCTCGCCGCCCTCTGACAGCCCGGCGCGCATAGCTGCAATCAACCGATCCCCAATGTGCCCTTTGGCGGACAAGAAACCATCGACGATGGCCTGTGGCACGCAGTCATTGTCCAGAAGATTGCCACCAGAAGCGACATTTTTCGCCTGTGCCTGCGTCCAGATACCAAGGCTGTTCGGGCCAGAATGGATGGCCACGCCCCCTGTTGCATCCACCGCAAGCACCTGCCGATATTCGATAAACTTCGCCTGTTCTTTTATGACATCAATGGCGTCCGACGCAGACTTACCTTGTTCCATCAAATCAAGCGTCAACGGGCCTAAACTAGGATCGGTCACGTTTTGCGACGCCACGGCCCCAACCCCAGCGCGTGCAAATGAACAGCGCGCGGCGACAGCAGGCGAAGAAGATGAAATCGCCACGCCAAACATCCCTGTATCAGCACAGCGAGCCACCAGAGAAAAAGTCATCATACTCTCCTTGAAGCGAATTACCGGACGGCACCATTTTGGGAAGGCCTAAAGGCGCTCTCCGGCATGTTCCATTGATCCGGCAAGGATCAATCCGGAATGACAGCGGTACCGTCGATTTCAACCAGCCACTCTGGGCGTGCGAGGGCTTGAACAACCAAGCCTGTGGAAACCGGGTGTACGCCTTTAATGTATTCACCCATCGTACGATAAACCGCTTCGCGGTGGCGAACATCGGTGATGTAGACAACAACTTTGACCAGATGCTCCATCGAGCCGCCACATTCTTCGATCAGCTGCTTGATGTTTTGCATGACCTTATGTGTCTGTGTGACGGGATCATTGCTGTCGATATTGACCGCGTCATCCAAGTTTTGTGGGCACTGACCGCGTAGATAAACGGTTTTGCCACCTTGAGTGACAACAGCCTGACACAGATCGTTGTCGAGGTTCTGCTCCGGATAGGTCGCAGCGGTGTTAAATTTGCGAATGCGAGTATGCGCCATTTTAAAGTCCTGTGTGTTTACCCAGCTGCAGCAGGCGTAATGATGGCCGCCTCGCCCTTGTAGTCAGCGTATGCGCGCTGAATCGCGATCTGATCGGCCACATATTTCGCATCGTGCCACACCCCCCAAATGAAGGTAGAGCCGCGACGTGACTGCCATGGCAAGCCAAGGAAGTAGATGTCAGGCACAATCGAGACCCCGCGCGTGTGGATCGGGGCCCCTTTGGCGTCAAAAGCCTCCGCTTTGATCCAGCTAAAGTCCTGCCGGAACCCGGTGGCCCAGATGATGGTAGAAATGCCCTCTTTGGCAAAATCAAGTGAGGTCAGCGGATGAGTAAGGCAGTCCGGATCAGCAAAAGCTGCGCGCGCTTCTGGCTCTTCTGGCAGATCCAGCCCCATGCGTTCCACATAGGCATCCGCCATGTTCAGCATCTCAAGATAGTTGGCATCCCCGGCCGCAATGTTTTTCTGTAGATCATCGGCAAAACTAAGCACACCGTTTGCAAAGCTCTGTGTCATGCCGGTTAGAGTAACGCCCTCATTGCCCAAACGGCGGAAATCCATAGTTTGCCCACCATGCGCACCACTGACCGAAATGGTGACATGCTCTGTGCCTGGCTTCTGCGCCGCCATGTCCCATAGTCCAAGAACCCCAAGCCACCAGACATTGTCACGACTGCGGTAGCGACGTGGAGGGCGGTCATGCGGACCAACCGACAAAAAGACCCTGCGGCCAGCGCGGTTCAATTCATCCGCAATCTGAGCTCCAGACGACCCCGCTCCAACAACCATTACAGCCCCATCAGGCAGCTGTTCCGGGTTCTTGTAATAGAAGGAGTGAAGTTGCGTGATACCCGCGGTTTGGGGCACAATCTGCGGGACAACAGGATGTTGAAATGCGCCCGTGGCGGCAACGATACGTTTGGCGTGAATCTCGCCCGCCGATGTTTCTACTCTGAAGCCACCTTTCCCAGGCATCCGTTCCGCGTTCAGCGCCTCCACACCCTCGCGAATTGGCGCTTTGATCATTTCTGCATAGTCGACCAAATAGTCGGCAACGCGATCTTTGGTGACAAAGGCATCGGGATCATCGCCTGCAAACTCAAGACTGGGAAAGCGGTCATGCCAACATGGCCCATTTGCCACCAAAGCATCCCAGCGACCTGTACGCCACGCTTCGGCGGTACGGCGCTTCTCCAGAATGATATGGGGCACATTGTTGTTGCCGAGGTGCTCGCTGAGCGCGATACCCGCCTGTCCACCGCCAACAACCAGCGTATCCGTTTTCTCGATGGCCATGTGTCGCTTTCCTATCTCTGCGCCTTAAACTGGCCCGAACAGGCCAAAACTCTCATGTGTTTTGTGCTGCTTTCTGGCCACCAGGTCGCAATCCGGAAATCACCTTGCGCGCTCACACCCCGGACTTTGGCGCACGATCCTTGACACGACCAAAATTCACGTATTGGCCGGTTCGAATTGACGTTTCAGGTGCCATGACAGCACGCTTTGCATGTTTCGCTGCTAAGGTTTCACAAGTTCGGACCGAGCAAAACTATTGTCTAGCTTAGAGCTAATTAGGCTATGGCTAAGCAGCTTAGAGCCGCCTCAATGTCCGGCGGGCGGCGCACTTTCAGACAGATAAGGCGCCACGAGATAATACAGCTCGCCCTGTGAGGAAATCCGGCATCTGCGATAAAGTTGCTTGCGCAGCACCTTCACCGTCTGGGAGCTGATCCCCAATGTCAGGCCAATGGAAATCGAAGAGTGCCCCTGCAAAATCAAGAGCGCGACCTGGGCTTGCCGCGGACTAAGATTGACCTCCTGATCGACCGACATCCTCTGCCGGAGCTTTTCAATCACGTCTTCTGGCTCTCGTTGATCTTCGTGAGACAGGCCAGACCAATGTGCTTTAACCAAAGCGCTCACCACTGGGGCGATACTTTTGGCTGTCATGTAGTCTTTTGATGAGAACCGCGATGCAGTGGTCGCATCTCGCCCAATACACACCGTAACGGAGTTGCCAGATGGAAGCTTGACGAAAAAAGCCATCTCGTCTGTCAAAGTCGTGTTCGCATAGTAAGACTTGAAATACTCGTTTCGCTGAAACTGATCTGGCGCCACATCGGCCAGCCTGTAAACACCATCCACAGCGTTTTTTTGGTGCAACCCATAGAACGGGTCCAGCAAATAGGCACCTTTAACATAGTGGCTGTCGATACGTTCAAAAACGCGACTATCGCGTGCATGCGTCATCAAGACCTGCGGCCCACTACTCTGGAAAAATGCGATGATCGCAATATTGTCAAAGGAACACGTCGCTTTCAGCCAATCGTGCAGCGTTTCAGCAAAACTCTCTGCCCCAACCGCCAAAATTGCAGTGGCCAGAGCGTCTGATACCTGGCTGGACATCATCATGGCATACCCCCTTGGGGGTATATACCCCCCTCAAATCATCAAAGTAACTTATTTTGCAAAACTAGGTGGTATGCAATGCTGAGCTCGTCGGCCCCGACTGGCCCGACCCGCTTTCTGGCAAAGCAGCGTCTTAACACAATAGGAAAGCCGATGGCCAAAGACACAAACGACATTCTTGCACAGGACGCGCATTTAATTCAGTCCTTCGCAGACCTGAACGCACTCAAGCAACAAGGTGCCCGCACCGTGATCTCCCGCGCAAAGGGGGCCTATGTATACGATAGCGATGGCACCGAGCTGATTGACGGAATTGGGGGTCTCTGGTGTGTCAATATCGGCCATGGCAACGCGGAAGTCATTGCAGCGATCACAGAGCAGCTACAGACGCTGGATTATTACTCCACCTTCTACAACTTTACCCATCCGGCTGCCGCTGCACTGGCAGAGAAAATCGCCCAACTCGCACCCGGACACCTGAATGCCGTGCATTTCGGAAATTCCGGCTCAGTGGCCAATGACAGCGCCATTCGCATGCTACACCACTACAACATCCGCAAAGGCAAGCCGAACAAGAAGCTGGTCCTGTCCCGCCACGGCGCTTATCACGGCTCCACTCACCTTGCGATGGCGATGACGACCCCCGGCTATTCTGAAGGGTGGCACGCGGCCAGCGATCTTGTGCACCACCTGCGGTCACCACACTATTGGCGTGAAGGTGGGGAGATGACCGAAGCCGAGTTTCTCGACGCGCTGATGGACGATCTGGAGCAAAGCATTGAGCGTATTGGTGCAGAAAACATCTGCGCCTTCATCGCTGAACCCATCCAAGGTGCTGGTGGTGTTGTGACAGCGCCAGCAGGCTATCACAAACGCGCATGGGACGTCTGTCAGGCCAACGACATCAAATATATCGCCGATGAGGTCGTGACAGCCTTTGGACGCCTTGGCCATTTCTTTGCCTCAGAAGATGTCTTTGGCATGGTGCCAGATATCATTACCACCGCCAAAGGCCTGACATCAGGCTATCAACCCCTGTCTGCAACCATCGTGTCTGATGAGATCCACGACGTGATCTCCGGCCCGGATGGAATGTTCCTGCACGGGATGACCTATTCAGGCCACCCCGCCGCCGCAGCTGCAGGTCTGGCCAATATCGCCATTATGGAACGCGAAGGTATACCAGAGCGTGTGCAGACCACTGGTAAGCAGTTTGAGAACAATCTGCGTGGCCTGATGGATATCGAACTCGTGGGGGAGGTGCGCGGAAGCCATTTCATGATGGGCATCGAGTTTGTTAAGGACCGCGCAACCAAGGCAAGCCATGCAGAAGAGGCGCAGGTTGGTCTCAAGGTGGCGCGTGCCTGCCAGAAACGTGGCCTGATTGCCCGCCCGCTTGGCAATGTATTGATCCTGTCTCCGACCCTGATCATGGATGCCCCGATGATTGATCAAATCGAAAGCATCCTGCGCGACGCAATCACCGAAGTCGCTGCCGGTCTCTAAACCAAACCTGCCCGGGGGCTGTTTTGCCCCCGTGGACACAAAACAGCCCGCCATAAGGCGCCATGAAGCGCCTGGCGCCCTGGGCACGAAATGTGAGCAACGCTCTACCGCAATACCCAGCCTCCCAGCCTCGAGGCGCGCTCCCAATACATTCAGGGCGCTAAAATCCGCCACGAAAGCGCTCCACATCAAGCTGGAAACGCCCGACCACATTCGGAAAGTAAGCGTTTCCAAAGCAATCACCTGGAGCGATGCAAAACGCAAACCGTCCACCAAACCTATTCTGGCACCTAAAGATCACGTCAGTTTTTGGAACTGTTGTGCCGCAAAATGGAATTTCAGGTTTTAGAATGGCGCGCTTCAACAACATGTGAAAATGGACCGCTATAGCATTTGGTTCATGCGCCTTCTTGAAAAGTTCTCATTGCCGAGCTCAGCGCGTCCTGACCCTGTCCAGCAACGCAACGAATAGCATTCAGTCGCAGGCATGAATCCTATGCAGCTACGTAATTAAAGAATGGCAACGTTTGGAGTGCGCAATATGCAGGGTATCAATATCGTTAAGTACAGTGTTTTTTTAGCAGCGGGTCTTGCTGGCTGTGTCCCTTCCCCGCGCGGCTATGAAAGCGACCCAGTCGTTGTGCAGACGGATCAGGGTCCGGTGACCTGCCAGCTGTACACACAGGAAATCACAGTTTGGGATCGCTCGATCAATCGCCCTGATAGCATGTCGGTCGCTCAAGCGGACCAAATTTGCCTTAACGAGGGCAAGCGAAACAAGACCAAATAATCGCGCACTTTAGAAGGCGATGACCTGACCAGAGCGTCAGATTGTCATCGCCTGAGCAACGCATTCAATACAGAGGATTACAAGATGCCTGCGCAATTTGAGCGCTGCCCAAACGCATCCTGTCGCGGATGGTTCATCGTGTCAGAACAGAGCAAAACAACCGAAGTCTCACGAGGTGTTTTTGGCAGCCGACTTCCCGAACCTGTCAACTGCCCGCATTGCGGAGAAACCGCCAGACAAGCACGAACCAGCGGGTGGTGGGATACCACGGCACTCTCAGACACAGAATGCGCCGCCATGGAGCAAAAAGCAGCACATACAGGCTAGGCTTTGAATATGGCCAGAAGACCAAAGGGCCTCTTCGATTTGAGCCGCCACCGACGCTTTCCCCAAGTCTGTTTCTTTCAAAATTTGGACCACTGATCCCAATTCATGATTGGATAGGCAAAATCAGTTTACCAAATTGGGGTGCTTTTTTATCTTTAAGCCCAAGCAAGTACTCGAAAACCGTGTGGTAGGCGAGGCGTGCTTTACAAGTCGATGCTCTTTTGGCACGAGGACGAACTCAACAATGATCGTTGGAAATCTTTTTATATCTTCGGCTATCGCATTATTTTTCGCGATATTGATCATGATTTTGGGGGCTACTCCACTTGAGATGGTGGTCGCTTATACACTGAGCGGGGCGGTCAGCTTCTTGGGTATACTGGCGCTAGTACACAGATAGTACGCTCACTCTCTGCTTGCCGGCTGGATCACTCCACTGCATCTCGGGAACCCAGGTCTGATATCTCTGAGATGTTAAAGCATGATGTTTTGGTTGCAGCGTAGCAACGCACATCCTGCTCGCCCCCCCTCAACACCTTGATCAATAACATGAAAGCCTGCGCTCAAGGTGTTAGGAGGGAAGACCGAGCTGCCAATCGGCCTATGTACCGTGTTCCTTGAGCACTTTCTGCCAAATCAACTCCAACGCAGAGAACGCAGCCCCATCTTGTCGCGCGACGCATAAATTCCAAGTCATCGCCTCGACAATTTTAAGCTCAACAAGCGCACCCGTCTTGACGTAGGTACAGAAGTCCTCCGCCATCCCCCCACATATCAAATTGGAGCGCGCAGAAATATCAGCCACCATGGAGGCATCATCGCTTTCGACCTGAGGCATTTGTAATGCCCGACGTGACGCTTCTGCGGTCCCCCCCAAAAGAGCTGTAAACTGTTTGCGCCAATAACTTGGCATGCCAGCTGTACCAATAGGGTACATGAGAACATCACGAAGCTGCAATTGCGTTTTTGAAACCAGAGGGTGGTCAGGTTTGCCCCAGAACGAAGCATTGCGCTTTTTCAGCATCTTGACTTCCAAATTGCTCAGATCTGGAGTGTGCGTCAAATCACATATAGCTATATCCAACGCCCCTGCTCTCAGTTCTTCAAGCGGTTCCTTGGCAGAACTCACATTCACTTTTGCGCGCAACTCCGGCTTTAATTTCAGCAATTCTGCTAACAACGGCGCCACGATTGTCCGCGCCGCCAAAGGCCCACATCCGATATTTATGACATCCGGACCCGAGTGGCGCAGTCTTTCTGCACCCGCTTCAAACTGTCCTGTGGCTTCACTCAGATTCTCAAGCAGCGTAATAAAGGTGCGCCCAGCCGACGTCAGAGTAACACCAGCCCCTCTCCGCTCAAACAACCTCTGCCCTGCATATTCCTCTGCTTGCCGAATATAGCGTGAAAAACTACTCGCAGATGCTCCCATAATCTCCGCAGCAACACGAAAACTACCATGTTTTGCGAGCGTCCGAGCGGCGTTTGCAGCCTTAGTGTCAATCAATGTGGCCCTCTTATTCAATGTTCAGTGTAACGTCGTGTAGTAATCGTCAATCATTTGACGCCATGTCTTGATAACAACCGCGGCTCTTTCCTCAAATAATTAGGCTATTGCACGAAAGTACTGGGAAAATCAGTCGCTCGACATCATTGGCTTCGGACGTCAGCGAAAGGCGCGTATCCGGATGCGCCGACATGAGGCGTTGTTGAAAAATCTGAGTGCAATCACCCCGTTAAATGGTTTTTACTGCGGCGGAGCAATGTCCGAAGCGTGCACGAAAGGCAAGGTTATATGCACCCGCACCAAAAACTGGCACGCGCGAACCTAAAACTGGGTGGAAGGTTGAAATCGATGTTGGCGCAAAGGTCCAGCAAGCCTGACAGCTTCATCTTTCAACGGGATAATGCAGGACTATTGAGGAAGTTACATGACTGACGCAGTGCTGCCCCTCACCGGCGCACGCCGGGTATTCGGTGCACAGCCGCGCCGCCTAAGATTTAGTAGGCTCTTTCGTAAACAATATCATGCAGCTCACGTTGGAAGGCCAGCTCTTCATCGCGGGGCAGAGACCCAGGGCCGCTCTCCTCTTTCAATGCCGTAGTTTCTGCCTGTGCAAAAAAGTTTTCACAGTCGTCACCCAAGGCTGCCCCATCGAAATAATCATAGAGCCACTCCCAGGCCTTCGCATGCAGCCGCCGCTTGATTCGGCGCCATGGGGCGTCCTTCTTGGCGGATATCTCTAGTGTGGCGATCATCGCCCGCGCACCCAGATCACCAAAGGCGTAGTGAATCTTCACCTCTGCGCTCAGAGTATTGTCTTCTTCGTTCCGGGCTTGCTGGAGGATCTCAACATTGGTGACTTCAATTTTTTCCACGACTAAGATCCCATACAAAAATAAAATTTGGTCCTGCCCGAGGGGTCCTGAACAATTCTGAAACGATGCCGCACGCCCGCTCCTGTTTATGGCCCCAAAGGGTCACAGCTCAGAACTGAGCTCAATCAAAACAGCGCAATCTTCCATGGAATGGTACGCGGTCGGTCAATATGTGAATGTATTGGAAAGGTGTCCTTGTCGGTCAGGCCACTTAGCCGAGGCGCCACCTCGCCAGAACGCCACACCCCCTAAGGCTGCGGTCTGAATAGAGCTGAACGGAGCAGAGCACCGGCGGCGCGTATGCCCTCGCTCCCCCCTTTTTATCGGGAGCGGATCAAGCCTACGACCGTGTTTGAAGACCCTAGAACTGAGGGCGGGGCGTTGGAAAGGGCCACTGCGCCTCAGGATCAATATGCGCCGCGTGCAACAGAGCCTGCATGCGTTTGACAATCCCCACGCTGGGAACAGCACTGTTTGAGTCCGCGTCAATCTGACGAAGCGTGGCCGCCGCCTCAAATGCCAATTGCGCGGCAACGGCAATCGTCCAGAACTGCTGTTCCAGCGTCATCTCTTCGATGAAATTACCCCAAGCTTGGCGCGGCAGCGATGTGAGTTCAAGGGCGTCTTCACGGCTGTGGATTCTCCATTCAGCCAGAAATTGAAGCGCATCCTCAGAGGAGCACGGCAAGATACCTGAAAACCGGTCTACGTCCAAGTGCGCACGGAGCTCACATCCGATGTCGTGGGCCATTTGGGGGGACATATCAGCAACCATACGATTTCCTTACCTGCACTTCAGCGACCACCTTACGCGGCATAGGTATAATAAAAATAAATGCAGTATCCGATATGTGTTTTTGTTCTAAATTGGAAGTGCGCGACGACGTTCATGCTGTGTTAATTTTGAACATCCTCATCAAATCCGCGATTAAGGCACACGGAGCCGCTTTGCTCCCATATTGGCTCTGACACCACCGGTTAACGAATTCTTATCCCACATTTTGGCACGCACCTCCCACTTCACGCCCTCTGGCGGGATTCCTGTGGCGAAATAACACTTGGCCTGAAAAACTTTCCACGGGGCATTTTAGGAAGGGAGCCAAGTATTTCAATGGCACATATCGTTATCAACACGCCGGGTACCTACTCTGTAAACGGCGGTGACACAGTCGAAATTGACGCATCCGTTGCGTCTATCGTGACCTTGACTGGCTCAGCCAGCCCAAGCAACCCGGCCATTGTGACTGTAACATCAGATGTGCCAACGGATTTTGCGTTTTCCATCGATAACGTTAGTACAGTAGTAAACATCGCAACCGTCGGTGATGGCTCTGGCGATGGAATCTCTCTCACTGCGAGATACGCAAACAACATCGACCAATCAAACATTCTAAATGTTGGTGACGGAGCGCACGTACAATATGTTCAATATGCAGAATCCAATCGCGGAACAGATTTTGAACTCAATTCAGGAGACGATGTCTCTTGGGGTGAAAGTGCCACTGCTACTCGTACCGTAGTCGACTACCTCCCGAAGGGGCGTTTTGGAAACTCATTGCGGGTCGACATGGGGGAAGATAACGTCGTCGATGGGACCCGAATTTTTTTCGGTAGCACGTCAGATAACATCGACTATGTTGACTGGAATGGGGCAACCATCAACGCTGAAATTGTTCACCTGTCAGGCGCACAGGAAGCGGGGCGGGTCAATCGAGACGGCACAAATGACGGCGAGGTCTATGCCGATAACATCACAGTTACGGGAGACACAATCTATGCCTCCGGCGCACAGAGCAGTGAAGTATTCCTCCGCGGACTGACCCACAATCCGCACGTTGGAGGTCATGGGCGTGTCTCCATGGTCGCCCTTTTCCCGGAGCAAAGAAGCCCCAATGTACGGGAGGTTTTGCACTTTGGTGGCGATCTGACCTCAGACGATAGCGCCTATGAAATCATAGGCAACAATCAGAATTCCCTTCTGGATTTTCAGTATATAGATGAAGCTCAAAAGCAGGAATTTATCGATGCTTTCGTGGCGGCCGGGGGAACGTATGACCCTACAACAGAAACCTTTGGCCCTGCGACCGGCCTGACATGGCAGATTAGCCAACGGGATACAGACGGTGGCATGCAGGAGTTTACGTGGTGGACTGAGGTGTCCCTGACACCTTTAGCGCCAGTGTGCTTCTGCGCTGGCACGATGATCAAAACCATCCGGGGGGAGGTCGCCATCGAAAACCTGCGTGTGGATGACATGGTGCTGACCATGGACGCGGGCTATCAGCCCATCCGCTGGATCGGTTCGCGCAAACTGTCATCCTCGCTCTTGAACAGTTTCCCCAAACTGCGCCCGATCCGCATTCTCGCAGGCGCGATGGGGCAAAACATGCCAGAGCGTGACCTGCTGGTCTCCCGCCAGCATCGGATGCTGGTGAAATCCCGCATCTCCGAACGCATGTTTGAAAGCCCCGAGGTGTTGATCCCGGCCATCAAACTCTGCGCCATGCCGGGCATCTATGTGGATGTTGAGGTCGAAGAGGTCGAATACTTCCATATGCTCTTTGACACCCATCAGGTGGTCTACGCCAATGGCAGCCCCTCAGAGAGCCTCTATACCGGCACCGAGGCGCTCAAGGCGCTCAGCCCAGAGGCCAGAGAAGAGATCACAACCCTGTTCCCGGAAATCTGCGCGCCCGATTTTGTACCGACCGCAGCCCGAGAAATCCCAAGTGGCAAACGGCAAAAGAAGCTTTTGGAAAGACATCTGAAATCAGCGAAACACCAATTGATCGCTTGAAACAACACAAGGGCATAGCGATGCCCCAAAGCGCAAAGAAAGACACTCACGGAAAAACGCACCCGATACATCATCCCCTAAGAGTTCGGGCGTTTGTTTGGATGTGCTGGCCGCCTGCCTCACATTCATGCACCTGATCACAAATGGCACCTTGGTGTCATGCCGCTCTAGCACCGGGATTGCCATAGCCTAGGCAAACCGGTTTGTGATCAGTTTCTGGGGCAGAGACCTATTTACTTAGGCTCTGCCCCCTTTTTTATCCGCAGGCTCATCAAAGCCCAAACCTAAATGGCCCGTGACTTCACCTTATTTACAACCACATTCCAGCAGCGCGTCGGCGGTCGCTCTGGCACTGTTGCAACGGCAAACCTTGCGCCACATGCTGAGCAATCACCGCCTTCTGCTGCTTGTTATCAGGAACAAAATGCGCGGTCTGAGGGTCGGTCGTGGCCTTTGCCAACTCCGGGAACACCGCATATATTTCATCGCGACTTGCAGATGTCAGCGCCTGCAGCGCCTGTGGACCAGGAAACAGACTTTCCGCCTGCGCGCCTTCGGCACAGAGGATTTTATGCTCTTCAAACAGGATGTGGAAATAGTCGATCGAACTGAGGCGTTCATCCACGTAAACATCTGGCAAGGCCGTGAGCTTGATGGCGGGAATCAACACGTTGCGCGATCCCGTGACCTGTTCTGCGATATCGGAAGACACAACAATCCGATGTTGACGGGACACCACCAGGTCGCGCTCTGGCAGGCCACTGCCCATCGCGCCCGCACCAATCCGTACCGGGTAAAGCTTGGGATTTTGCTGTAGCTCACCCTGTTGGACATGGCGCGCCCCAATCCACCGTATCTTACATATCTCACCGGTCGCCGTGCGGAGCAGATCACCAATTTTCAAAGTTTCCACGGGAACAGCCCCCTGCGCCGTGTCAATCAGTGTTCCTTTGGCGAAACAGATCACAGCCCTGTTCGGGGTGATCGGCCCGTCGATACGATTGCCAGACCGATCAAATTGGATAGAGCCTTGCCCTGAGACTGCGGGGATGTTCTGCGACACAGCTCCGGCAGCGGGGCCGCCGTTGGCTGTGATGTTCTGGACCCCGCCACCGATGTCATAAAAGGACAGAACCGGGGAGGGTAAGCTGATGTCCAACAGCGCGATTGCCTCACTCTCGTTGAGCGCGCTTCCGATCGGCGCAATGGCATCTGGGTCTGTGACCCGGATGTTGACGCGATAAATGAAATGCCCGTTGTCAGGATCAATTGCCGGTGTGAGCGTATTCAGAGCAACACTGCCGCGAAAAGCCCCATTGGACTCGTAGGCCGCAAACACAAAATCGCCTGCGCGAAGCTGTTCTGTCGGTGAAAGGGCGATCTCAACATATTCGGAAACCGAAAGACTTTCGGCAAGTGTATTGATGTAATGGATTTCTGATATCCACGCCATGAGAGGTTCTTCCTGTAAAGGCGCGCCCGCTTGGTCGACCAAACGTCGCTGCGATGATGGTTACTCAAAACTCCCGCTCATTTCGGTGTATGACCGGGGATCAGAACCATCTGAACTCTCTGGGTTCACTCATGGGTTCAAGCATAACGCCTAGACAATTGAGGCAAATGGAAGGCGCGCGCCAAAAAGTGGGATCAAGCGCGCCATAGGGCCCGGCACTAGGGGCGGGACCCATGGATTTCAGTGCAAGATCGTGCTGGGACTGTTGTATTAATCTGCTGAGGCCGGGTTGGCGCGTTCGAATGCCTCAGGATCAAGCAGCCTCAAAGAGTCCCGCGATGAACGGAATCTCCTCAAGGACACATGCTTGTTTGTTGTGGATGTGACCGCGTCTGACGGTTGGTATTGTTTCAATGCCACTGAGAGTTGCCTTGGCTGATCGCAAGGATCGAAAGCTTTGACGGGATCCGAACAGCCGTTTCAGAGCCGCATGATCACTCTCAATCAAATTGTTTCGCCATTTTCGGTCGATGTGCCGAATGCTGTCGAAGTGTGGATCACAACGGCGATTGATTTCGCGAATGACGCGCCGATAGGCCGGGGCCTTCTCAGTCACGATTGTTATCGGCCGGTGCAATCGGGCCCGCTCAATTGCTTTGTTCAGAAAGGTATTTGCGGCTTTCGCATCCCCTCGTGCAATGAAGCGGAAGTCAACCATCTGGCCGTTGGCGTCGACAGCGTGCCAGAGATAGCGTCACTTTCCACCGAAGCGAATGTAGGTCTCGTCAACGTGCAAGTCGACGCTGACGCGGCGCAGATATTTTCAGTGCGTTTCGTCAACTCCGGGTCAAACTTCTGACCCCATCGAAACAGCCTGCGGGAGCAGAATGGAGATGTTGGGTCAGGTTATGACGCAAAGGTCGAAGTCCTGCGAGGTCAACAGGTGTGGGGCGACACATAGCTTTGCCATTGCCCCGCCGCTAAGCCATTGAATTTGTGTCTACAGTTTTCGCCAAGCCGCACTATTTTTGCCTTTTACGACTCAAAGGTTTTCCATCACGTCGCAATAGACCGATAGCCGACATTACTCTCAAGTGCGAAGAAAGTCTGAAAAGAGCCCAGAGTGCAAAATGCTGCGTCTCGCATGAATGGTTGCGAGGCGCAGATTGCAGACACTGATGATTTCAAGGACGACCCATAGCTGATATTGGCAAAAAACTCGTCCAAAGGCCGATCTACAACCCAAAGCGGACATGGTACCATTGTGCCGTTGTCATGCCTGAATAAAATGTGGCACAAACCGGGACAAATCCTGCGTTACTTCGGAACTGTCCTCGCGGACGCACAGCCCACAGGCATTGTCGCCTATCACCCACGACCCAATCATCATGTGGTCCGC